>JAMCRV010000115.1 GCA_023381555.1 Chloroflexota bacterium | reverse complement strand
CCCAAGGCGGTTTTCATCTGCCAGGGTTGCGGCGCCCGGCAGCTCCGCTGGGCTGGCCGTTGCCCTTCTTGTGGCGCCTGGAACACGCTTGTCGAGACGTTAGAGCAGCGAGAGTCCTCCAAAGCTGCAGCCGGTCAGCGTTCGCTTGGCTCCAGTGTCTCCCCGGTGCCTCTTTCAAGTATCAGCGACATTCAACAACAGCGTCTGCAGCTGCACTTCGCGGAATGCAATCGGGTGTTTGGTGGTGGCATCGTCCCAGGTTCAGTGACGCTCATTGGCGGTGATCCGGGTATCGGGAAGTCCACGCTCCTACTGCAAATGTGCGGTCAGCTCGCGACCACGGTGGGACCAGTACTCTACGTTACTGCGGAGGAGTCGGCGCAGCAGGTAAAGCTGCGTGCCGAACGCGTACAAGTCGCTAGCCCGCGCCTTCTGGTCCTCCCCGAGACCGATGTCGACCGTGTCATCGAGCACATCATCTCGCTCCTTGGAGCCCCCCATACCTCATTATGTCTCGTTGTCATTGATTCTATTCAGAGTGTCAGCACCGCCGATCTCGAGAGCTCTGCTGGCACAGTCGGCCAGGTACGGGAGTGCGCACAGCGGCTTGTCGAGTTCGCAAAGCAGCGTTATCTTCCTATTATCCTCGTTGGACACGTGACGAAAGAAGGCGCCGTCGCCGGGCCGCGCGTCCTCGAGCACATGGTCGACGCTGTGCTCTACCTCGAAGGAGAGCGTCTGAGCAACTACCGCATTCTCAGGGGAGTGAAGAATCGCTTCGGATCGACCGACGAAATTGGGCTCTTTGAGATGCAGGATCGAGGGCTGATCGAGGTCGAGGATGCGTCGTCGGCTCTGTTCAGTTTGGGGCACGCTGCTTCGCCAGGCACGATTGCTGCTCTTATCCTGGAAGGCACGCGACCGCTCGTCGTCGAAGTTCAGGCACTTGCCGCACCGGCCGCCTATGGTCCGCCGCGGCGTCAGGCCAATGGCTACGACATCAATAGACTCCTGGTGCTGCTGGCCGTCCTGAACCGGCGTGCTGGCTTGCCCGTGCAGACGCACGACATCTACGTCAAAGTTGTCGGCGGAGTTCGCCTCACCGAGCCTGCGGCCGACTTGCCGGTTGCACTGGCCATCGCTTCCAGTCTCATTAATCGGACAATTGCTCCACACATCGCTGCCGCAGGTGAAGTGGGGCTAGTCGGTGAGCTGCGACCCGTGCGCCAGCTCGACCGGCGCCTCTCAGAGGCAGCGCGCCTCGGCTTCCGTCGCGTGCTCATTCCAGATGAGCGGCGCGGTTACACCTCCGGTACCTTCGAGCTCGCGCAACAGGGCCTTTGCGTTGATCGCGTGGGTTGGCTGGTTGACGCTCTCGCTGCGGCGAGTCTCATCACAGCTCGGAGGGACACGCCGATCGATGACCGATCCACGGTAGCAATCCAGCCGGTCCGAGTCGACGTCAGCCTGGGCGACGAGGATGAAGAGAGCGAGGACTAGCGAAGAGCGCCGCCGCGCTTGCTTATGGGACACTATAGCGAGAACACGAGACGGGCGCGCGGCCGGATCGGGGCACGCGAGGGGTACGAAGGAGTGATGGGGATGGTTGAGGAAGCGCAGCACGATCGGGAGGTCCGCATCGAAGATGAGATGCAGACTTCCTATCTCTCCTACTCCCTGAGCGCCATTCGTCGGGCTACGCCCGATGTGCGTGATGGGCTGAAGCCTGTCCACCGTCGAGTCCTCTTCGGCATGCTCGAGCTGGGACTACGCCACACCAGCGGCTTTCGTAAGAGCGCGAAAGTCGTGGGAGAGGTCATGGGAAAGTACCATCCTCACGGTGACGCGGCAATCTACGACACCCTTGTTCGTCTAGCGCAGCCGTTCTCGATGCGTTATCCACTGGTCGATGGTCAAGGGAATTTCGGCAGCGTGGATGGAGATGCCCCCGCCGCAATGCGCTACACCGAAGTGCGTTTGACAGCGCTGGCCGAAGAAATGCTGACTGACATCGATCAGGATACAGTAGATTTTCTCGATAACTTCGACTCCACTGAGAGAGAGCCGACAGTCCTTCCCACACGCGTCCCCAACTACCTGGTCAACGGTAGCGTGGGAATCGCGGTGGGTATGGCGACAAACGTTCCGCCTCACAACCTCCGTGAAATCTGCGATGCTCTCATCTATCTCGCAGACGACCCGAACGTATCGGTCGATGAGCTTACTTCGATCATCACAGGACCGGACTTTCCGACTGGTGGGCTGATCCTCGGGCGGGACGGCATACGGCAGATCTATGCAACGGGTCACGGACGCATCACACTCCGCGCCGTATGCGAGATCGAGCAACTACGCGGTGGTCGCACAGCGATTGTGGCCAAGGAACTTCCATTCCAAGTCAACAAGGCACAGTTGCTCGAGTCGGTCGCTGATCACATCAAGAACAAGCGTCTCGATGGTATCAGCGATATTCGTGATGAGAGCGATCGTGAAGGTACACGAGCAGTATTCGAGCTGCGGCGCGATGCGCAGCCCCGCAAGATCCTCAACGCGCTGTTCAAGCACACCGCGCTGCAACAGAACTACACCGTGAACATGCTGGCGATCGTCCACGATGAGCCCAGAGTACTGTCGCTTAAGCGCTGTCTACAGGAGTTCCTCACCTTCCGTCAGGAGGTGATCATCCGTCGCACGCGCTACCAGCTGCGCCGCGCACAAGACCGCGCACACATCCTCGAAGGGCTGACACGCGCTCTCGATATGATCGATGCAGTGATTGCCCTCATCCGTCGATCGCCGACAACAGATGCAGCGATCAAGAGCCTACAGACAGAGATGCAGTTCACCGAAGCGCAAGCACGGGCTATTGCTGCTCTTACCTTGGGACGCCTCGCCAATCTGGAGCGTCAGCGCATTCTGGATGAATACAAGACCCTACTCGAAACCATCAAAGAACTCGAAGCCATACTGGGCGACGTGGGCAAAGTGACCGCACTGATCAAGACGGAGCTGACAGAGCTGCGGGATAAGTATGGTGATGCTCGACACACCCACATCATCGACGAGTCTGGTGAGCTGACCGAGGAAGACCTGATTCCACACCAGCAGATGCTCATAACTCTGACAACTCACGGGTATGTGAAGCGCATGCAGATGGGCGAGTTCCCGCAGCGCCGTCGTGGCGGCCGGGGCCGGCTCGGTATGGTGTCTCGTACTGAAGATGCCATTCAATACGGCTTCGCTGCAGACACCCTCGACACGTTGCTTTTCTTCACGAACAGGGGTCGTGTCTTCGCGATCAAGGCTCACGAAGTTCCAGAGGCATCGCGCACGGGTCGCGGTGTCGCACTCATGAACGTCATTGCGATCGAGCAAAATGAATCGATCAGCGCTCTCCTCCCGATCAAAAGCCTGGCAAGAGGAGACCAGCGCTTCCTCGTGATGGCAACGCGTCACGGCAGCGTCAAGAAAACCTCTCTCAGCGAGTACGCCAACGTCCGGAAGAATGGGCTCATCGCGCTCTCGCTCGCTGACGGTGACGAGCTCGCCTGGGTCCATCCAACCGATGGAACGCAGGATGTCCTCCTGGTCACCGAACACGGCCATACCATCTGCTTCAGTGAAGCAGAGATCCGCTCGACGGCACGTGCAACCTCAGGTGTGCGTGGGATCACCTTGGAAGAGGGTGATCGCGTGATCAGCATGGCAGTAGTGCCACCACAGTCCCGCCGAACTGGCATCTATGACCTACTGGTGGTCACGGCGCTAGGCTTCGGCAAGCGAACACCCATCAATGACTACCGAACCCAGGGACGGAGTGGACGGGGCGTCATCACGGCGAAGCTGAGCGACAAGACGGGCCTCCTCGTCGCTGGTCTGGTGGTCACTGACGATGCAGAGGATCTCGTGCTGTCCACCTCGAATGGCATCGTCAACCGTCAGCCCATAAACACGGTGCGTCAGGTGGGACGCAACACACAAGGAGTCACGCTAATCCGGCTTGACGAGCAAGATGCCGTCACAGCCGCAACTCTCATCTCCCGAACCTCCTACGACGACTAAGAAGGTTCGTTCCACCCCGCAGTGAAGCGCACGTAGCTCAGGAAGCAGCGGTGCGGCTGCGGCGTCTTTCAACTTAGCATTAGCACCAGTGCTCAGCACGTCATCGCCTAAATAGACCACGCAAGCCCGTTCGTGCCTCATTCCTTCCCAAGGGCAGAAAAGAAGTGACAACGTGACAATCTGCAACCACTATTCCGTACACTCTCTAGCAGAGACATAGCACGTGTGGAGGCACTCCCTGACTATTTGTGCCCCTTGTCGTGAAGTCGGCGTCTTCATGCAATACTTGCAACGTTTAACAGATAGTTCCATGTTGGAAGGAGATCGTTCATGTCCGTGCGTGAGCCCGGAACAGACAGCCCTGGGATAGCGCGCCGTGTGTTCCTCCGTGGCACCTTAGGCACTGCCAGCGTCGCGGTAGTCAGCTTGCTTGCCGCCTGTGGTGGCACCTCGTCCGGATCGAGCAGCTCATCGAGCAGCTCGGCTAGCGCTACAGCCTCTACAGCTAGCTCGAGCGTGGCCTCTAGCTCTACAGCAAGCAGTGTGGCCGCCACATCATCATCGTCATCATCTTCAGAGTCGTCGAGCACGAGCACAAGCGCTACGTCCGAAGTGAGTAGCACGAGCAGCGCCGCTACTTCCTCTGGCAAGAAGGCCAGCACTCGCACAGATATCGCCAAGATGCCGACTAGCCAGACTTTGCGGGTAAACCTGGGTGGCGAGCCTGATGCGATTGATCCCAACCTCGCAGAATTCACCAACGAGATCGCTGTGGTCCGCCAAGTCTTCGACACGCTTGTGCTTCTCGATAAGGACTTGAATCCTATTCCCGGCGCAGCCGCGAGCTGGTCTACGTCATCTGACGGCATTACGTGGACCTTTAAGATCAGGGATCACAAGTACTCTGACGGTACACCCGTGAAGGCTCAGGACTTCGTCTTCTCCTTCAAGCGCGAGCTCGATCCGCTTGTCGCCGCCCCGTACGCGAGTTACTTCGCCGGCGTCATCAAGGGCTCGGCAGCATACAACAACGCCCAAGTCTCCGTTCCAAAGAATGCCACGAGCGCCAAGCCAACCGTCACTCCAGCCGAGCTGCAGAAGCTCGCAGACGCCGTGGGCGTCAAGGCAGCTGACGATAAGACGCTCGTCTTCACCTTGGAGCAGCCCACACCATACTTCCTCGACCTCGTATCCCTAGCGGTCGTGCCACCGTTGCGTCAAGACCTCGTCAAGCAGGGCTGGGTCGATAATGTGAAGAACTACATCGGCAACGGCCCGTTCGTCATGCTCGAGCACGTTCCGCAGGATCACATGCTCTTCGCACCCAACCCCAACTACTGGGGCGGTGCGCCGAAGATCGGGCTCGACTATCGCATCATCACCGATACCAACGCCGCATTCGCCGCCTACCAGAATGGTGAGCTCGAGATCATTGTTCCGCCACGAGCCAACGTCCCCAACATCAAGCAGGACCCAACGCTCTCCAAAGAGTTCCAAGTCAACCCCGCGCTGACCATCTACTGGCTCCTCTATGAGATGAAGCACAAGCCACTAGACAACCAAAAGTTCCGGCAAGCTCTGTCGCAAGCCTTCGACCGCGAGTCCTTCATCAAGGATCAGTTCAAGGGCCTGGGTTTCCCGGCCACGTACTTCATCCCTAAGGGCATGCCCGGGTTCGATCCCAACGGCGGAGCCGAGTATGCCTTCAACATCGGCAAGGCCAAGGCGAGTCTCCAGGCTTCTGGCGTCAATCCGGCAAGCCTCTCTCTGAAGCTCCTGCTCACCAACAACCCGGTCGTCGTGCAGTATGCTCAGTACATCCAAGCGATGATCAAGAAGAATATCGGCGTCAACATCCAGCCCGCTCCACAAGAGGCAAAGGCCCGAGTAGCGGCTCAGAAGAAGCATGACTTCGATCTCGTGTGGACTGGATGGGGAGCGGACTATCCTGACCCTCAAGACTGGTTCGATATCTATCTCACTGGGGGTGGCAATAACAACGGTGAGTACAGCAACAAGCAGTACGATGATCTCGTCAAGAAGGCCGATGTCGAGGGCGACCCGAAGAAACGAGCCGACCTCTACAGCCAGGCAGCCAAGATCCTGTACGCGGATCAGCCAGCGCTGATCATGTACCAGGATGTGAACTTCGGGCTCGTGAAGTCCTACGTGCACAACCTCGTTCCGACAGCGCAAGACGAGATTCTGGGCGACTACTTCTACAAGAACGTGACGATCGCCAGCCATTAAGCTGGATAATCTTCGGGGCAGGGGCTGGGATCCCCAGTCTCTGCCCCTTCGTGCATCCTGCTAGCATGCTCAGATGGACAGGTTCATCGCCGTCGATCTGCACATCGAAAGATCGACGCTCTAGGAAGTCCAGCTGATGACTAGTTATATCATTCGCCGCATCTTGTGGATCATTCCGGTTCTCCTGGTCATCTCTCTCATCACCTTTATCTTGATGCACGTCACTCCAGGAGGACCATTCGACACAGAGAAGGCCCACTCGGCCGCCGTTACTGCAAATCTGACGCACAAGTATGGGCTCGACAAACCACTGCCCGTACAGTATGCCCTGTATATTGCGCACGCTCTACGCGGCGATTTCGGCATCTCCTACATCTATCAAGATCGCACCGTGCAGAGCATTATTCTCAGCGGGATGCCAACTACGGCACGCTTGGCCTTCCTCGCATTCGTCGTTGCCGTCATCCTCGGCGTCAGCCTGGGTACAATCTCTGCACTCCGCCAGAACTCCTGGGCCGACTACCTCTCTCTCGCCTTCGCCACAGCGGGGGCGAGCACACCGAACTTCGTCTGGGCGATGATCCTCATCGTGTTCTTCTCCCTCACCCTCCACTGGCTCCCAACAGGGGGTTGGGGCACGCCCAAGCAGATGATTCTCCCCGTGCTCGCCCTCGCCTTCACTCCCGCTGCCTACGTTGCTCGGATCACGCGAGCAAGCATCCTCGAGGTAGTACGCCAGGACTACGTGCGCACGGCGCGTGCGAAGGGCGTGGGGGCACGGCTCATCGTATTCCGGCATATCCTTCGCAACGGTTTGATCCCCGTCATCACTGTGCTCGGCCCTATTTTTGCAGGGCTCTTCTCCGGATCCTTCATTATCGAGAGTATTTTCTCGATTCCTGGCACGGGCCGGCTCTTCGTGCAAGCAATCTCGGCACGCGACTATCCGCTCATCATGGGAACGACGCTCTTCTATGCCTTGATCATCGTCCTCGCTAATCTCGTCGTGGATCTGCTGTACGCTGTAGTCGATCCACGCATCCGCTACACGTAAGAGCAGCATCGAGATGTTTGGGGGGCAGCAATGGCAGTAACGGACCAGCGAGCTGTTCTGACGAATAGCGAGGAGGTCACCGCGTTTCGCCGGCAGCGCAGCCTGTGGAGCGATGCTTTCTACCGGCTCCGCCAGAACAAAATGGCGATGGTTGCGCTCATTGTCATCATTGCGCTCTGCGTCATCGCAGTCTTCGCTCCTATCATCGCGCCTCACAACCCGACGACGCTGATGCCAGGCGGCTCCAACCAGCCACCGAGTGCCAGGTATCGACTGGGAACCGACAGCGTTGGACGCGACGAGCTCAGCCGGTTAATCTACGGCGCTCGTATCTCCCTCAGTGTTGGCATCTTCGTCCAGTTCATCATCCTTGCCATTGGTGTTCCGATCGGCGCCATCGCGGCCTACGCCGGCGGTTTCATCGACAACCTGCTGATGCGCTTCACAGACGTAATGTACGCCTTCCCTGATCTCCTCTTCGTCATCATCTTCATGGCAGCATTCGGCCCCAGTATCAAGAATATTTTCCTGGCCATTGGCCTTGTCAACTGGGTCGGTATGGCAAGACTGACACGGGGTCAGCTGCTCAGTCTCAAGCAGAAGGAGTACGTCGAGGCCGCCCGGGCGGTTGGAGCATCGGCCCCGCGGATCTTGTTACGGCACCTCATTCCGAACGCCTTAGGACCAATCATTGTCGCGGTGACCTTCGGCATTCCGGGGGCCATCTTTATCGAAGCAGCACTCAGCTTCATTGGGCTCGGTGTACAGCCGCCAACACCGACGTGGGGCGGCATGGTGAATGATGGATACACGGTCATCTTTGCCGATCCACCACTGGCCGTCTGGCCAGCCCTGGCAATCGCGATAACGATGATGGCCTTCACATTCTTCGGCGATGGCTTGCGCGACGCACTTGATCCGCGTTCCGCTCGGTAAGCACCACTGCGATAGATCCGCTACGGCTGGGCGCAACGATGCGCTGCGCCGGTCTCTATGCGCGCCTGCCATGCGGTACAATGGGCGAGTCTCGAGTGAGGCCGTGAGCAGCGCGTGTGCCAACTACGGCGGTCTCTCTGCGTTCGCTTCGGAGCGCTGGAGGGACGTCTGGCCCACGTAGCTCAGGGGTAGAGCGTCTCCTTGGTAAGGAGAAGGTCACCGGTTCAAATCTGGTCGTGGGCTCCAAGCGCGTGAGTGGTGAGGCTCGAGGCCGGCGCGAGACAGCAGTGTCACCGTCGGGTTAGGTAGAGGAGAGTTATGCAGACATGGCCAAGCAGAAGTTCGTTCGAGACAAACCCCACGTCAACGTCGGGACCATCGGGCACGTAGACCACGGTAAGACGACACTCACAGCTGCCATCACCAAAGTGCTGGCGCTCAAGGGTGAAGCTCAGTTCCGAGCCTTCGACTCGATTGACAATGCTCCTGAGGAGCGGGAACGTGGCATTACGATCGCCATCGCGCACGTGGAGTACGCCACCGACAACCGGCACTATGCCCACGTCGACTGCCCAGGCCACGCCGATTACATCAAGAATATGATCACCGGTGCAGCCCAGATGGACGGTGCGATTCTTGTTGTGTCTGCACCGGACGGTCCAATGCCACAGACGCGGGAGCACATCCTACTGGCGCGTCAGGTTGGCGTGCCCCGGATCGTAGTCTTCCTCAACAAGGTTGACGCCATGGACGATGCTGAGCTGCTCGAGCTCGTCGAGCTGGAAGTGCGCGACCTGTTGTCTAAGTACGACTTCCCTGGTGACGAGATTCCGATCATCCGCGGCTCCGCCCTCGCTGCTCTCTCCAGCACGAGCCAGGATCCCAATGCTCCAGAGTACAAGTGTATTCTGGACCTTATGGAAGCTGTTGACTCCTACATCCCAACCCCTCAACGCCCAGTCGACCGGCCGTTCCTCATGCCCGTCGAGGATGTGTTCAGCATCAAGGGGCGTGGAACCGTCGCCACTGGCCGTGTGGAGCGGGGTGTCGTCAAGGTCGGCGAGGAAGTGGAAATTGTGGGTATCCGCTCAACGCGGCGCAGCGTCGTCACTGGCGTCGAGATGTTCCGTAAGGTTCTCGACCAGGGTGAAGCCGGTGACAACGTCGGGGTGCTCCTTCGCGGTATCGAGCGCACCGATATCGAACGCGGCCAGGTCCTTGCCAAGCCTGGTACCATTACGCCGCACGTGGCGTTCAAGGCACAGGTCTACGTCCTGAGCAAAGAAGAGGGTGGCCGCCATACTGCCTTCTTCAACGGTTACCGACCGCAGTTCTACCTGCGTACCACAGACGTGACCGGCGCCGTAACGCTCCCCGAAGGAGTACAAATGGTCATGCCCGGCGACAATGTCGAGATGGATATCCGTCTCATCACTCCGGTCGCCCTCGAGGAAGGTTTACGCTTCGCCATTCGCGAGGGTGGTCGCACTGTTGGCGCTGGTTCCGTGACGAAGATCGTCGAATAGCGTTATCCTCATAGGAGAGGATGGGTACGTTAGCTACCCACCTCTCCTTTCTCGCGCGGAGGAGGTCTGAATAGCATGGCGAAGAAGGCAGAGAATCGCATCGTCATCGATATGGCGTGCGCCACGTGCCGCTCGCGCAACTACACAACAACAAAGAACCGCAAGAACACCGTGACACGCCTTGAGCTGCGCAAGTTTTGCTCGCACTGCCGCCAGCATACTGTCCATCGCGAGCAGAGGTAGCAGATGGCCAAGGCCGCTCGGTCCGAGCCGGGCCGGACAGCGCAGCGTCTCCCAGCCCAGCGCGTGCCAGCTCAACCTCGCGTAGCACCAGGGCAGACGAAGAGTACGGCCGCGAAGTCGCGCTTCTCGCAGCTAAGCTCGATGGGGCGCCAATCGCTGCAGCAAACTCCATCACTCACCTTCTTCCGCGAGTCGTTTTCGGAGCTGCGGAAGGTTCGCTGGCCGACTCGCGATGAGACTATCCGGCTCACGATCACTGTAATTATCGTGAGTATCAGTACAGCGCTCATTCTGGGCGGCTTCGACCTCATCTTTTCTGAACTCATCGGCGTCATTGTGGGGGCGCGGTGAACCTGGCAACCTTGCGGACTGGGAGAAAGAACGATGACTCCATTAGATGAAGAGCAGGTATACCCAGCTTTACAAGACCCAGAAGCCAAGTGGTACGTCATCCACACCTATTCCGGCTATGAGAACAGGGTCAAGACCAATCTCGAGAGCCGCATCGAGTCGATGGACGCGCGCGACAAGATTTTTCGCGTGGAGGTGCCGACAGAGGAGCAGGTCGAAATGCACCGCGGCCAGCGGCGCCAGGTGCAACGTAAAGTATTTCCAGGCTACGTCCTCGTTCAGATGAAGCTCGACCCTTCCTCGGAATACGTCGTGCGGAACACCCCAGGTGTCACAGACTTCGTTGGCACCGGCGACCTACCCACACCATTGGAGGAGGGTGAGGTCCGCCAGATCCTCCGCCAAGCAGAGCAACCACAACAGCGCGTGAAGATCACTTTCCAAAAGGGCCAGCGTGTCAAAGTCATCGATGGTCCATTTACAGACTTCATTGGGGTGGTTGACGAGATCAACACCGAGAAGAACAAGGTGACGGTGCTCATCTCGATGTTTGGTCGCGACACACCCGTAGACCTGGACCTCCTGCAGGTCGAGCGCCTCTGAGCAATCCAGAACGATCCGCCGAAGCAGGCGCGGTGCCCGAGCATGATTTGGTACACTGTGTCTCCGTGTAGTTACCGCAGATTGGGAGTCTGAACGTGGCCCGCCGCGTCAAAGCAGTCGTGCGCCTGCAAATTCTTGCTGGCAAGGCAACTCCGGCACCGCCGGTCGGCCCTGCCTTAGGTCAGTATGGCATCAACCTGCCGGCATTCTGCAAGGAATACAACGAGAAGACGGCGTCAATGACGGGAATGACCGTTCCTGTTGAAGTCACGATCTTCGATGATCGCTCCTACTCATTCATCACCCGCACTCCTCCTGCAGTAGACCTCATCAAGCAGGAACTGAACCTGGACAAGGGATCGGGAAATCCCAACACGCAGAAGGTTGGCACGCTCTCACGGGCGACCTTGCACAAGATCGCTGAGATGAAGCTGAAGGATCTCAATGCGCTTGACGTCGCCGCTGCTGAGAAGATGATCGAAGGCACTGCTCGCTCGATGGGTGTCACCATCGAGGCGTAGAGCGCCGGTCGGACAACAAGGCAACACCGCGCGAAGACAGCCGTGCGGGAGGTGTACGTAGAGAGGAACACCGCGATGCCACAGCATGGGAAGAAGTATCTCCAGGTTGCGAAGATGGTGGAGTCTCGGGCCTACCTTCCTGACGAGGCCATCAAGCTCCTCAAAGAAGCCTCGTATGTTCGCTTCGATCCCACGGTAGAGATCCATATGAATCTTGGCGTTGATCCGCGCCATGCCGATCAACAGGTCCGGGGCGTGGCCACACTTCCGGCAGGAACCGGTCGCAGACAGCGCATTCTCGTGTTCGCACAGGGTGAGCAAGCCAGAGAGGCCACTGAGGCCGGCGCCGACTATGTCGGCTCTGATGATCTCATCCAACAGATCGAAGGCGGCTGGCTCGATTTCGAAGTGGCTATCGCTGCCCGTGACCAGATGGGCAAGGTGTCGCGCCTCGGGCGTATCCTGGGGCGGCGAGGTCTGATGCCCAACCCGCGGGCTGGAACCGTGACCGAGGACATCGCAGGCGTCATCAAGGAAGTTCGAAAGGGGCGCGCCGAGTTTCGCGTCGAACGATCGGGGATCGTGCACGCTCCCATCGGCAAGCTTTCCTTTTCTGAAGAGCAGTTGCGCGCAAACCTTGGGAGCTTCGTGTCTGCCATCGTGAGCGCCAAGCCTTCAGGAGCGAAGGGGCAGTATATACGTTCGATCTACATCTCGAGCTCAATGGGACCCGGAATCCGCCTGGAGCTCCAACCAACGCTTGCGCTTGCAGCGGAGGCGATGGTAGCATAGCAAGTCGCAACAGCATACAATTAAATATAAAGATTCAAAGATTCGACAGTAATGTCGATTACCGGCCGTTGACCGTGGGTGCTCCGATTGGGGCCGAATAAACCCCACCGAGGTCCGAACGACGTGATCTACTGAGAGTTTTTGCTGCTCTCAGCTGGATGAGACGCGCCGGCCGAAACTGGCCGGCGCGTTCTTTTTTGTTGAGGAGTGCACATGACTACGAAAGCACAGAAGGTCGAACAGATTGCAGAGCTGCAGACCCTCCTCCGTTCTGCCACTGCCGTCGCCTTTACCGACTATCGTGGCTTTACCGTTGCCGAGCTGCGAGAAGTCCGCAGTCAGTTGCGCTCCCATAACGTGCGCTTTGTCGTGGCAAAGAACACCCTGACGCGTCTGGCTCTCCAGCGCAACCAGCAGCCGATCAACGACGGAGTGCTCGCAGGGCCAACTGCTCTCGCAGTGTTCCAAGAAGACCTGGTTGGTCCGGCCAAGGCCCTGGTCGACCTGAACCGAGCGCGCAAGCCGCTTGGTGTCAAGGGGCTCCTGCTCGGGCAATCCTTTGGCGGTCCGGAAGGGCTACAGAAGCTTGCGAGCATTCCAGCCCGAGATCAGCTCTACGCCCAAGTTGTGGGTCAGGTCGCTTCGCCGCTCACAGGGCTGCTTGGGGTTCTCCAGGGTACTGTGAGCGGACTAGTCTACGTCCTCCAGGCGCGCACTCGCCAACTCGAGAGCGTATCTGGAGCACCATCCTAACTGGGCTCTCCGCCAGACCGGCGGCACTCGCAGCGAGTACCGATACCGGTCACAAGATATGCACGGACAGCACGCGATAGCAAGAGAGAGGAATCCACGTGGCACTAACGAAGGAAGAGATCATCGAGGGCATCAAGGGCCTCAATGTTCTCGAGCTTGTCGATCTGATCAAAGCCCTGGAAGAAACTTTTGGCGTGAGCGCCGCACCAGTAGCCATAGCCGCCGTGCCTACGGGAGGCGCCGCCAATGGCGCCGCGCCGGTAGCACCCGTAGAGGAGGAGAAGACGGAGTTCGATGTCATCCTCATCGCCGCAGGTGCAAACAAGATCAACGTGATCAAGGCGATCCGAGAGGTCAATCCGAACCTTGGCCTCAAGGAAGCCAAGGCTGTCGCTGACGAGGCGCCAAAGCCAGTTCGCGAGGGTGTCAGCAAAGAAGAGGCCGACAAGATCAGCGCAAAGCTCAAGGAAGCCGGCGCAGTCGTCGAGGTACGCTAGGAATCCCACGGGCGTGGAACAGTACGGACGCGTACCGTTTCACGCCCTTTCTGCCTGTGGGTGTGACTCGTTCACTCAAAGTCATCGTGGTGTGGTAACCATACCTTCAACAAGCACGTGACGAGCGAGAGAGGAGTGCTCAATGAGACGAATCTGCGTCATCGGGGCTGGCTATGTAGGACTCACGACGGGTATCTGTCTCGCGGATCTGGGCAACAACGTCACTCTACTCGATACCGATACCAAGCGGATCGCAGCGATTAAGCAAGGTGAGCTCCCAATCTTCGAGCCCGGCCTCGGAGAGCTCCTCCAACAGAACCTTCGCGCCGGACGGGTCTATGCTACGACGTCGTACGCAGAGGCAGTACCTGATGCCGAGTTTGTGTTCATCGCGGTTGCAACGCCAACGGCTGAAGAGCACGACGGGGCGGACCTGCGCTACGTAGAAGCCGCCGCAACTGAACTCGCCCGCAACCTCTCCGCCGGGCGGCGCACCATTGTCATCAACAAGAGTACGGTACCTATCGGTACTGGTGACTGGGTTGCGAACATTCTTGCTCAACACGCACCCGTAGGAGCACAGTATGCCGTGGTCTCGAATCCAGAGTTCCTGCGAGAAGGACAAGCCGTCCTCGACTTCCAGCAACCCGACCGCGTAGTGCTCGGTTCGACAGCTACAGCAGCTGCCCAGGAAGTAGCCACGCTGTATCTGAGCTCGCGGGCGCCGATCATCATCACCGATCTTCGTACTGCCGAGATGATCAAGTACGCTTCGAACGCCTTCCTCGCAACGCGCATCAGCTTCATCAATGAGATCGCTCGCATCTGTGAACAGCTTGGTGCGAATGTTCGGGAAGTGGCCTTGGGAATGGGCTACGACCGGCGGATCGGGCGAGCCTTCTTGGATGCAGGTGTTGGCTTCGGTGGCTCTTGCTTTCCCAAAGATCTTCGCGCTTTGGCCCACATGGCCGATGAAGCCGGACTCCATCCGCAGCTTCTGCGAGCGGTCCTGGACATCAACCGCGATCAGCGGCTTCTCATTATGGAGAAGCTCTGCCGCTTACTGGGCTCACTCGAAGGCAAGCGAGTCGGATTGCTCGGACTTACCTTCAAGCCCAACACCGACGACCTGCGCGATGCCCCTGCTCTGGATATCGCGAGGGCCCTGCTCGAGAAGGGCGTCCACGTCGCGGGCTACGATCCGGCAGGCATGGAGCGCGCACAGCAGCTGGTGCCTGGGCTTGAGACCGTACGAACCCCCTACGACGTCGCCAAGGGTGCAGATGCTCTCGTGCTCGTCACGGAGTGGAACGAGTTCAAGCAGTTGGACTGGAATCAGATACGTAAGCACCTACGCCGGCCATTACTCATCGATGGCCGCAACATGTACGACGCCGAAAGGATTCGTAGCGCTGGACTTGTGTACGAAGGCATCGGTGTGGGATGTCCGACTCCACCGGTCGCGCTCCAGAGTCATGCGCACGTCAACATCTAATCGTTGTACAGGACAGGAGAACACGCTTCGAGGACGTCACCCAGGTACACGTCCTTCTCGTGTAGTCTGTACCCGGAACTCGAGAACGAGCCTAAAGATGCCAGGCTGTTGAGCGAGAATTCAGCAATCCTCCGAACCGTATCCCCGAAGAGCCGGAGCCATGCCCTGCTGGGCAGCTAGAAAGAGCTTCTCGAGGCGAGGAATAGTCCCAGCAGCCAGAGAATAGCCATCAGCGGTAGGACCCAGACCCAGGAGAACAGTGGCAACCCAGCATTCTGGAGGAAGCCGATGCTGATCGACAGAAATGCTGTCGCGCCGAAGCCAAAGATGAGAGATTCCAGAAGCACGCGCCGTTGCTGCTCAGTAAGCAGACGCACAAAGCGTACAACAGCAAACAGCGCAACCGCCGCCGGTACCAGCGGCATCGCACCAAGCAGAGGCGTCCACGGCGATCGCGGAAAGGCTCGAGCAATCTGGAAGATCACCGGAAGAGCTACAATGAAAATGCCAAGCGCTACGGCGAATATCCGGGTATCGTCTCGGCCATCGTTCTTCACGCTGATCTTTCCCCTCTCATAACTGGTATCGTTGGCCTTCAATGGGGCATCGCCCTATTGAGTATCGAACGACCAAGCAAGCACGTCTACGATAGCCGGTTCATTGGGCAAAGGGCCCGCTTTAGGATTCCGGCTCGCACTGCTGCTTTCTCCAAGTCTCGCGGAGAGTCCGCTGGATGACCTCGTGAGAGAAGCCCCGGCGTGCCAAGAATGGGTAGAACACGTGCTGGAACTCCTGCCACGACTCCCCCTGGAAGCGGCCTAATCGCCTCGCCAGAGATCGGCGGGCCAGCTCCAGCTCTTCCTCCTCACTGGGGAGCACTTCTGCAACGGTATCGGGGGCGACGCCACGGGCGCGCAGCTCCTGATTCAGCAGCTGCCTTCCATGCGGACGGTAGGTGTCCCGCTCCTCACGCCAGAAGTGCGCAAAGGAACGATCGTCGAGCACGCCCAAGTCCCGCAGCTTGGCAATCGTCGCGCTGATAACCGCAGTGTCGAACTTCAAAAAACGCAATCGCTGCTCCACCTCTTGCACGCTGCGAGGTCGAGCGGCGAGAAGGCTCATCGCTCTGTCAAGCGCTTGCTCACGGGCCGCGACAGTGAGGATACTCACGCGATCGTCGTCCGTGAGCTCACTCCCCTCCACCAGATGCAACTGTGCGACGGCAAGCTGCGACAACACGCACGCAAACACCCCATCGATATCCACCAACACTCCCGTCGAGGATCGACGAGCGCGGCGAAGAGCGGTGATCCGCACCTCTTCGTTCCTTCCCCTCACCTCAGGATCACGTGCAAGCCAGCCCAGCTTGGTTACAACCACCATAGCCGGCAAGATCTTCTAGATCGCACCATCCCCTAGGCTACAGGCCCGTCAGACGATTCGAAGGGCCGCCTAGTTACCGATCCATCCGCTTGGCGTTGTAGCTCCTGGATGCGGAGCTCAGCTGTATCCAGCAGCTGCTGACAGTACGAGGCGAGCTTCCGTCCTTCCTCGTAGAGGGCAAGCAACTGCTCCAAAGGTAACCCCGGAGCCTCCATCTCCACGAGAACACGTTCGAGCCGTGCGACGGCTGCCTCATAGCTCAAAGGACTGGCTAGTTCTTCCAAGGGTCGCTCCGCCCTTCTTCTCTGGTCGTAATCTGCGTTGTAACTGCTCGAGCCTTGAAGGACCCCCGTGCCACTTCGATGTCGAGCAGCTGGTCTTCGGTAACCTGGGCTGGCGAAATGACCACTCGGCCCGCGTCTGCCGTGCGGACAATCGCGTAGCCTCGCTGTAGCGTGTTCTGCGGTGACAGTACTTCCAAGCGGGCACCCAAATGATGGAGGCGTTGCCGGTCGAGCTCGAGTCGATGCTCCAAGCGCTGGCCGAGACTGCCCTCCAAATCATCAACGTACTGCCGGAAGCGCTGCACCTGATCCCGCGGCTCCAAGAGGGTCAGCTGGCGAATCAGTGCCAGTAGCCGCTGATGGGCCCGATCCAGAGCTACGGTCAACTGGCGCTGCAACTGACCAGTGATCGCTCGTAGACGGTCGCGTTCCTCCTCGCGGTCTGCCGACACGAGCTCAGCGGCAGCGGTCGGCGTGGGCGCTCGTAGATCAGCAACGAGGTCAGTAATCGTGAAGTCGGTTTGGTGCCCGATCGCAGAAACTACTGGCACTGGGTAGGTCGCGAGAAAGCGTGCCAATTGCTCATTGTTGAAAGGCCACAAGTCTTCGAGTGATCCTCCACCTCGAGCGATGATAACAGCGTCAATGGCCGGGACAGCAAGCAGCAACTTCAGAGCTTCGATAACAGACGCGGCTGCCTCGTCACCTTGGACTGGCGACGGTGAGAACACCACCTCCATCAGCGGCCAGCGGTGCCGAAGCACTTTGGTGATGTCGTGGATCACTGCACCGCTGGCCGAGCTCACAACACCGATGCGAGCGGCGCGGCGCGGAACTGGCCGTTTCCGATCAGCGTCGAAGAGGTGTTCGGCCTCCAACCGCTGCTTCAAGAGCTCGAACTCTCGATAGAGGTTGCCCACACCTACGGCAATGATCCTGTCTACATAGAGTTGGTACCGGCCACCTGCTTCATAGACACCGACACGGCCGTGACAAAGAACCTCATCACCAGTTTCGGGAAAATGGCTATCTCTGCTCCGACCAAATCCAAACGCTGCACAGTCCAGTCGCGCCGAAACATCTTTGAGGGAGAAATAGAGGTGACCGCGTGGTGACCGTGACAGATCGCCCACTTCTCCACTCACCCATACATCGACGAGTTCTTCATCAGCTTTGAAGAGGTTACTGATGTAGCGAGTGATCTCGCTCACCGTGAATGGCACGGGCTCACTCCGGTACGATGATCATCAAGGGCTGCCCATACTCCACGGGCGTCTGGTTCTTGACGAGGAGACGTGCAACCCGTCCCGAAACCTCGGACTCGATCTCGTTCATGACTTTCATGGCTTCGATGATGCCGATGACTTGACCCTCCTCCACCAGGTCTCCCTCTTGAACGAGAGGGGGCTTACCAGGAGCGGATGTTAGATAGAACGTGCCAACCATCTGTGCCGTCACTGTGAAACCCTGAGGCGGCTCCGGCTCGGCTGCCGCCCCAGGCGACATCGCAGCCGGTGGCATCGGTGTGGCGCCCGTGACCTGCGCCTGGAGGGAGCGACGCAACGTGACACGCAGCTCCCCAAGACGCAACTCCAGCTCACTCAGCGTTGAGCTATCGAACTGCTTGATGAGCTGGGGAAGGAGGGTCTGGACCAACTCCGGTAACGTGCCGTCGGTTGCCATTCGAAGCCTCTCTGATTCAGCTCACACGCTCAACGTAGGTACCGAAGCGAGTGTCAACCCTGACTCGGTCTCCAGTGTTGACAAAGAGAGGTACCTGAACGATGTACCCAGTCTCGAGCGTCGCTGGCTTCGTCGCACCGGTTGCCGTGTCACCCTTGATGCCAGGTTCCGTGTAGGTCACCTCCATTTCGACAGATGGAGGCAGCTCAACGGAAATCGGCTCGTCCCCGAAGCTCAACAGCGAAACAGTCGCGTTCTCCTTGAGAAAGCTGGGAGCATCACCGAGCCGGTCGCGATCTACTGCAATTTGCTCATACGTCTCAGTATTCATGAAATGGAAAGTGCCGCCATCTTCATAGAGAAACTGCACCTCGCTCTTCTCGAGGCTGGCGCGGTTAAAGCGCTCACCTGACTGAAAGGTGCGCTCGGTGATGTCTCCTTTTCGGATGTTCCGCAGCTTGAGTTTGACATAGGCGCTACCGCGACCCATCTTGACGTGTTGGAAGTCCTCGATGCGATAGAGATTCCCGTCGATCTCGATCGCAATGCCTTTTTTCAGGTCACCAGTACTAATCACTACTTCACTCCACGCTAACGCCTTATCTCAACAGCAGTCCCGCCATCGATGCCACGATTGGCGGGACTGTCGCGGCATCCTGAGCAAGAAGCCGTCTCTATTGTAAGGGAAGGAAAGAATATGGTGCAGTCGTGAGCTTTTCTGTGCCACCCGGACCAAGAACGACACAGTCCTCGATGCGGATGCCGCCCCATCCCGGCACATAGACCGCCGGCTCGATCGTGACGACGGCACCCACCGGCAACGGTTGCGTATTGCGCTTCGCGAGGTACGGTGCCTCGTGTATCTCCAGTCCCACGGCGTGGCCCACAGGGTGCGTGAGGAAATCGGATAGCGAAAACTGTGCGAGATATTGGTGGGCCAGGGCATCTGCTTCGGATCCCAGCATTCCCGGGCGAATCGACTGCTCTAGCTGTTGAAGCGTCGCTAAGACGGCGTGGAACCGCTCTTCAAAACCCTCGGGAGGTTCGCCCACTACCAATGTCCGGGTGAGGTCACCGCAGTAGCCGCCGACCTGCGCACCGATGTCGAGAAGGACAATCTCCCCCCACTGGAGCTTGCGGCCAGAAGGCTCATGATGCGGCCTTGAGCTATGCTCACCAAAGGCCACAATCGGCGGAAAGGCAACTGACTCGGCGCCGTGCTGGCGCATGAATGCCTCGATCTTCCACGCCAACGTGCTTTCGCTTATTCCAGGACGGAGTAATGCACAGGCATGGGTCATCGCGGCGTCCGTGAGCGCCGCAGCCCTGTGTAGGGCTGCAATCTCCTCCTGATCTTTGACCTGTCGCACCGATTCGATAAAGCCGGGGAGAGGAACAAGGGATACCTGCAGTGCTTCAGCGCGTTCGACCAGCTGGCTCGCCACGTCGACCGTCGTGTGTGCACTTTCGAAACCCAGGTGACGCGCATTGCGGTTGCACGCCTCTTGGATAGCAACAGTCAACAACGAAGTCTGTGGGGGAACGGCAATGACCTCACATCCCAGGGCCTCAGCCGCGGCACGCTCGTGGTAGCGCGGATCCACGAGCAGGAAGCAATCTGATGTGGTGATGACGAGGATCCCCGCACTTCCGTGGAAACGTGTTACATACCGGATATTCACCGGGTTGCTCACGAGTACACCGTCGAGGTTACGGGTGAGCAGCTCAGCTTGCACTCGACGGGCACGAGACACAGGCCGTCCGCCCTCCACTTTCGCCACGAATGCTACCACTCTACTGCACCCGGTCGTGAAGAAGCCGTCGTGATCGGCAAGCTTACATACCACCCACATATTTCATCGATGCTCCGTCCCAGCGTGCTATGCTGAGCCCTGGTGTCTGGTGGACCCGCTTTCCAGCAACAACGAAATGAAGAACAGAGTACTCACAATGACTGCGCGCCAGCCGGACGATAGCCGTCCGAATAGCGAGGAACGGCGCACCCCCCGCAGCAACGGGCTAGATTCCGTCGTTACTTCCACACCTACTTCCGAGCACCCTCTCGGGGTCAGTGGGCAGGCCATCCGGCAGCCCGAGGGAATAGTCCCGAACGGGTTCCACGTGCCCACGCGCCACAACACCCGCCTCGAAGGGCTGTTAGAGCGCATCCGGCAGGATGCTGAGCTGCAGCAGCTCTGGCGCTGCGCCAACGTCAACGCCATTGATCGCTCTCACATTACTGACCACGGGCCCGTTCACGTTCGAATCGTTGCGAACATCGCTCTCCGGCTGCTCCGGCTGCTCTTTGAGTCGAACATTGAAGCGAGCGTAGTCAAGGACCACGGGTTGCACAGAACCGATGCCGAGGTAATCGTCGTTCTGGCTGCGGCACTCCACGACATCGGCATCTCGGTTCACCGCCACCTCCACGACCAATACAGCATTATGCTGGCGGCCCCCAAGGCAAGGGAGCTCCTCGCTCCCCTCTATGAAGAGCCGGAGCGCACCATTGTGGTGAGCGAGGTGCTGCACGCTATCGCAGCCCACGAATGGGAGGAGATCTGCCTGACCATCGAGGCGGGCTGTGTAAAGGTTGCTGATGCCCTAGACATGTCGAAGGGGAGATCCAGAATTCCCTTCCACGCTGGCAAGGTCGACATCCATTCCGTGTCCGCTGCAGCTGTCGATCGTGTGGAGATCGGCAAAGGAATAGCCAAACCGATCAGTATCAACATCATTCTCAATAACTCTGCAGGGATCTTCCAGGTAGACGAGCTGCTCAAGCGCAAGCTGGAAAACTCTACGATTCGTGACTACATCGACCTGATGGCGTCCATCGAGGGAACCACCGAGATGCGTATCTTGCCGGTGTATAGCCGTTAGCTTTGGTGCGCATGCAGCAGTCCCGCTGGCCATCCGGAGTGACGGTCGCACTCCTTGCGATTATCCTTCTCGGACGCCTCATCCTCGGCGTCACTTACAGTCTGGTTCAACCTCCTCTAGAATCACACGATGAGACGGGGCACGCTGCCTACGTCGCGTTCATCGCAAAGCATCTCGCCCTTCCACCCCCCGGAGGGCAGCTCACACCATTCTTCGATGAAGGTCATCAGCCACCGCTCTACTACATCATTCCGGGCATCATCGGTCACTTCATCGGAGCCGAAGGCGAGTATCAGCCACCAATGAATCCGTTCTTTCTCAGCGCAACGGGAGCGCACGGTGTCAATGCCGCAGTGCACATCCCCTCCGTCGAAGCGTTTCCCTGGCACGGTGGCCTGCTCCTACTCCACATCGCGCGTTTCTGGTCAGTGATCCTGGGAATTGTGGCCGTACTCCTGACCTGGATTATCGGCCGGCTCTGCTTCCCGGCTTCTCAGGCAGTTTCACTCGGTGCTGCAGCGATCGTTGCATTCACCCCGACGTCACTGGGAGTAACAGATGCTGTCACGAACGATGCGCTCGTACCCGTGACCTTTGGGCTCACACTTCTCACTTCACTACTGCTGCTGCGCTCCCCGTCAGTTCGCTGGGCAGTCTGGTTCGGCATTGCCATCGGGGCTAGCCTGCTCACGAAGAATTCTGCGCTGATTCTCTTGCCTTTCGCCTGCGTCATCTATGCAGTCCTCTGGTGGAACACGCACGATTGGCACTTGATCCTGCGGCTCGCAATAGCCACGGTGATCGCTGTGGTTGTCGTCGCAGCGTGGTGGTACCTGCGTAACCGCATGCTCTACGGGCATTGGATCACTGATCGCAAACAGTCGAGCGCCATCATCAACTCGATCGGGCTGCAGACCAAGGAAGTGGCCAATAGTCTCCGCGAGAGCTTCATATGGCGTCTCCTCGGCTACTCGTTCCAGAGCTACTGGGTGCTGTTGGGCTGGGGCACTCTTGGTGCACCTAGCCCCGTCTACAGAGGCCTCCTCGCAGGTACCCTGCTTGCCTTGGTAGGGCTTGGCATAGTACTTATCCAGGAGGTACGGGCTAGGTCGCTCCCAGCGGTCTCCGCCAAGACAGGCATTGTTGCAACACCGGATCTTGGAGCTCGCTCCTCACGAGCCGCCGTAAGCGACGCTCAAGTACTCGCCATCCTGATCATCTTTTCTGTTGCTATGGTGCCTGAGCCTCTCTATCGAGTCATTTATTATGAGGCGCCAACCCTCATGCCTGGGCGCTACCTCTACGGCGCCTTAGCCAGCACGAGCCTCCTACTCGCCCTCGGCTTCAGCACACTGGTACGCCGCTGGCAGCCGCTAGTGCTCATTCCAGGAGCGCTGCTCGCGGCTCTCTCACTCTGGCTCATTCCCAACGTCGTCGTGCCGGCCTACGCCGCTCCCGCGCCACTGTCAGCGCAAACTGCCGCGACAATTCCCAACCGCATCGACGTCGTATTCGGCGGGGCGATGCATCTGATTGGTTACGATATCACTGAGAACAGTGTAGAGCCCGGCGGCGATCTGCACGTCACTCTTTACTGGCAGGCATTGCGCCCGATGCATCGCGCATATACCGTTGGCATTCACATCCTGGGCCCGACCGGCAAGGAGCTCGGTGGCACGAACGGCTTTCCGGGACGCGGCAATCTCGGCACACCCCTCTGGCAGGTTGGCGCGACCTACGCTGATCCCTACACCATTCACGTCGCCAAAGACGCCGGGGGGCCTCAACTGGGAAGAATCGTAGTGGGTGTCGTCTATCAAAAGCTTGACCCCACTGCTCAAGATCCCACCTATAGGAGGGCTATCCCGCTTCCCGCCACCAATTCCCAGGGCCAGCCGGTGACACCATTGCTCGGGCGGTTCAGAGTCGGACCAGCGCCAGTCACTTCTCCGGCAGCTCCGATTGTCCACTTCGGGCGTGGGCTCGCGCTCCTCCAGGCCCACGTCATAACCAATCCGTCTCATCACGCAGTACTCGTTAACTTGCTCTGGGAAGCGATGCGCGCACCACTACCCCGGTACGAGATCTTCGTTCAGATCCTCAGTCCCGGGGGGAGTCTGGCGGCCCAGGCCCACGACTCGCAGCCCCGGGACAATACATTTCCCACCGACGTATGGCTGGATCATGAGGTGGTGAGCGATCAGGTCACGATTCCGCTTCCGCCAGGGATGATGCGAGGAACGTACCAAATCGTGGTTGGCGTCTATCCTGCCGGCGAGCCCGGCGCGCGCGTTCCTGCCGTGACTGCTTCCGGAGCGCCCGCACCGAACAATGCGGCAAGGATCGGCACTATGACCCTGCCATGAGTCAAGCATTCGGTTCCGAAGAAGCTCGAGCAAGAGGAGTCTGACACTGCAGCAGCGAAGGCAACACACACCGGAGCGCTGGCTGGCCGCAGCTGTCATTCTCGTGGCCTTGCTCATAGTGGGCGGTGCAGTGACCAAGCTCATCTCTTCGAGTCACTCTCCCCCACCCAAGCCAACGGCTTCGCCCACCCCGCAGTTAGCTCCTACCGCCACTGCCACGCCCACTGCGACAGCCTCTCCTTCACCGTCACCTTCAGCGAGTTCCACAGCTACTGCATCACCCACGCAGACGCCAACAGCGACCGCCACACCTCCTCCGACTGCCACTTCAACACCTACTCCCACGTCTACCCCTACCCATACTCCAACACCAGCGCCGACTGCAACGCTAGTTCCCACACCAACCGCGACGCCGGGTCCACTCCGTGTGACGAAACTGGGGCTTGGCGTGTACGGCAGTGGCGGCAGCTTCTTGACCGAGATGCAGATCTGGCGGCCTTCTGTCATCCTGTTGATGGACCCATCGCCGGACTTCGCTCGTGTAGTACGTGCCCAGTTTCCAAAAGCCTTCATCATCGGGCGGCGCTACGTCGCCAATCAACCGCTCAATGATCCAGCCGCGCAAGGGCGTGCCTTCGCCGATTACGTGGCACAACTGGCAGTGCCTCTTCGGGGTGTCGTCAATGCATGGATGAGCTACAACGAAGAGTCCAGCTATACCAATCCGGCACAAAATAACTACGCCGCATGGAACACATTTCAGGTTGCCTTTGCCGGTGAGCTTCACGGCCATTTCGGTATCGCAGCAGTCGCCGGAAACGACGCCACTGAAGCCGTAACACCTGAAGATTATGTGAAATACTTTTCAGGGGCAATTGAAGCGAGTCAGTACTTTGGCGTCCACGAGTACACCCCTCCGGGTGTAAGCTCCATGCAGAGTCCTGCGGGGCAACAGGCGATGCTGCGCTACCGAGCGATCTACAGTGCCCTCGTCAAGGCTGGCATACACCCTCCTCCGTTCATCCTCACAGAGACTGGCCTCTACAATGGGTGGAGAGGCCAGGTCTCGGATGAGCAGATGGTGCAGGACTGGGAGTGGCTCACGTCACAGCTCGATGCAGATCCTTACGTGATCGGCCAGACCGCCTACGGCCTCTTCCCCCCGGGTTCTGGTCAGTGGGAGCGCTTCAACGTAGGATCGACGATCCTCGAGCGAGATATTGGCTACTACAACTCCTGCACACCCGCTCATCCGTGCCCCCCTGGTGAAAAGGGTTAATAGCCAGATCCTCGATGCGCTGACTGCAGAGCATAGCCTTGACACTCTCTCGATGAACGGCTGCACGACACTTGCCTACCATAAAGGTAGAGATAATGAGAAGGATGTGGGTGTAGCGTTCGCCACACTCACGGCAGCTGCCGCACCAGTTGCCGTAGCAACCTATAAGCTGTGGAGCGGTGACTTCACGAGGTAGAGGCCAAATAGTAGCAGGAAGATTCCTAAAAGCGTGAGCCCGATGAGGAGCTTGTCTGCTCCCTGAAGCTGAATGTGCGGCCTGTTTCCGGTGAGAATGTCGACGCCCAGGAGCAGCACGCGAAAGCCTGCCATGGACGTGATGATCAACCCAAACGCGAGAATCCCCGTGCCGGACACCGCGTGTCTCCTCCGCGTCAGCCAGTGACTCCACCCATTGTACGTCGCGCAACCCCTCTGTGGTGACCACCGCCAACACCACAGGCGCCAGCACTGAAATGCCGCGCTGACGCGTGTTACGAACCTTTCGCGTGAGTAGCTCAGCACTTCCAAAGCGAAGAGGCTACCAGTCAGCGTGATTCCGCAGCCCTACGGCAGTCGCTCCGGCTCTCTGCACAGGAGAGGCAGCCCTCCTAAGCGTCAGTGAGGATCTCCGCAGCGAATCCCCGCCCCAATGCCAGCGGCGCTGTCTTCAGCAGCTGCGTTACCGTCTGACCAGCATCTGCGAAGCTTGAGCGCACCCCCAAGCTGCGCCCGCGGTAGACGCGCGGTCCAGCGACAAGGAGTGGAGAGAACTCACGTGAGTGGTCGGTGCTCGGCGTCGTTGGGTCAACACCGTGATCTCCCACAATCATCAGCACGTCATCCTCAGCCAGGAGCTCGAACAGAACGGGCAAGCGTTCATCAACACGCGCAAGAGCACGAGCGTAGCCAGCAGCATCATTGCGATGGCCAAAGACCTGGTCGAACTCAATGCAGTTGACGAACAATAAACCGGTGCCCATTGTGCGGATCGCTTGCTCGGCCCCATCCAGTGCTTCAGTATTGTCGTGAGCGGGAATGGCCTTCGTGATTCCTTCTCCAGAGAACAGATCGTTGATCTTACCCACCGCAACGACCTCCAAGCCGGCGCGGCCGACACTATCCAGGAGATTGGGATGCGGCGGAGGTAACGCCCAATCGTGGCGGTTGGCTGTTCTCCGAAACGACCCCGGCTGGCCAGTGAACGGGCGTGCGATGACTCTTCCCACGGCGTGTTCACCTCGAAGGAGCCGGCGGGCCAGCTCGCACCATCGATAGAGAGTCGGGAGGGGAACAATCTCTTCGTGCGCAGCGATCTGGAAGACTGAGTCGGCCGAGGTATACACAATTGGCCATCTCGTGCGCACGTGCTCGCCGCCAAGCTCCTCGATGATCACTGTGCCAGATGCTGGCTTGTTGCCAAGCACCCCGCCAATGCCACTGACGCGAACAAACTCTTGAATGATGTTGGGAGGGAAGCCACGTGGGTAGACTGGCTGAGGTCGTGGCGAGTAGATTCCAGCGAGCTCCCAATGACCCACAACCGAGTCCTTGCCCCGGGACATCTCGCTCATCTTGCTCCAGCAACCACGAGCACTCGACGTGGCTGCGACTCCAAGGATAGGCACGATGTTTCCGAGACCTAGAGACTCGAGAAACGGTAGGGTCAGGCCCCCAACCGCTGTCGCTGTATTGGCAAGAGAGTTACTACCCTCATCTCCATACTCAGCGGCGTCTGGCAGAGCTCCTACGCCAACTCCATCCAGCACCAGAAGCACCACGCGCCTCATCATCAAGCTGCCCCGTGCCGTTCCAGAAGTGCCATCAGCCCATCCTCGGCAAGCAAGGGCGTGCCCAGCTTCTGGGCCTTGCTCAGCTTGCTTCCTGGTTCTTCGCCCACGACAACGTGCGTAGTCTTCTTCGTGACAGTGTTGCCGATTCGCGCGCCGAGGCGCTTCAGGCGCTCCTCTGCTTCGCTGCGCGTGAGCCGGCTAAGGCGACCGGTAACCACGAACTCTTCGCCAGCGAGCGGAAGTGCGCCAATGACCCGGTCTTGCGTGATACGCAACCCCAGACGCTCGAGCTCGTCAACCAGCGCCTGGTTGTGAGGCTGTGCGAAGAAGTCGCGAACGCTCTGGCATACAACCGGTCCCGCTCCCGTTGTGGTGGTGAGCTCCTCCAAAGTGGCACGCCCAATCGCACGGAGCGATCCGAATGTATGTGCGAACACTTCCGCCCACTTGGCACCCACGTGCCGGATACTCAAGGCAACGAGAAGCCGCTCTAGCGGGCGTTCTTTGCTCGCGGCGATTGCGGCCACAAGATTCTCAGCACTCTTCTCACCGAAGCGATCAAGTGCTACGAGCTGCTCTTTTGTGAGGCGGTAGAGATCGGCAACACTGCGAGCGAGTCCACGGCGAACGAGAACGCGTGCCACCTGCTCCCCGAGCCCCTCGATGTCCATCGCATCCCGACTGGCAAAGTGGATGATCCGCTCTTCCAGCTGAGCAGGGCAGTCACTAGAGACACAGTAGGCAATCGCGTCTCCCGGCTCACGCACGATCGGTGATCCGCAGCTTGGACACAGAGTCGGAAGAAACCAGCGTGGCGGCTCAGAAGCAGAACGGTGCTCGACGACCACGCGCACGATCTCGGGGATCACGTCACCAGCGCGCTGCACGATGACGGTGTCTCCGATGCGCACGTCTTTCCGGTCGATTTCGTCCTGGTTATGCAGCGTAGCACGAGAGACCGTCACGCCGGCGATCTCCACAGGCTGCAGCACCGCTGTAGGATTGATCGAGCCCGTGCGACCCACAGTGACTTCGATATCAACAACCGTCGTCGTCGCCTGGCTCGGCGCGAACTTGTAGGCGATCGCCCAGCGCGGGTCTCGACCTACAGTCCCTAGCTCTTGCTGAAGCGATAGGCGGTTGACCTTCAGCACCACCCCGTCGATGTCGAAGGGCAGGCTCAGCCGCTTTGCTTCCCAGGCCTGAATCACCAGCCACGCTTCATCGATGCAGTGCACCAGGCGCACATCGGGAACGATGGGGAATCCGCGCTCCCGCAAGTACGTCAGTGACTCCGTATGGGTGTCCAACGACACTCCCCCGGCACCGCCAAGCTGATAGATGAAGAGGCGCAGCGGGCGGCCTGCCGTCACGCCAGGGTCCAGCTGTCGGAGCGAGCCTGCGGCGGCGTTCCGGGGATTGGCAAATGGCGATTCTCCCTGCTCGAGACGCTGCTCGTTCAGTCGCTCGAAGTCGCGACGCCACATGTACACTTCGCCTCTAGCCTCGAGGTATGGCGGAAACGGTGGCTGCAGCCGTGACGGCACCGAGCGCACTGTACGGAGGTTTGCAGTGACATCTTCTCCCACCTCACCGTCGCCACGTGTCGCCCCAAGCCGGAAGACGCCCCGCTCGTAGTGCAACGTCACTGCGAGGCCATCGATCTTGGGCTCTACGGAGAAGTCGGGGTCAATATCTCCTAGGATGCGCTGCACTCGCCGCCCAAAAGCCTCCAACTCGTCGCGCGAGAACGCGTTGCTCAAACTGAGCATGGGTATCGTATGACGAACCCTTGCGAAGTCGCTTGCAGCCGTTCCCCCCACACGCTGCGTTGGCGAATCTGGAGTGATCAACTCCGGGTGAGCCGCTTCAAGCTCCTGCAAGCGCTGATAGAGCCGGTCATACTCCGCATCAGTAATGACTGGATCGTCAAGCACATAGTAGCGATAGTTATGGAAAGCCAACTGACGGCGTAGCTCCTCCAGCTGCTCAGCCGGACCAGCGTTCATCGTGGCGTGACCCTCCCCTCGACTCCCCCCTATTCATCACCGCTCGAAGTGTGCTCAATGATTCAGTGGAACTCGTCGATCTTGCCATTCGTATCGACGGTGAAGTAGTACGGAGCCTGTCGCAGGGCACCATTGACGTTTGCAGTGACGACGAAGACGCACGCCTCCCGGCCATCGCTCAGCATCGCGCCACCGGCAAAGGTAATCTCCTTCACGTCAATCTTTCCCTGTTGCTGAAGCAGAGACGTAAGCTTAGTAGGGCTGCCACCTTGCGATGAGAGCGCTTGCTGCTCGCTCGGTGAGAGCTGATTCCACATTGCTTGCCCATCGCCGCGCGCTTGCGCCTCCAAGAAGATGAACGGTGCCTGTGGGACCGGGGGCTCTCCTTGGACACGAGCATCGAACAGGGGGTTGCCACCGATGTCAGTAAGCGTGTGGATGAGTAGATTCTGCCCCGTCAAGCGAGGTGCAATGACGTTGACACCGACCACCCCTCCGGCAACTCCGCCAACGAGCAGCAGCACAATGACCATAACGACGAAGAGAACAGCATGCCGGAATCGCCGCCGCGGCTTGACAGGCGTTGGCGGCACCGGCTGCTCGGTCACCGGGATATTGGGGGGAAGCGTGTCTTTGCTCTCCGGTGGCCAGATGCCCGTGCTTTGGGTCGGGGGCTCGACAGAACTCATAGAGTACCTCCCAGCTGGCAGAGGAAGATGCGGTTACTACCTGTTAATCGTACAACGACAGCTCGAATCGCGAAGCACAGTGACGTGAGGTTGTCACTTGCTGAAGAGGGCCGAGCACGACCTGTCGATCTGGCCTTGTAACCCCCGGCCCTTGGCACGCATATATCAAATGATATGCAACCTGGGACGCCGTCGACATCAAGGCGGCAGCGTGCCCACCAGACGGGTTATGTTGTAGGGCCTGAGACAGTAGGTCGATCAATAGCGAGGGAGCTCAAGTCGTGAGCGCGATAGTAGCAGATCAACTGGCGGGCAGCGCGCTCGCGGTCGTCGCGTCTGAAAAGATGCCGCGACACATCGCCATCATCATGGATGGGAATGGCCGGTGGGCAAGATCACGCCGGCTGCCGAGAACGTTTGGTCACCGAGCTGGGGTCGAGACGCTCCACCGCATCGTTGAAGAGTGTGGGCGGCTCGACATTCCCATGCTCACCGTCTACGCCTTCTCTACGGAGAACTGGACTCGTCCCCAAACCGAAGTGTCTTTCCTCATGCGTTTGCTCGCCGAATCGTTCGGCCGTTACTTAGACCGGCTCATCACGGAAGGCGTGCGGATCCGCCATCTCGGACGGTGTGACCGGCTACCTCAAGACCTTCTTGAGCGTATCCGCGAGGCGGAGCGAGTGACTGCAAGGAATAGCAAGCTCCAACTCAACGTCGCGCTCGACTACGGATCGCGCTCTGAGCTCACGGAGGCAATCCGCGCAATGGCGAGAGATGGAGTCGACCTGCGGAGCGTGACCGAGGAACAGGTCTCCGCGTACCTTTACACGCGTGGCCTTCCTGATCCAGACCTCATCATCCGCACCGGCGGCGAAGTGCGCCTCTCCAACTTCCTTCTGTGGCAGGCTGCCTACGCAGAGTACTATGCAACGCAGAAATTCTGGCCGGATTTTGGTGCGGCAGACTTGCATCAGGCCCTCCAAGTATTTGCCACCCGCCAGCGTCGCTATGGTGGCGTCATCTCCGCCGAATAGCACGTATGCTGTTGGGAGCAGCTGAGTCCTGAAGAGAAAGTCGGCAATGCTACCAAGACGGCATGCACTCTACGGGGGCTTGGGAGCTCTGGCCCTTGCACCCATCTTACGAAAACAGTCCGCGATATTCCTAGTCAGTAGTGTGCTCTTCGACGTTGACCACTACCTCTGGTACGTCATGACGCACTCGGATTGGAGTCTTCGGAACGCGCTCCGCTTCTTCAACCACGTGCGTTCCGGAAATGCCAACCTCAATGGTTGCGACGCCCGCCCTTTTCACGGGCTGAGCAATGTTGCACTGCTCGGAGCGCTGAGTCTTCGCTGGCGCTTCCTGCGTCCCATATTTCTTGGCATCCTCTTCCACTCGCTCTTGGACGCCTACAGTGAGAACCGCCTCAATCCGTTCTTGCCGCTCGGCTGGCGCAACCTGGTCAGCAAGAGGTCATAGCCTCGTCACTCTCGATTGCCGGGATAGAGGTACATCTCACCCAGTCGCTCGACGAAGCCAAGCTTCTTGTAGAGGGGGCGTCCCTGATCAGAGGCGTGAAGAGTAATCCTGCCAGCATGATTGGTCTGTGCGTAGTCGAGGAGCGCTCGCATGAGGCGCTCGGCGACACCACGGCGTCGATAACCAGGCACCGTGTAGACATTGAGGACGTACAGCTCAATACCGGCGAGATTGAGCGGGTGAGGCATGCTGACCCGCAGCTCGGCGCCAACGGTTGCGACTGGCCTACCATCGACCTCGGCGATCCACGAGAGGAACGTTCCTTGGGGCAGGGAGCGTTGCAAGAATGCTTTCACGTGCTCCTTCAGATGTGATTCGCCTTCCATCGAGGTAAGCCGGCCCAGGTCGCGCATGAGCGCGACTCGCAAGCTTGCGATGAGATCAGCGTCTTCCAAAGTCGCTTGCCGGATCACGATCTGCTGACTCGACACCACGCGCTCTCTTCACAGGAGCTCATCGTTTCCCTATACCGAGGTGGGCGTCACGATGCGCCCAGAGGATCACTCCTCACCGCTCCCTTGGAAAGCTCGCCGATGAACGAAGCGGCCACTTCCAGGGTTACGTCACCTGTAGTGCCGTCCAGTGCCGCCATCAGTGCGCTTCCCACCACAGCACCATCCACATAGCGTCCAACCTCTTGCACGTGCCCGGCAGACGAGATGCCAAAGCCCGCTGCCAGAGGTAGTTTCGTGAAGCATCGCACCCTCGCGAGAAACGCCGGGAGCTCCGGTGACAACTCACGCCGCTGACCGGTCACCCCCTTCACAGTGACACAATAGACGAATCCGCGAGACTTCCTCCCAACCAGGTTCAAGCGCTGATCGCTGCTCGTAGGCGCAGCCATAAACACGACATCCAAGCCCTTTGCGGCAGCCTGCTCACTGAACTCCACCCCTTCTTCAGGAGGCAAATCGGGCACGATGAAGCCCACAACTCCAGCAGCAGCGGCTCGGCTCATCAGCCGGTCCCATCCGAACTGGAGAAACGGGTTGTAGTAGCCCATCAGGACGAGCGGCACGTCTGTCAGCTTCCGCGAGGCTGCTGCGGCTGCAAGACAATGCTCGAGTGTCACACCGGCGCGCAGAGCCACCTGCCCCGAGTGCTGAATCACGGGGCCATCAGCAGTAGGATCTGAGAACGGTACGCCAAGCTCGATGAGATCCGCACCGTAAGCCGCCAGTGTTGCAATGAGCCCGGGAGTGCAGTTCAGCTCAGGAAAGCCCACGGTGACGTACGGAATCAGCGCTGTTCGTCGCGCCTGGGCAGCGCGCCTAAACGTATCCGCAATTGTTGCAACCACCTCCGCTACTCCATTCCCAGCGCGCGCAGGACGGTTGGCATGTCCTTGTCACCGCGGCCCGACAGGTTCATCAGCACGCAGGACTCCTTGAGGCTGCTCGCTTCTCTGAGAATCCAGGCGAGCGCGTGCGACGGCTCGAGTGCAGGAAGGATTCCTTCGAAGCGCGCGAGTGTCTGGAACGCTTCCAGCGCCTCTTGATCGGTGACCGTGACATAGTGAGCACGTCCACTATCCTTCAAGGCACTGTGCTCCGGACCCACACCGGGATAGTCGAGCCCCGCGGAGATCGAGTGTGTCTCCCGAATCTGTCCGTCAAGAGTCTGCAGCACGTAGGTGCGTGCTCCGTGAAGCACTCCGACCGTACCCGCCACAAGCGTGGCAGCGTGCTCTCCCGTAGCAAGGCCGTGCCCACCAGCTTCTACCCCAATGAGCCGCACGCTCGCATCCTCGAGAAAGCCTACGAAGATGCCCATGGCGTTGCTTCCCCCACCAACACAGGCAACCACGTGGCTCGGCAGCGAGCCAGCCATCTCGAGCATCTGGAGCCGCGCTTCTCTTCCGATGACGGACTGAAACTCCCGGACCATGAGCGGAAACGGGTGCGGTCCCGCGACAGTGCCAAACACGTAGAACGTCGTGTCGACATTCGCCGCCCAGTCTCGCATCGCCTCATTGATGGCATCCTTGAGCGTCTTGCTGCCCGTGTCCACCGCTCGCACTTCAGCGCCCAGCAGTCGCATGCGCTGCACGTTTGCGTTCTGCCGTCTGATGTCTTCACTTCCCATGTACACGATGCACTCGAGGCCGAGCATCGCAGCAGCAGTCGCCGTCGCAACTCCGTGCATGCCAGCGCCAGTCTCAGCGATAATGCGCCGTCTTCCCATCCGCTCTGCCAGCAGTACTTGTCCGAGGGCATTGTTGATCTTGTGAGCACCGGTGTGCGCCAGGTCTTCCCGCTTGAGGTACAGAGCGATACCCAGTCGCTCCGACAACCGGCCCGCACGGTAGATGGGTGTCGGTCTCCCCACGTAGTGCTGGAGAAGATCACGGAGGCGAGACTGAAAACCTGGGTCCCGGCATGCTTCGAGAAACGCCGTCTCGATCGCATTGAGCACGTCAATGAGCAGCTCTGAGGCATACTGACCTCCGTATGCTCCAAAGTAGCCACGCCGCTCTGTTGTGGTACCTGCCTCCGTCACCATAGCTCTACTGCCCCTCGTGCTGCATCGATGAACGCGATGATCTTGTCAGTATCCTGGCTCCCGTCACGCTCGATCCCACTGCTGACGTCGACTCCATCCGGGCGCACGCGACGCACGGCAGCAGCCACGGTGTCCGGTCGGAGCCCGCCAGCCAGCAAGACTGGTGGATGAGGTCGTATTGCCATCACACGACCCGCCAAGGACAAATTGTGGGCGACTCCAGAGCCACCCAACCCGGCCGCTTGAGGCTCCAGCACGAGGGCTGTCACGTGGGGCTGATCCAGCCGGGGAACTGGACAGTCAGCACTAATGCGCACAGCCTTGAGTATAGGCCTGTTTAGTTGCGTCAATAGCTCTGATGGTTCTTCACCAGAAAGCTGCACGTAGTCGAGACCCACGAAGGTCGCGACGTCATTGGCCTGCTCGGGTCTGGGATCGACAAACACGCCCACGATGCCGATATTGCTACGCGAGCGCAGGTCTTGCACGATCCGGCGAGCTTCTCCGACCGCGATCGCCCGCCGCGCTGTGGGGACGAACACCATCCCCAGCAAGTCGGCGCCAGCATCGACAGCGGTCTGAGCAGCAGCGAGCGTGCGCACGCCACAGATCTTTACGACGAAACTAGTGGGCCACACGGTCAAATCGTCCCGCAGACACGAGCTCGGCCAGCTTGGTACCCGGATCTGGCGACGTCACGAGCGACTCGCCGACCAAGATCGCGTGGACGCCCCACTGGCGGAGCAAGTACACATCCTCCGCACTGCGGATACCGCTCTCACTCACGAGAGTGACGTCGTGCGGCAAGTAGCCGGCGATCTCCTCAGTCGTACGGAGATCCACCGTGAAGTCGTAAAGGTTACGGTTGTTGATGCCAATCACCGTCGCGCCAGCATCCAGAGCGCGCTGGGCCTCTTCCCGAGTGTGAACCTCCACCAGCGCTTCGAGTCCCACGCTGAAGGCTACTGCACGGAGGTGTGCCAGTTCGCGGTCATCGAGCACGGCGGCAATGAGCAGCACCGCGTCGGCTTCATTCGCTCGCGCTTCAAGGATCTGAAAGGCATCTACGATGAAGTCCTTACGCAGCACCGGGAGTCCACAGGCCAGGCGAGCGTGGCGCAGATCCGTGAGGCTGCCGTGAAAAAAGTGGGGCTCGGTCAGTACTGACACCGCGGCCGCTCCCCGTGCCTCGTACATCTGGGCGAACTGCTGCGGATCGAGCTCCTCGCGCAAGGGTCCTTTCACCGGAGATGCGCGCTTGATTTCCGCGATGATCTGAATGCCGCTGCGACGCAATGCGCCCGCAAAGTCTCGAGCGGGCGGTTGGGAGCCGATGATACGTCGCAGCACACGCTCTGGCATCCCGCGCGTCTTTTCCAAGTCCGCTCGTCTCCGGGTCACGATGTCGTCGAGAATCACTTCTGCGCTCCGAACTCTATGACACGCTCTAGCGTCTCGCGCACCCGCTGCGAGTGCAGCGTGTCAGCGGCGAGTGCTACCCCCTCTTCAATCGAGGCAACCCGGTCAGCAGCGTAGAGTGCAGCGCCGGCGTTGAGCGCTACCGCGTCAGCTTGCGGCCCCACCCCACCCTCTATGACGGAGCGGGCGATGGTCACGTTCATCGTGACATCGCCACCACGAAGAGTGCCCATCTCGGATTGGGTGATGCCTACAGATTCGGGGGTAAGAATGAAGTGCCGGACCTCAGTTCCCCGAACCTCCCAGACATCGGACTGCCCAGCTGGAAGTAGCTCGTCAACGTGATGCTCACCACAGACAACAAGAGCGTGAGCCGTCTCGAGATGCGCCAGCGCGCGGGCCATCTTCTCCCCGATGACGGGATTCGGCGTTCCTACGAGCTGGTGACGCGTCCGCGCAGGGTTGGTGAGTGGCCCCAGGAGGTTGAATGCCGTGCGCACGCCGATCTCTCGGCGCAGCGGCGCAGCGAAGCGCATGCTTGGATGGAATAACGGGGCAAACATGAACCCGAAGTTCGTTGCTGCAATGCAGGCACTCACCTGCTCCGCGCTCATCTGGACGTTGGCTCCCAGGCCCTCCAGCACGTCGGCGCTGCCACACGAGCTGCTCATGGCCCGGTTGCCATGCTTGGCGACCGGTTGCCCGGCAGCGGCCACAACGAGAGCGGCAATCGTCGAGATGTTGAACGTGCCGGCATCATCGCCGCCGGTGCCACACGTATCAACGACAGCAACGTCAACCGGCACGTGGAGGGCGTGCCGGCGCATCGCCGTAGCAAACCCGGCGAGTTCCAAGGAGGTCTCGCCGCGCATGCGCATGGCGAGCATGAGCGCACCGAACTGCGCAGGCGTCACCGCCCCTTGCAATATCTCGTCCATGACCTGCTCGGCTTGAGGGATCGTGAGCTCGTGACCCTCGACTACCAGGGCAATCGCTTCGCGAATCACGTCAGGGCCTCCGCTCTGGGTGTCACCGACAACCGCAAGAAGTTCCGCAGCAAGGCCTTGCCGTGTGGGGTGCCGATACTCTCAGGATGGATCTGGATGCCATGAATCGGGAACTGTCGGTGGCGGATTCCCATGATCAGCCCATCCGGTGTCCAAGCGTTCGGCACGAGCTCTGGCGGCAGACGGAGCTGCTCACCCATCAACGAGTGATAGCGCATCCCTTCCAGTGGGCTAGGGAGCGCTGTGAAGAGGCCTGTGCCATCGTGCTGAATCTCCCACACCTTCCCGTGCACCGGATATGGAGCCCGAATTACCGTGCCCCCAAAGACGTGGATGATCCCTTGGTGGCCAAGACATACGCCGAGCAAGGGAATGGCAGGACCAAGCTGCCTGATGACCTCGGCACACACTCCGAAGTAGCCCGGGTCATCGGGGGAGCCGGGACCCGGAGAAATGACGACGCGCCGCGGCTGCGCCGCAGCCACACCCTCCAGAGAGATCTCATCATTACGCACGACCTCAGGCTGAGCGCCAAGCTCTCCCAAGTACTGATAGAGGTTGTAGGTGAAGGAATCGTAGTTGTCGATGATCAGCGTGTTCATCAGCGGTGCCCCACTTCACTCAGGTGCCGCACGACGCTCGCTCGCTCGATGGCCCGGCGCACGCCGAGGCTCTTGTTTTCGACCTCTTGAAACTCACGTTCCGCTTCGGAGTCGTACACGATGCCACAGGCCGCCTGAACCCACGCATCGGGACCACGGGCAAACAGCGACCGTATGGCGATGGCGAAATAGCAATCACCACTCAGTGAGAAGTAGCCAACGGCTCCCGAGTAGGGGCCCCTTCCCTCACGCTCGATGCGATTGATGATCTTCATGCTCTCGATCTTCGGAGCCCCGGTCACCGTACCGGCAGGTGACGACGCCGCATAGACATCGAACATATCGAACCGGGGGTCCAAACGTCCTTCCACGTCGGTCACGATGTGCTGCACGTGACTGAAGCGCAGCAAATACATGAGGCGCCGGACCTGAACCGTGCCGAATGTGCAGAGACGTCCAACATCGTTGCGGGCGAGGTCCACGAGCATCATGTGCTCCGCCCGCTCCTTCGGATCGTTGAGGAGCTCCTCTGCGAGCGCGTGATCCTCATCCGCGGTAGTGCCGCGACGCCGCGTCCCGGCGATAGGAATGACCTCCATGAGTCCGCGCTCGAGACGGACGACGATTTCCGGACTGGAGCCGATGAGCTCGCGTTCTCCGAAGCGGAGATAGAACATGTGCGGCGAGGGGTTCATCTCCCGGAGGGCGAGGTAGATTGGCAGCTTGGACCCGGAGACACGATAGCGGAACTTCCGGGAGATCTGGAGCTGATAGCTGTTCCCGGCGTGGATTTCTGCCATTGCATCCTGGAACTGCTGCACGTGTTCCTCAAAGCTCACATTCGATCCCAGGTACTCCGCTTCCGGCGGCTTCAGCGAGGCGCTACGGAGATCATCCCGAGCGAGGGCCTCTTCAACGAGAGCGGATCGATCCTCCTGGAGGAAGAAGTAGTAGGTATCGCCCGTCAGCCGGTTGAGCACTAACCCATCAAGGTACAGTCCGAACTCGAAGTCGGGGAACTCCGCCGGATGAAACGTGAGAGAGGGCTCGAAGTAGCGCGTGGCTTCATACGAAAAGTAACCAACGAGTCCGCCTGAGAATCCCCCAGTGGGAAGGCGCTCCTGACCTAGGCACTCTCGCAGTGCGCCATAGGGGTCCGCAGTGGCCATTGGTGCACCGTCGATGGAGAGCGTTCCTTCCTTTGCCCACACGTGGTGTAGCGGGTTGAAGCCGATAACCGAATAGCGCGCCACCCGCTCGTTCTCTTCTAGAGATTCGAGGAGGAACGAGTTGGTGAACTGCTGCGAGAGCCGGACAAACGCTTCGATGAACGGCATACGAAGCTGGATGCGTTTAGTATGGTAGCTGAGCCCTTGCGGGATGAGCGGCTGCATTGGGAGCGACCTCCGGCCGGCGTCGACGCCAAGTCACGTGTTCTTCCGCACGGGGACGGAAGAACAGACCGTAGTGCCACCCCGTTACGTCTCATCCAGAGGACAAGACCTCATTGCCGGCACGGGGGCGACACGCTGCGCTCCGATGCCTTGCCCTCTGCTATCGGCGGGCCTTCCGGCGGCTCCTACGCATCCGGTATCCGGACTTCAGACCGCGACTCACGGGCCCATTCGGCGCTTTCGGCCTCATCGATTTTGCAGCCAGGAATCGATTCTCTGGGAGGCGGAAAAGCGTGTACTCTTCCCGGTCATCGTCATGAACTCTTTGGTTGTTCTGGGAGTGTACCCCAAATCCGCACCGCTATGTCAAGGTGCGTATTCCCTCACCTAAAATGCTACCGAGTGACCTACAGTTTCCTCATTTGAAAATGCTACCGAGGGGACGATGCGAGCCGACGAGGGGATGACACTGGACGAGCGACGGAAGTACCTGGGGCAGATGGTGAAGCGCTACCGGGCGGCGGATCGGGCAGGACGGGGGGTGCTCTTGACGGAGATGGAGGTGGTGACGGGGTTCCATCCCTCCTCGCTAGATGCCCCGGAACTCGCCCGCTCGCCTCTCGCGAAACGCTTGCAGCCCCTCCTCAGCGTCGGCACTCCGGAGCAGCATCGCGGCGAGCTCTGCCTCGAGGCGCAACCCCTCGGTGAGCCTGCCTTCCAAGCCTTCATAGATCGCTCGTTTCAGAGTGTGCAGCGCCAGAGGCGAATAGCTGGCGAGCTTGGTGGCGAGAGCAGACACTTCCCCGGCGAGCGACGGTGCGGACACCACCTGCGAGATGAGCCCCCACGCGAGCGCTTCCTCTGCCGCGATGAGGTCACCCGTGAGGAGGAGCCGCGTTGCTCTGCTCACCCCAATGGTGCGCGGCAAACGCTGTGTGCCGCCCGCACCGGGCAAGATGCTCCACTTGATCTCGGGAAAGCCGAAACGGGCGTGCGGAACAGCGATGCGGACGTCGCAGCACAGGGCAATCTCCAAGCCTCCACCAACACAATCGCCGTTGATAGCCGCAATGAGCGGCTTGTCGATGCGCGGCGCCCGCGTGATTCCTCCGAGCGAAGGGCCGAGATCTCCCCCGGCTCGCACTCTCAGCTGCCTGGCAGGCAGCATCCGCTTCAAGTCCCCTCCCGCGCAAAAGGCGAGCGGACCCACCCCCGTCAGAATGGCCACACGCGCGTGATCATCAGTACGAAAGCGCTCGAATGCCTGTCCGAGTGCAGCGCTGTCGTCTTCGTCAAGGGCATTGCGCGCTTCCGGCCGGTTGATGCGAATCGTGACGATGGCGCCGTCTTCAGAGTAGTCGATCGGCACTCCTGGACTCTCCCTTACCCTACAACATCTACCGTGTCACTCTGCCATGGAGGGCACAGCGCTGTGTCAGTACCATTGGTACAATCGCGACAGGTAGAGAGGAGTGTGCCACGATGCAGGGAACGGACGCACTGCGCATTCTGTCATCCTTGCGCGGAGACGCGCTCGTCGTCAGTACGATGACGACTTCGCGCCTATGGCCCTTCGTATCCAGCAGGAAGGAAGACGATCTCCCGATCTCCAACTGCATGGGGAAGGCCTCATCGGTCGCGCTCGGTCTCGCCCTCAGCCAGCCAGCGCGAGACGTGTGGGTGCTCGACGGCGACGGCAGTCTCGCGATGAGCCTCGGGACGCTGCTCTCTATCGCCCAGGCACACCCCACCAACTTCGTGCACGTCGTCTGCGATGACGGCGTCTACACAACGGTCGGCGGCTCTCCCGTCCCTGCCGCACGGCTGGCTGACTATGCGGCAATCGCTCGCGCAGCGGGTTACCCAGCAGCGGCTTCATTCCGTGAGGCGAGCGCACTGCAGGCTGCGCTTCCGCAGCTACTGGCAGGGCCACGGCCACTGCTGGTAGCGCTGGCGATCGAATCTTGGGACGGGTTGGGAGAGTACGGTCCGATGACGCAGCAAGTCATGGATGACCGCCTGATCGCTGGCGCCAACCGCTTCTGGGCTTTCCGCCACCACCTCACCGGTGGGGGCCCAGATCACCGCCCCGAACTCTAGGTAGCTCGTGGCGCAGGTCGGTCCTGGACGTGTCGAGCGGATCGCCTTAGAACGATTGGCGCTCGACGATCCCTTCTACTTCCACTGCCGCGGCTGCGGCGCTCTCTGCTGCACCAACGAGCATCTTGTGCTGAGTCCTCTGAAGTCCGCTGGCTGGTGGGCGCTGTGGGCGTAGATGTGCCGGACTGGAATGCCACGCTGAACTTGTGCTTTGCAAGCTCACTGCGCCCGCGCCTACAGGTCGACGATCGCGATTTCGTCGATACTCTACAAGCACTATTCGAGACGTGGCTCGCGCCGGTTGCAGAATTCGTCGATGCGGAGACCCGCTATGCTGCGAAGCGGCTGACCTAAGGATCAAGCCGCCGGCGAGCTGAGAAATCTCGTTACGGCATGCCAGCGGCTCGAGATTGCCCTTGACCAGCCTCCGCCAGGCACTCCGGCGCTGGTGTCACGCTAACCTTCGAAGAGATCTTCCTTACCGTCATCCTCGTCTTCACCGCTGCGCTCCGGCCAGGGGAACACAGGATGACGAGAAGAGCGCCGCCCCACAGAGCTTCTGGCAGTGTGGGCTGCCGGCGTATCCTCGTCTTCCTCCTCATCATCCCAATACCCCATGCGGGCGTAGCGCCGGCCCACATCACGGGCCTGGGCAGGATCGCGGAGATCGTGCCAGATTGAGCGAATAACGGCATCGTACTCGGGATGAAGGCGGCGGAATACGTCATCGCGGATGGTCAACAGAGCGTGGCAGGCATCGCAAGCTGGACCATCGAAGCGTGCATCGTATGGGAATTCGCCTTCGGCATCGCAGACACAACACCGAGGCTGAGAGTTCGAAGTGAGGAGACGGTTGTGCGCGACCATAGCTACCTCGTACTGTACCATCGCACCGTGGGCCCCGCTCGTCACCTGACCGCTTACCGTACCGTGACTCGAAGCGGGGTACGTTCTGACGGAGGAGTCTGAGTGCCAGACGCTATCACTGGTTTCTTGCGCGGCCTTGTCTACATCATCATGTGGGCACTCATGATCGTCTGGTGCATCGGCGCACCAGTCATCGGTATCCTGCTTTCTTCCTACCTCCTCCAGCATCCAGCACAGCGCATCCTCATTCCCCTCTCATTGATCGTGACGGTCTTCGTCACGATCAAAGGAGCGCAACTCCTCCTGTTCGTTGGCGAGCGTGCGCTAGAAGGGTAACCGCGAGTGCTACTCACGGTGCACTCTATGCACACACTCTCCCCCGTGACCTATACTGCGCCACAGTGAGTTCACCGGATCAGACTAGGGAGTGGTCTTGAGTAGCCCGGCACCAAAGGGACCGTCAGTCGTTCCCATAATTTTACTTCTGCTGCTCATCTTGTTCGGGGCAGCAGGCATCTATGTCTATGCAACGATCAAGCCCCTGGTGGCCATGACCGGACAAGTCGTTCCTCGTGGTACGGGCGCAACGACGACGGCGTCGCGGACGACAGTGGTTCCTGGAACGGCAGCGCATACGACGGCCGATGCGCCTCAGACAACGAACACTGACGTCGCAACCAGCACGACATCCTCCTCGTTTTCCCTGCCGAGCCTGACCAGGCAGCAGCGTGTGAACTTTCTCCTTCTCGGCAGCGACACAGATCTCAAGTTCGCGCCGAACCAGTACCTGACGCAGAGCATGATTCTCGTCACGGTCGATCCGAAGACGCACACCGTTGGTATGCTCTCAATCCCCCGCGACCTCTGGATCGATATTCCAGGCTACGGCTTCGGGAAGATCCAGATCGCCTATGAGATCGGGGGGATCGCCCTTGCCCGCCGCACGGTCGAGGCGAACTTCGGCATCCACGTCGATTACTACGCCTGGGTTGGCCTTCAGGGCTTTACCAAGATGATCGACACCGTTGGTGGTATCAACATTGACGTGCCACACCCAGTGCTTGACGACGCCTACCCTGACGATCTCAATCCAAGCGATCCCTACGCATACAAGCGGCTGTACATTCCCGCCGGCCCTCAGCACCTGTCCGGTCCCGCAGCGCTCGAGTTCGTCCGCTCACGTCACGGCGACCTTGTTGGCGATTTTGGCCGGTCGGCCCGTCAACAGATGCTCTTACTCGCTCTCAAGCAGCGCTTGACTGGTACCACACTGCTCTTTCACCTTCCCCAACTCGCTAACGATCTCCAAAGCAGTGTGCGTACCGATGTGCCATTGACCGATCTCCTCGCTTATGCAAACTTTGCGCGTACTCTCACCCGCAGTGAGATTCATCAAGTGGTACTCCTGCCACCCACCTACTCCTACAACACTACGACTCCGGACGGCTCTCAAGACATCGTCGTCCCGAGGTGGCCAGCTATCGACGACAAAGTGCAGCAGATGTTCGGGCAGACTCCGGAACCTGCACCGGGGATCCGCCAAGCCACCCTTCCAGTGCGCGACACTACAACAGTCGCCACCACTGAGCGCCGCCCAGCGGTGGCGGCTGAGTCACGACCGACACCAACGCCAGAAGCAACAGCTCGCGTTACACCCACCACCGCCCCGGTAGTGAGCGCACCGATCTCAGTGCTCGTGGAGAACGGTACGACCGTCAATGGACTAGGAACCCGCGTCACCCGGTACTTGGAGCGCAACGGCTTCCGCCTCGAAGCTCCCATCAACGCCCCACACGCCGGTGTGCTTCACACGACCGTCACCTACTCCTCTCCAGCCGCGCGTGACACTGCCTACAACATCGCTCACCAGTTAGGTGGCTACGTGATCGACAACTCCCGCACGGGCAACGCCAGCACCGTCATCATCGTCGTCGTAGGAGAAGACGACGCGCACCGCTTCTGAGGTGGGGATCCCCCTAGATGCGGCTTCTTGCGGCGCTCCTGCTCATAAACCAGCTAGGTCTTCCAGGAACAGCAGGCCTTGGCGGCAGTGACGGTACTCCCGGCAGTAGAGCCGGCGAGCACGACGGCATCCTGGAGAGTCCAGAGTCGCTGCCATTTACCGATAGCAGTGCGCAGGCCGATCTCTAAGCCAGAGCGACGGATGTGGGCACATGTGCCCGTGCACTCACGACGACCGTGTGCCGCGCCGGACAGATGCTAGATACGTACGCTCCTCGCGTTCGCGGAAGATCAAGCGAATAGGCGTGGCCGTAAAACCGAAACGGCGGCGGAGCTCGTTCTCGACAAAGCGGCGGTAGCCGAAGTGCACGAGGTCCACGTCATTGACAAAGAAGACAAACGTCGGAGGATTGACTCCCGCCTGGGTTGCGTAGAGCGTCTTCAACAGCTTCCCGCGGTGCGTCAGCTGGTGACGCTGAAGGTCATTGTGCACAAACGCGTTCAACTGGGAGGTCGAGACGCGCGCCTGCCGCTGATCCCACACTGTTGCGACCTGCTCCAGCACCTGCCCAGTATGGAATCCCGTGAGCGCTGACGCCAGGACGATGGTGGCATAGGGAGCAAAGTCGAACCGCCGCCGGATATGCGCGATAGCGTCACCGGTTCCCAGTTCACCACGGGGGAGGAGATCCCACTTGTTCATGAGCACAACGAGCCCTACTGACCGCTGCTGAACGAAGCCAGCAATGTGCAGGTCGCTGTCCGTCACTCCCTCGCGCGCATCAACGACGAGCACCGCTACATCAGCACGATCAAGTGCGCGCAGAGCACGCAACACGCTGAACTGCTCAGCACCACCTTCGATCTTGCCACGGCGGCGAATACCGGCCGTGTCGATCAACCGGTAGCGGCGGCCGTTCTCCTCCAAGACTGTATCGATGGCATCGCGGGTTGTGCCTGGAAGCTCGGACACCACAACGCGCTGCTCACCGAGCAAGCGATTGATAAGGGACGATTTGCCAACATTGGGGCGTCCAATGATTGCGACGCGGACCTCCTCGCCCGGCTCCGCGTCTAGCTCCTCTTCAGCGGCTGGCAGATGCTCGACCACCCAATCGAGTGCATCGGCAACGCCCTGGCCATGATACGCCGAAACTGCCATCATCTCCTCGAACCCAAGAGCGTAGAACTCACTTGCAGTCAGGTCGCGGGACGCAGACTCCGCCTTATTGGCCAGCACCAGCAGTGGTTTCTGCGAACGGCGCAGCGCGTTGGCTATGTCGATGTCCAGGGGGGTGATTCCGGCAGAAGCATCGACGACGAACAGGAGCACATCAGCCTGGTCCATCGCAAGCAGCGCCTGCACCCGCACGGCAGCAGGAATACCAGACTCCGCATCCAGTTCCAAACCGCCCGTGTCAACGATGGTGAAGGCGCGTCCTTGCCACTCTACCTCTCCATAGAGGCGATCGCGTGTTGTGCCGGGAAAGTCTTCAGTAACCGCTCTTCGCTCGCCGATGATTCGATTGAAAAGGGTCGACTTGCCGACATTTGGCCGGCCGATAACGGCGAGGAGCGGCTTACTCATTCAGATCCCACGTTGCAAGACCCGGACGAGATCGCCGAAATCTCGTCCGGATTTCACTGGCGCACCAACTGTTGCCGCGAGCTCTTCCACACTCATGCCGTCGAGAAATCGCGCCTCGTGCTGATCCAGCGCCCTTCGCGGCACGATCAGCAGATCACCGATCTCTCGCCCTCGCAGCTGAGACACGATATCCCGACCACTCAGGAGCCCCGCAACAGTGACCGAGTCGCCGAGGGAGTCGTTCACGATTGGTATCGCACGAATTGGTACCTGCAAGATCTCACTGAGCGATTCAGCTGTTTCGATGAGGAAAGGACCAAACAGCTCACCCGTCACGACCGTGATTCGTCGAGCGCTCGTAACCACACACTGCTTTCGACCACGCAACGCCAGCGTGCGTCTTCGCCAGCGCTTGTGATCGTCCAGCCAGCTTCGCACCATCCCGATGCCATTTTCATACTGGGGATAGCCATTGTAGCTACGTGCAGAAGGCACCGGAACTTCAGCGAGGAGATACATCTCATCGGAGAAAAAGAGTACGGGCTCGCCGGCAATCCGGGTATAGTGGCGTTGCCAGGGCTCTGCCCGTCGCAGCACATCGCGGGCTTCTGCTGGAGTCAGCCTGCGCATTCCGGCTGCGCGGTACTTCACATCGAAGCGTGTCAACCCTACTGGCACGATGGCAAGCGTCAGCACCTGAGGGTAGCGTTCCAAGAGATCAGTGACGGTGCGCTCCAGCACGTCACCATCGTTCACGCCAGGGCAGAGAACGATCTGACAGTGTGCTTGGATACGGAGTGCTGCCAGCCGGTCGAGATCTTCCAGAATCGATCGAGCCCGTGGATTCGCCAGCAGCTTGCGACGGACATAAGTATCAGTAGCGTGAACAGACACATAGAGTGGCGACAAGCGCTGCTCACCAATGCGCTGCCAATCATGCTCGTTCAAATTGGTCAGTGTAATGAAGTCGCCGAAGAGGAAAGACAGCCGGTAGTCATCATCTCGAATGTAGAGAGAAGATCGAAGACCACTTGGATTCATGTCGACGAAACAGAAGTCGCAGTCATTCGCACAGCGGCGAATGGAGGTGAACAAGGCATCGCAGAACTCGACGCCGAGGTCGCCATCTGCAGCGTCTGCCAGTACGACATTCTCGTGCTGACCAGACCGGTCCAGTGTCAGCACCGGATCAGGATCGATGCTGTAGAAGCGGTAGTCGATAATGTCATGCAAGCGGTGACCGTTGATGGCGTACACGTAGTCGCCCTCACGGACGCCAGCCAGAGCTGCCGGGCTGGCAGAACGGACGGACGCTACCCGACCACCCTGTGGTCGCCGAGCGCCGAGCAAATACCTGCTCGCAGCGCTGGTAGGTGCCTCGCTCAGCACAACCATCCTGCCCTCACCTCTGACTGCCCCGATGCTATCCCCATACGATACCAGCGCTGCGCACGCCTCCATTTATGACGCGTGCTGGCAATTATGCGCGGCTGCGATACTGCTGCAATGTCCGTCCCCTTGTACGCCGGTGAGCGAGGTGGTATACAGAGGGCGCTTGGATAAGTCGGCGCAGAAACGCCAGTTTGCCAGCCGCAACGAGGAGGATTCAAGTGGTGCACACTAAAGGGATTGTTCTCCACGTCTGAGTCCCTCAGGGTTCAGCGTTCCAAGTTCAGAGTTGCCTTGCACTTGTCAAGGCTGGCTATCACTCCCGTAGAGGATGTGC
>JAMCRV010000030.1 GCA_023381555.1 Chloroflexota bacterium | reverse complement strand
GCCATAGGTGTTATCGATCCATAGGCCAAGAAGAAGAGACAGCACGATGCTGACTGCCATAGTCACGCCGAGCTGAGTGACGAGGGTCAGCGGCTGCCAGTCGCGCTTCATCGCCACCTTCTTTAGCCGTTGCCCCTCGTGTACCGAAGCCAGCCCGGTATATGGGCTTGAGGCCCGGCCACGCCTGCGGCAGTATAGCACAAGCCCACCGGAGGGTCAACGCCTGATACGAGAAAAACCAAAAAATGTCGACAAACACCTGGAACGTAATGATACACCACCAGCAGACTCAGGCTCAACATGCGTTGGGCTGAGATAAGACGGCAACAATGCTTGACAGACGATACCGACGATGCTATAGTTTTCTCAGGCCACATACCAAGACATTGGATGTGAGCTTCTGGCCGTAGTGCGTGGTGAATCGAATACTGGTAGTTGACCGCTTGGATCAGGCCTGACCGAGACGGGGCGATGAGAGCCTTTCGGGTGATGCCTGAAAGGCATTTTTTGTTTCGAGCTACGTATCGCCAATGGTCCCCTCACGTCAGATGGTCCGCATGGCTTCGCCCTATCCTCGGTCGACCTCGCTGCCTTCGACGGTCGGGCTTTCGGTCGCTATTGCAGGACAGGTTCAGCACGCTGGCCTAACAAGGAGGCGATCTTGGGCACAATTGGCTTTGTTGGAGCGGGCACGGTTGGCACTGCGCTGGCGATAACGCTCAGCGGAAAAGGTTACCCCGTTTCGGCGGTGGCAAGCCGTTCGAAATCGTCGGCAGATGCGCTAGCTGCGCGGGTGCCTGGCTGCCGAGCGCTGGAATCGGCGCAAGCGGTGGCAGACAATGCCGACCTCGTGTTCATCACGACACCAGACGATGCCATCGCGAACGTTGCCGCCACTTTGATCTGGCACGCGGGACAAGGCGTCGTCCATTGCAGCGGGGCTGCTTCGCTCGACATACTTGGGCCGGCAGCACGCGACGGTGCCCAAACCGGCGCGTTTCACCCGTTGCAGAGCTTTGCAAACGTCAGCCGTGCAATGGAAAACATTCCAGGCTCCACTTTCGCTATAGAGGCCGAATCGCCGCTACGCGAAACTTTGGCGGAAATGGCGAGGGCTATGAACGGAAAGCCGGTGTTGTTGAAGCCTGGGGACAAGGTGCTCTACCACACCGCGGCGGTGATCGTGTCGAATTACACCGTGGCGCTGATGAAGATGGCTACTGACTTGTGGCAGCTGTTCGGTGTTTCAACCCCAGAAGCCACCGAGGCGCTGCTGCCGCTGCTGCGCGGCACGGTAAACAACATCGCTAGCATTGGTCTGCCAAATTGCCTGACCGGACCGATCGCCAGAGGCGATATTGGCACGGTGGAGCGGCACCTGGCGGCGCTAGAACAACGTGCACCGCAGCTACTTGCCGGCTATCGAGAGCTTGGACAGCATGCCGTTGACGTTGCCCTGCAAAAAGGCAAGGTCGACCAAGCGCAGGCAGAGCGCATGCTCGAACTGCTGCACGCGGCGATGCTGCAACCAGCATAGCATTTGCTACCAGACTAAGGAGGAACAGTCTAACCAGTGCTACGCACGATGCTACAGGGCAAGATCCACCGAGCGCGAGTCACGGAAGCTAACGTGAACTACGAGGGCAGCATCACAATTGATGCCACGCTGATCAAAGCGGCAGGCATTCTGCCATACGAAATGGTGCACGTGCTGGACGTTGACAACGGCACGCGGCTGCAGACCTACGTCATAGAGGGTGAGTCGGATTCGGGGGCAATCTGCATAAACGGAGCGGCAGCGCGGCTAGTTCATGAAGGCGACACAGTGATCATCTTGTCCTATTGCCAAATGGACGACCGGGAGGCGTTGGCATTCCGTCCCAACCTGGTGTACGTCGACAATGCCAACGCCATTAAGCACTACGTCCGCGGCGGTCAACCACAGCACGCCATCGCGTAGCGTCACTGCGCATCGTTGGCCGCAAAGGTGCGATTGTGCTGTCGGTCAATTTGAGTAGTAATTCACTGAAGTAACCAGACCCGTGGCACTCAGGACGGGTCTCATCGCAGGGGGAGAAAAGTGCGGGTTTCTATCAGCCAGATCAAAGAGATGAAGCAACGCGGTCAAAGAATCGCAATGCTCACCGCCTATGACTACACAACTGCGCGCGCACTCGACGAGGCTGGAGTGCCGATGCTACTGGTCGGCGATAGCCTCGGGATGGTGGTGCTGGGTTACGAGTCAACAGTATCGGTCACGATGGAGGAGATGGTCCACCACACGAAGGCGGTCACACGAGGCGCAAAGCAAGCGCTGGTCATAGCTGACCTGCCATTTCTCGCCTATCACCTCAGCACGGAGCAGGCGCTACGCAACGCCGGTCGATTCATCCAGGAGGCCGGTGCGCAGGCGGTTAAGCTGGAAGGTGGCGTAAAGATGGCCGAAACGGTGCGCCGCATTGTGGACTGCGGTATCCCGGTGATGGGACACATCGGCCTTACACCACAATCGATCAACCAGCTTGGTGGCTTCAAGGTTCAGGGCAAGACGGCCTCCACTGCCGTCGACCTAATCCGCGATGCCGAAGCGCTGCAAGACGCCGGTGCCTTTGCGGTAGTACTGGAATGCGTGCCAGCTCCCTTGGCGCGGCTAGCTACGGAGCGGCTGAGCATTCCAACGATTGGAATTGGCGCTGGCGTGCACTGTGACGGCCAGGTGCAGGTAGTAAGCGATCTATTGGGGTTGTTCTCCGATTTCGTGCCGAAGCATGCCAAGCAATATGTGCGGCTAGCCGATCTTATCAAGGAAGCCGCGACGAGCTATTCGGCTGACGTAACCGCGGGTAGCTTCCCCACCGCGAAGGAGAGCTTCGCGATGGACGAGCGCGTGGTGGAAGAGGTGCGTCGTCAGCTACAGGACAAGAACTGATCCACCTGGACCGGGGGGCACTGGGAAGGGCTAGCCGGCTGGCATTGGCCTTATGCGGGTGCCGATCACTTTGAGGGGCCTTGACGTGAATACTGCTGCTATGCGCGTTGTCCAGACGGTAACCGAGGCCCGTGACGCGCGACGTGCCATCAGGGGGTCAGTGGGCCTAGTGCCCACTATGGGGTATCTCCACGAGGGCCATCTGGCGCTGGTAAGAAGGGCGCGCCGAGAGAATGATTTTGTGGCGGTCAGCATCTTTGTGAATCCGACTCAGTTCGGCCCAAACGAAGATTTTGCCGCGTACCCCAGAGATATGCAGCGAGACTTAGCCATGTTGGAGAGCGAAGGAGTCGGCCTAGTCTTCACCCCCGGCGTGGAACAGATGTATCCAAAGGGGTTCGACTGTGCGATCGAGCCTGGTGGGATAACGGAGCGCTTGGAAGGGGTGGTGCGCCCCGGCCACTTCCGTGGGGTAGCCACGATTGTGGCAAAACTCTTCCACGTGATCGCTCCCACCAGGGCATACTTCGGACAAAAGGACGCCCAGCAAGCTCGCGTGATACAAAAGATGGTGGCAGACCTCGATTTCGACCTGGACGTGGTCGTGGTGCCTACAGTTCGGGAAGCCGACGGGCTAGCCATGAGTAGCCGCAACGTGTACTTGAATCCTGAGGAGCGACAGGCTGCCGTCGTTTTGTCGAAATCGCTGCGATTGGCGGAACAGCGCGTGAACGAGGGTAGGCGCGACGCGGCCAGCATTAGAGGTGAGATGGCAGGGCTAATCGCGCGTGAGCCACTGGCGCGGATAGACTACATCAGCATCGCCGACGCGGCTTCTTTGGCAGAGCTGAGCGAGGTTCGCTTGCCGGCGCTAGTGTCGCTAGCCGTACGGATAGGCAAAACTAGGCTGATCGACAACGCTGTGCTCAGCGCCTCCCAGAATGGTGAAGGCTTACCCCAGGTCGATCAGCACGATGAATAATTGTAGGCGCCGAAGGGCAAAACAAGTAAGGGGTGCTGGTCGGTAGCCGGCCAAGCACCCCAAGTGCTGTAGGACTCAGGATGTCGCTAATGGCAAGGCTTGGGCGAGCCGCCCTCACCGGCATCGAAAGAATGTCCACAGGAGCAAGTAGCCACCGCGTTCGGATTGTGAACCGCGAAGCCCCCGCCCATCAGATTGTTCACGTAGTCGACTTGGGCGCCTTTCAGGTAATATCCGCTCATTTCGTCAACCACGACCTTAACACCGTCATACTCCGAAACTAAATCATCATCTTGGATAACATCGTCCAGGGCCATGCCATAATTGAGACCAGAGCACCCGCCTGGTGAGACAAAGACCCGCAGGGCTAGCTCGGAGTTATTCTCTTTGGCCAATAAGCTCTTTAGCTGAGCTACTGCGTCATCAGTTAGCGTAACCAACGTACCTGCCGCTTCCATATCTCAGTCCTCCTTATTGTTGCGGGAGCCGGTGCTTATGGCAGGCTGCAAAGCTGGCATTCTCGGATCACCGTTGCCATCCAGCCACCCCATCGACCGCTCTACGGGCGCCGTGCCTTAGTACTATACGTATGTTAGCACCACGCAACATGTTTGTCAAATATTACATTCGTTAATTTGTTTAATATTAGGGTGTGTCAGCGAAGCTCATGGTGGCGCAGGCCGTGCTAAAAGCTCTTGCCACGTTCCCTCGGCGTACGGCACAAATACCTGGCGATGGTCGAGCCACAGGATAATGCCACGTTGGAAGACCTGCGCTTTCGCGCGGATGGTGAGCTCACCGGCGACGTCCCAGCCAAGCGTTCCACTGACCGCGGGAACCCCTCTCCAGCGCCCACCAATGCATTGTGCCCGTGCCGACGGGTCCTCGGCATTCGTAGATGGTAGATGGTAGATGAATGGACAAACGGGGCATTCTCGCTAGCTCTTTCTGGATAACTCTTCCAAGAAGCGGTGTCGCGCGCGAGCACGTAGTACGCTCCCTCGTCACTCAACCAGAAGACGTAGCCTCTCTCGAAAGACTGTTCGGTATGCGATATGCTGTCTTGTCGAGCCGAGCGTAAAAGGCTGTGTCTAGGCTGGCTGGTGGAGCGATCGCCGGGACGGCCCGCAGTCCAGCGGAAATTCGCCGGTATGCAAGAAGCACGGCCGTGCACCGCACGCACGACGCGATGTGCTCGGCAGCGGGATTTCGTTCATCGGGCGGCAGCTCATCGTCCAAGAACGCTGAAACCAGGCTGATGTTGCAGGTCAAAGAGATACCCTGACGGCACGGGGCGACACCTTGCGATCTCTACTAACTGTCCCGGTAGAAGACTCAACGGATCGATAAACGACCCTGAATTCCTCGCGTGCTCGGAAAAGCAACGACTTGACCGCTTGGCGCGATACTCCAAGTACCTGGCCTATTTCTTCGCAGGACAGATCCTGGCATTCTCTGAGAACGAGGCAGAGGCGGTACTTTTGAGGAAGCTTCTTCAAGACCAATTGAACGAGCTCGGCTCGCTCCTTGCGCAGCGCCTCGCCCTCTGGATCGTCTGGGGCTACCTGCTGTGGCCGAAAAACGGCGGTGAAGGTTTCAAGCGGCTGCCATGTCACTATCTTTCGCCGGCGCAGCTCGTCACGACATACGTTGGTTGCGATACGGTATAGCCACGGCACGAAGTTCATCTCGCCTTTGACCTTAGGCAACGCAACGTATGCTTTTAGAAAGGCGTCCTGCGTCAAATCGTGCGCATCTTCGCTACTGCCCATAATGCGCAACACATAGTTGTAGATTTGCTGCTTGTGTCGCTCGAACAGCACCTCAAACGCTGCTCGATTTCCCGATTGCGCGTCGAGAACGGCCAACAACTCGCCGTCGGCCAACCCTACCTCCCCACCGCCATACGATAACGAACGATCTATGCAAGACTTTCTCGCGCACTTGCCGATACGTAGCATATAGGTAAGCGTAAGAGCCGTCAAGAGGAGCGCTGACTGCAGCCGGTCAGCGCGCAACAGTGTCGACATTGACACAGCGGTGTACAGGACAGTAACATGAGACGCGAAGGTAGCGGAGGCGAGCCAGTTGGTCATAGATCTGCATACCCACACCAGTTCCGGCTCTAGATGTGGCTACCAGACACCACACGAGCTGATCGCGCAGGCCAAGAGGATCGGTCTGGACGGCGTATGCCTGACAGAGCACGATTGGGTGTGGCCCATCAGCGAGGTCGAGGCTTTGGCGGCTGCACACGGGTTGTTGGTCATTGGAGGCGCAGAGGTCACATCTGACATGGGCGACATCCTCGTGTTTGGCGTCCACCGACCGGTGCGCGACATCTTCAAGATCGAGGATCTTCGCGCGCTGGTAGACGAGGAAGGCGGCGTGATGATGGTAGCGCATCCCTTTCGGGGTCGATTGGGCAACGGATTGAGCGTGGACGAGGCTTGCGATTGGCCGGTGTTCAGATGGACGGATGGCTTGGAAGTGTTTAACGGCCGGTCATTTGCCCGAGAAGCAAGCTTCGCGTGCGCGGTTGCACGGAAGCTAGGGCTGCTAGGCTGCGGCGGCAGCGACGCCCACGCCAGTGGTTTTGTGGGTGATGCAGTGACCATATTGGATCGAGCAGTGCACTCGGAGGCCGGTTTCGTGGAGGAGCTTCGTTGTGGTCGCTTCCACGCCGAGCACCGATTGCTGCGGCAGTCCTATTCGGCACGAGAGGAAATCCAGCTATGAACGTGTTCAACCGGCTGGTAGTGATAGTGGTCCTGGTTGCGCTGGTCGTCGTCGGGCTAGTGGTTGCATCTGTCCCTGAGGCGGTGCTCGCGTTTCTGCAGTATTGGACTACTGACGCCGTGGTGACAGCGCAGGACCGTCTGGCAAGTCTGATTCTGGGTACGACGATGGTAGTAATCGCCGGTTTCACCTTGTATCGAGAGGTGAGATCGAGTCCGGCAAAGACGGTTATCGTGAGTCGCATGACCGACGGAACGGCGGCCCTTGAGGTCCTAAGCGTTGCGCAACGGATCAGACAGCAGGTAGAGGCAGTTGACGGGGTTCTTCAAGCGACTCCCAGCGTAGTCAGTCGCGGAAAGAGTGTCGACATCAAACTTATCGCGCTTACCGACAGCGCGGTCGACGTGCCTGCGAAGGCAGCCGAGATCAGCGAGGTGGTACGCGACTGCATCGGCAAGATGGGCGTGCGTTTGGGGAGACAGCAGATTCACTTGCGCTATGAGAAGGGCGCGACGAAGGCAGTGCAGAGGGCATAGACCAACTACCCTCCGGCTCGGTACGACAGGTCATCTTCACGGTGGCGAACCGCCAGTTGAGCCAATAGTTGCGGCGAAGGCTTCGACGTAACAAACGGCGAAAGTCCGAACTAATCGAGGAAGACGGCGAGATGGATACAGTGCTCCTACAGGGCTTGGTGGAGAGTCTCCTGTTCGTCAGCGACGGCCCAGTTGAGACCGCCAAGTTGGTGCGTATCCTAGAAGTGTCGCAAGAGGAGCTAGACCAGGCGCTGGCGGCGCTCTCCGCGGACTCAAGTCGACGTGGCGTACGGCTACAGCGGCTTGGCAGTAGTGCACAGCTGGTCACCTCGCCAGAGGCATCGCCGTACGTCGAGAAGCTGCTCGGCACGCAGGCGGGCAGCAAGCTATCCACCGCGGCCTTAGAGACGTTGGCTATAGTGGCATACCGGCAGCCTATCACGCGCGCCGGAATCGAGGCGATTCGCGGCGTTAACGCCGACCGCGCTATCAACACGCTGCAGAACCGCGGACTGATCGAAGAGTCTGGACGCCTCGAAGCCGCGGGTCGACCGATCCTCTACTCAACAACATTCGAGTTCCTTCAGCATTTCGGGCTGCGCGATCTTGCCGAGCTGCCAGCATTGGAGGAATTAAGCCAACTGGAGGAGACCGGGTGAGCGTCGATAGCCGAGCATCCGTGGTGGGAATCGACGCAATCCTGCCGAAAGTCGGCAAGCCAGCCCGTTATACCGGCGGCGAGTGGAACAGCGTTGTCAAGGACTGGCAGAGCACCGACCTAAGAGTAGTGCTCGCCTACCCGGACATCTACGAGATCGGCGCCTCCCATCTCGGTCTTCAGATTCTTTACGAGCTGCTGAACTCTCGTCGCGACGTTTTGGCAGAGCGCACCTATGCGCCGTGGATTGACATGGAAGCGCAGATGCGCGACGCAAAGCTCCCGCTGTTTGCGCTAGAAAGCCGCCAACCAGTTGCCTCGTTCGACGTGTTAGGCTTCACGCTGCCCTACGAGCTCACCTACAGCAACGTGCTCAATATGCTGTCGTTGGCCGGCATACCGCTACAAACCTTCGAGCGAAACGATGGCGATCCGTTAGTGATCGGCGGTGGGAGTTGTACTTTCAATCCGGAGCCCCTCGCGGAATTCTTCGACCTTTTTGTGATTGGCGACGGTGAGGAGGTATTCGGCGAGCTACTGGATGCCTTTCGAGAGAGTGGCTGGCGTCCACACCTAGAGACGGGAAGGTCGAACCGCCAGCGCTCGTCGTTCCTCAAACAAGTCGCAAATATCCAAGGCATCTACGTGCCCGCGCTCTACGATGCCGCCTACTCCGAGGCAGGGGTGCTAACCCGGCCGGCAGTGGACGGCGCGCCGCGCCGCGTGTTGAAGCGGTTTGTCGCGAGCCTGCCCTTTGCACCCGTTCGCCCGGTAGTACCCTATCTCGAAGCAGTGCACGACCGGGCCGCGGTGGAGATCATGCGTGGCTGCACGCGCGGTTGTCGGTTCTGTCAGGCTGGGGTGATCTATCGATCGGTACGGGAGCGTCCGGTAGACGAGATACTCGCCATGGTCGACCAGGTGCTCGCAAACACCGGGTACGAAGAATTGGGTCTGATGTCCCTGAGTAGCGCCGATCACAGCGAGATCAAGCGGCTAGTGCAGGAGATCGTGCGTCGGCACCCCAACGTCAACGTGTCACTACCCTCGCTTAGGGTGGACTCGTTTTCCGTCGACTTAGCAAGCGCGATACGTCGCCGCAAGACCGGCTTCACATTTGCGCCTGAGGCGGGTAGTCAACGAATGCGCGACGCGATAAACAAACACATTACTGAGGAGGACATCCTGCGGGCCGCGGAGGCCGCCTTCGGTCAAGGCTGGTCGCTGATCAAGCTGTATTTTCTGATCGGGCTGCCCGGCGAAGTGATCGACGATGTAGCGGACATCGCGGCTTTGGTAAAGAAGATGCTGTCGATTGGTCGTCGCTACCACAGGCACCGGGCGCAGATCAATGTCAGCGTCAATACATTTTGTCCGAAGCCCCAAACACCATTCCAGTGGGCTGGCCAGGACTCGGATGACAGTCTGCGGGAGAAGCAGCAATTGTTGCAGCGCGAGCTGCGAGGGGTCAAGCTGGGCTGGTCGGACAATCGCGTGAGCGCGATCGAAGCGGCGCTCGCCCGGGGGGATCGCAGAATGGGAGGCGTGCTCGAAGGGGCATGGCGGCGGGGGGCACGCTTTGACGCGTGGAGCGACCAGTTTGTCTTCGAACGATGGCAGGAGGCTTTTTCGGCAGCCGGCCTTGATTCGTGGCAGTACAGCCACCGACCGCGCTCACTTGAAGAGGCACTGCCGTGGGATCACATTGACAGCGGCATCAGCAAAGCATACCTGAAGGAAGAGTACAATCGCAGTGTGCTGGGCCAGTTCACACCTGACTGCCACGTGCACGATCGCTGTAGCGCCTGTGGCCACTTCAAGCTAGACCCAAATTGTGTGAAGGCGGTGAAACGTGCTGAGGTGGCAGCTAACATATAGCCGCGGTGCCGCGCTTAAGTATGTGGGGCACCTCGATCTAGTGCGCGCCTGGGAGCGTGTGTTTCGCCGGGCAGGGGTGCGCTTGGCGTTTTCACAGGGGTTTCGACCACACGCCAAGATGGTTTTTGCCTCCGCACTGCCGGTGGGAGTGACCGGGTCGGCGGAGCTGCTCGACCTCACGCTGAGTGAGGACACCTCAGCAGAAACGCTGACCAGCACCATTACCTGTCAGTTGCCGCGTGGCTTGTCCCTGGTTGATATAGCCCCGTTGGAGGGGCCATCATTGCCATCGCGCGTCCGATACGCCGTCTACCGAGCACGCGTGGAGCAGCGCCTCACCTTGGAAGACACCAGCGCTCGCCTCGCAGCAACTCTCGCGGCGACAGCGCTGCCGCGCACCAGGCTGCGTGAGAAGAAGACGCTTCACTACGATCTGCGCCCACTCATCGACGACCTCTGGTTGGAGAGCTGGGATGTGGAGCAGGTAATAGGTATGCGATTACGTTCCGATCACGCGGGAGCTGGTCGACCGGACGAGGTGCTGGCGGCGCTAGACCTGCTGGAGAGCCGGGCGACAATAGATCGGGTGGGCTTGGTGCTTGAGGACTCGTCGCGCAGCACGGCGCTACCAGAACCGCTGTAGATCCGGCGGCCTGTATTTAAGGGCAGCTTGCCATTGTCAGCTAACGGCAAGCTGCCCGCCGACAATGGCAAGGCGATTCTTCGGCCTAGCCCACAGCCAGTCTCCGCATCAGCGGACTCTCAGCGCTGTAGGCGAGACAGCTATTATGTAACATTGGCATACTGCCCAGCCATTTTCCGCGAACCTGGTCCCAGTTTGGATCCTCACCGGCCGCGCGGAGGTCTTCGATCTCCGCGCCAAGTGTGCCCTGAATCACACTGTGGCAGGCCTCCAGCAGGAGATTGCCGAGATGAGGACAACCGTGCCGCATGATCTTCTGGTCAACCGCCGCGGTGAGACCAGGCCTTACCGCGAGGCCGACAGCACCTTGCAGAGCGGCCACGGCGTGCGGGCACATCTCGTTGGGCACGCGGGCCATCCACCCCCTCACCGCGACGATCTCAAAGTCGGCGCGGCGAATTTCGACCTCTACGGCCATGCTGTGCGCGTTATCTTCGAGCAGCGCTCGCGCCATAAAGGTGTCCTTGTCCAACCTGCCCACACCGACAAGCTTGTTGCGACTGAAGGGCACGATAGGCAGCGTCGAGGCCGCGGTCAATCTAGCACCCATGTCAATCGAGCGGGACACCTCGCGGGCATCCTGCGAAGTAACGCGCTGCAAGAGCGGGCTGCCATCGGCGAACGCGACGCAGCTATTGCGTAGCTCTTTTGGACGTGTCTTTATCCACTCCCGGTAGAAGTCATCGGGGCTCAGGCCGGCGGCCAGTGCCTCCGCCATCTTTACCTGACGGAAGCTGACAGCCGCGGTATGGCAGCTCTCCAACACGAGATTTGCCATGTGGGTGCAACCGGCACTACGGCCGATCTGATCGTCGATGCGCTTCGTCAAACCCTCGACGATGCGCATGCCCACTGCCCGCTGCAGCAGGTTAAGCGCGCCCAGACACTCCTCATTAATCGGCTTCGGCATCGAAGCCTGCAGCGACGTAATCTCGAGATCGCTCACGCGAACCGTGATCGTGACACTCGCCGCGAAAAAAGATTCCTCCACGCTTGTGCTGATGCGCAGTTGACCGTCCACATTCTCACGCGCGACGTGCTTGTTGCGCAACCATACGTAGAACATCGTCTCCCCCTCCACCGAGTCCAAGTTAGGGGCAACGAAATGAGCCCCGCTAGGATGGGCCAAATCCTAGCAGCCGGCCGGCAGGTATGTCAATACCTATGCGCGAAATAGCCAGCGTGCTATACTGCCTGCCATCGACCTCAGAAAAACATGGCGAGTG
>JAMCRV010000089.1 GCA_023381555.1 Chloroflexota bacterium | reverse complement strand
CGCGCTCACCAGCGATACGCTTCAGAGCGTCCGCGTCCACGCTGCCTCCCTGTCTCTTGATCGTGAGGAGTGTAGTCTACACGGCGGTATGCTCAGAGCCCGCCGGATATTCACAGGACCCTGAGCGCGAGAGCATAACAGACACGGAGAGGGAGGTCTTAGTGACAGAGCTGGAGAGCATGACAAGGAGCCCGTGGACGTGCCTAGAGCGACGAATCGCTCTTGATGGCGACACCTTTGTCGTCAGACAAGACAAGGTGCTTGACCCGAGCGGAGCGCCGCGCCAGTACACCTTCGCTCAGGCCAAGTCAGACTTCACTTGCGTCGTCCCGGTTGATGAGCGCGGCCTCACCTGCCTTGTCCGGCAGTGGCGCTATGCGTGGGAAGCTTCCTCCTGGGAGGTGCCCGCGGGAACCCTCGAGCGGGAGGAGGAGCCGTTGACTGGCGCCCAGCGTGAGCTTCTTGAAGAGGCAGGCCTCCGTGCTAGACGATGGAGTCTCCTGACGGTATTGCGACCCAGCGCATCGCTTGCGGTGAACAGCTATGTGTACTTGGCTCAAGGCCTGACAGAGCACTCACCAGATCGAGAGGCATCAGAGACGGACATGGTATCCCGCTGGCTTCCTTTGGATGACGCACTCGAGGCGGCCTCGAACGGACGAATCCAGCACTCTGTGAGCATCGCCGCACTCTACCTCGCAGCACGGGCACTGCGCTCGAGATCGCGCTAGCCTCCGGAACCAGCGATGCTTGAAGGGATGCTCTCGCTGCGCTCGGCGCAATCGCTGGCGGCTGAGCTGAGAGCGAGGGTCGTGGATGCCTACGCCCGCATCCTACGCCACCGGTCCTACCGCCCGCTCTGGCTCAGGTAAGGACGTCTGCGACCTCGGCGACGCACCTGCTCCACGACGTGGCACTGGTCGCGCTCCTCTTCCGCCTCACCGATTCCGGAGCCAGCCCTCGCCGCACTCTCTCGCCGAGATTGTCACTGACCTTGTGCCCAGCCCCCTTGCGGTCCTGGCTACCGTTGCCGCTGTCGGTCCCTGCCGCCCAGCGCTCCAGACCCTGCTGCCAGCCCTGATGGACGCGGCGGACCTTGTCGTCATCAACGCTGCCAGCTGATCAACCGCGCAGGAGACGTAGATCGCAGCCTCTGCCCCGGATGGCAACTCTGGCCTCTATCACTTGCCAGTGCTTTATTCCCTAGTAGTGAACTTCTGTGGTAAAATATGCTCTATGAGCGAACCAATGAAGTTGCTGGGCACACGAATCGGCGACGTGCGCCGCCGCGCCCGCCGTCCCGCTAAGGAGGTGGCGAAGGCAGCGGGAATCAGCCGTGGGCATCTATCGCAGATTGAGCATGGGCAGAAGACTCCCAGCATGCAGGTGTTGTTGCGCCTTGCTGCCGGCTTGGGGGTCAGCGCGGCTTACCTGCTGGCTGACGAGCGTCGACTTGAGCAACCAGGTGCATTAGAGGTGCTCGAGCGGCAGTGGCCGCTGACGGATGAGGAGCACACGCTGCTGGCGGCAGTCTGTCTCTATGGCCGCCGACCGGCTACTCCGGAAGCCTACCTTCTCGTCTTGCTGGCTATGCGTCACGCCTGCACGACGTCAGAAGTGGCTGACCCACCATTGACCGGTGGCGGTGACCGCACGAGCGGGACGATGTCACCAGCCAAAGTCGTCCCATTCGGCGCGGATGGGGCGGCCTAGGTACAAAGACCGCTCGACGCCCAGAGTGGATAGGAATGGAAGCGGGAGACGGGCACGATAGCATACGCGCTCGTACGTCGTGGTGCTGGGACCTCTGATACCTTAGGTAGGAGGCGCACGACATGAATTTGGGGGACACAGGCGTAGCAAGACGGCAATAGGCTTCCGTGGCGTGTCGTCCCTAAGCTAGTGGAGAAGCAGTGGTGTTGGAAGGAACACTGCACCTCGACGCTGTCGCAATGCGGATGCGACTCGAGCAGAACCACAAGCTCAGACCGGCGGGGAGAGCCGCGCCGGCTGGAGGATATGGTAGTCGGCGTAGCCTCACAGGAGGTAAGTGATGACCCCCACCTTGATGACGATGACCCTGGTCATCGGGGTGATCTTTACGTTTGTGAATGGGCTGAACAACGGCAGCACTCTGATCGCAGTGGCGTCGGTAGGGACAGGGATCACGCTACTAGGGGCTACTGGCACCCTTGGTGTTGGACTGATCATTGCGCCGCTCCTCCTCGGCACGCGCGTCGCAACAACGGTGGCCAGTGGACTGGTAGCGGCCCAGGGCGCCTCCGCGGCGCAGGTCCTGCTCATCGGAGTAGTCGTCGCCATGACGGTCGTCGTGATGCTGAACTGGCGGGGGCTGCCGACGAGTTTGACGCTCGCCACGGTTGGTGGCGTGGTTGGCGCCGGAGCTGGTGCTCTACTTCCGGTGGCATGGGGCGAGGTCGGACTGGTGATCCTGCTGGGAGTCGTTGCCCCTTTGCTCGTCGCGCTAGGGTCCAGCTTGCTGGTGAGGACGGTCGCCAGCCTGCTGAGCCACCGGCTGCTCCGGTCCCGCCTCCGCGTCGTGAGTTGCGCCGGCTTCGTCCTGCAGGCGCTGGCCTACGCGACCAACGACGGCCAGCGTATGCTAGCCGTCTTCGCCGCAGGTCTGGGCATCAGTGGACCAGTAGTGGTCCACGCACCGGAGTTGGTCGGTATCGCTCTTATCTTCTGCGCTGGCGCGGCCATCGGCAGCAGCCGGGTCGCCCGGACGCTGCGGCGCCGGCTGACGCTCCCCAGTTCCCTCGATGCGCTGACGGCCGAACTGGCGTCGACAATCTCGGCCCTAGCCGGCTCTTCTATCGGTGTACCGGTGAGTATGACCCAGACGACCACAGCTGGTCTCGCTGGCGCCCGATCGGCGGTTGGCTGGCGGAGAGTGCGCTGGGAAGAAGCGGCACGACTGGTCGGGGCGTGGGCGATCACACTGCCCACGAGCGTAGCGCTCGCCGCTGGAGTCGCCAAGATAGCAGTCCTGGCACGATGAGCGGCGCGATCCGCCGGCTAGCGTCAGAGTTGTCAGGCCACTCGAGCCAGGTCTTCTCTCACTACGTCGTGAAGCAGCTTCGAGCGACCATCGACGCGGCCGAGCTCGTCCGGGAGGTCGTCGAGGGAATGACACCAGTAACCGAGGCCCGGATGCGGATTAAAGGTATCGAAAATGACAGTGACCGTACACGGGGTGAACTAGTGCTGGCGCTCTCCCGTGCGTTTACCACCCCTATCGATCGGGAGGACCTCTTCCGCCTCTCGCGTTCGGTGGACGACGTCCTGGATAACCTACGGGACTTCCTGCGCGAGGCGGACTTGTTTGGCGTCAAGGACCTGACGCCATGTGCACCGCTCCTCCCGCCGGTTCTCGAGGCACTAGAGCGGCTCAGCCGTGCGGCGATGCTGTTGACCAGCTTGGTGCCGGAGGTGTCGCTGGAGACTCTGGCTGCACGCAAGGCCGGCAACCTCATTCGCCGCAACTACGAGGAGGAGTTGGCACAGCTTTTCGAACGACCGTTGACTGGAGAGCTACTCAAGCAACGTGAACTACTCCGCCGTCTGGATGTGGTCGGGCTGCGTATTGGTGAGGCAGCCGACGCCCTGGCTGACGGCTACATCAAGCGACGCTAGAACGCACCGTGCCGGATGTTAGGGTGCGGTGCAATGATGAGCCCGCGCAGAACCTCCTTGTGCTTGGTGCTTCACTATATGAATGAGTCACCCCTCACGTGTAAGATATCCGGTCGGCGAGCGAGACGGGATACGCACCATCCCCCATCCTCGTTGACCTCGGTGACGGTACGTCCCTATACTGAACTGCGTCGCGCCGACGTAGCTCAACGGTAGAGCGGCGGTTTTGTAAACCGCGGGCTATGGGTTCGAATCCCTTCGTCGGCTCTGTCTATAGACTGCTTGGTGCATTTCCGGCCTTGTCGTCACTAGTCGTTTGACAGCCAAACATGGATGTGCCGGATTCGCTTTCTATCTACCGGCAGGAGAAGACACTGCGATGGGATGTTGCACCGCTCCCACGCAAGATACTTGCCGGAACAAATGGCGGAGGAAGATGCTGGTCGATGATCGCGCACGCTGCGAACCCGGACCTCGCCTGGGCACTGTTGGGCTGGATGGCTGGTCCCGAGGCTCAGGAGCAGGAGTGTGCCGCCGGCACGACCACACCACCTCGCAAATCAATCGCCGACGCACCTCTCTATGACCAGCCAGGCTCCCGCCGGCTCACATGGATGTCTTCCTCAGTGCTCCGAAGTTCGTACATCTGGAGCCCAGTCGCCCCGCTGGGCTCCGATCAATACTCTCCTCGGGAAAGAGCTCGGACGAATTTGGACGGGAGGACAAACGGCCAAGGTCGTTCTCCCTAGGCTGGCGCCGGAGGCCACAGCACTCCTCGATGGAAGGGGAGCTTAGACGCCGCTCTGCCAGCAGGTCTCCTCAAGAAAAAAATGGGAGGAGGCGGATAAACCGCTTCCTCCCATTAGCAGTAGGATGGAAAGGCTCTAGTGAGCGCAGCTGTGCGCCTGGCCGCTCTGGCCATCCACGCGGAAGGACTGACCACACCCACAGGAGCCCGTCGCATTTGGATTGTTCACGACGAACCCAGCACCCATCATGCTTTCCACATAATGGATCTCAGAGCCATTGACGTATGGCACGCTGTCTGAGTCGACAACAATCTTCACACCACGGTCGGAGCTCACGTCATCGTCTGCCATGATCTCGTCATCGAGAGTCATGCCATAACTGAATCCCGAGCATCCACCGCTGGTCACGAAGAGCCGCAGCGCCAGGTCTGGGCGCTCGTCGCGAGACGCAAGCTCTCGAACCTTGTCTGCTGCTTCCGGGGTAATGGTGATCATTCGTGTGACCTCCGAGCACTGCTGAACTACACCGCGGTAAGTTTCCGTAAGTATACCATACATTAGTGAGTAGTCAGGGAAACTAGGAGGATGCGTGCCGCGATCTCACAGGGTAGTCAAGTGGCTGGTCTTCTTTGCGGCAGTGAGTCTGGTTTGTGCCTTGCCAGTCACATACTTCTGGCCACTTGTGACCCCAGACACTGCGGCACGTTGGTCGATTCGCCTAGGTGACTTTTCAGAAGTGCACTTTCCGATGCACTTCTTTGTGGTGTCGAGCTATCAGCACGGCCACATCCCGCTCTGGGCGGCTGCCGTCAATGCCGGCCAGCCGGCGGACGCAGATATTCAGTTCGATAGCTTCTACCCACCCACCATCCTCCTTGCGGTCCTCCTTGGAGGGCAGCGGCTGCTCACGCCGCGGATGTTGGTGGTCGATGAGCTCGCTCACATCGCATTCGCGGGAGCCGGCACGCTGATCTTTCTTCTGGCCTTGACCAGAGATCGCGCTTCATCACTGCCGTGGATTGCCCGCCTCGCTGGCGCCACCTTAGCCGCTGTCGCGTTCGAGCTGAGCGGATACCTCACGACCTATCCTCTCCAGGACACGGATATCCTCCAGGTTTCAGCCTGGCTGCCTTGGACCCTCCTCTTCGTAGACTTGTCATTGGATTCCAGCGCTACCTGGATTCTCGGTCTGCTCGCACTATGTTTCGGTCTCGCGATCCTCGGTGGTCATCCCCAGGCTTTGCTGTACACAGGCTATGCCGCAGCGCTCTGGCTTGTCATTGGCTCTCTTCGCACCAAGGGACCGTGGAGTGTCAAGCTAGCTAGCGCCGTCAGACCAGGGTTAGGACTTGCGCTCGGTATTGCTCTTGGGGCGGTCCAGCTGCTTCCGACTCTGCAAATGGTACCTCTGACGGTCCGCCACAAAGAGCCGTACTCGTTTCTGGCCGGCGGTTTCAGGGTGCATGAGCTGCTTGGGACGGTGCTCAACTCCGGTTTCGGAGCAGCTGCACCGGCATCCGTCGGGGCATCCGTCGTGCTTGTGAGTCTCGGTGCAGTTTTCGCCTGGCACTGGCGGCCCTGGCCAATGCTCATCATTCTTGGTGCGTTCGGTCTGCTCATGAGCCTGGGTGGACACGGACCGCTCTATCCAGTGGCATATCACGTGTTCCCAGGGTTCAACCTCGTACGTGATCAGGAGCGCTCGATCCTCCTCGCATCCTTTGCCGCTGCTTGTCTTGCGGGTCTCGGGATGTGCGCCCTGTGGGAGCTGCTGGCCAGCGCTAGCAGAGCGTCCATCTCGTTGTTCCTCACCTCCGCTCTCGTCCTAGCCGGCCTCTTTCTTGCGCAGCTGATGGCGAAAGTGCCCATTCTCCGTGAGTCATCCCAACAGGCAGCGCTCTTGGGTGTGCATCGCCTGTCGGCCTTCGTGATCGTCAGCGTCCTCATCATTGGTCTCGGGATGCTTCTGGGGCGGCGCGGCCGGTTCGTACTGGTGGCCCTGATAGGGATCGTCATTATGGAGCTCTTTACGGCGCATCGCTACTGGGGATTGGTACCCGGGAATCTGCAGCCGTATCCAGAGCTTACGATTATCTCTCTAATGCAACACGGCAAGAATGGTCCCTTTCGCGTCAGCACTGAGGGAACGTTGCCTGCCGATGGCAATGAAGGCCTCATCTACGGGCTCGAAGACGTGATCGGCAGCACGCCTCTGGAGCTCTCCTCGTTCGCCGCGATGAATGCCGCACAACCCCAAGGATTACTTGACGGCACTCGGCGTCAGATGCTACTGAACGTGCGCTATATCGTGACGAAGCGGACCTTCCCTGCAGGTGCGCCGCTGACCCTTCTGGGCTCGGACGGCCCACTGCACCTCTATCGGCTGGCACCAGTGATCAGCCTGCCTCGGGCGTGGCTCGTGCATCAGGTTGCGGTTGGCTCCGGACAAGACGTGTGGCGCATTCTCGGACGGAGCAACGTTGGCCAGATGGCAGTAGTCAATTCGTCACTGCCGCTGCCTCTCGGACAACCTGGTGATGTGACGGTGAAAGTTCATGAGTCGAGCTCAACACATCTGACCGCTGAGGTTTCCACCGCCGGCGAAGGGCTGTTGGTGTGGAGTCAGATCTACTACCCAGGCTGGCACGTCACGGTGGACGGGCAGCGGGCCCAGTTGCTCCGAGTTGATGGAGCGTTGTCTGGTGTGGAGATCGGGCCAGGACGCCATATCATCTCCTTGACGTACCGGCCCAGAATCCTGCTCTATGGTGGCGTGATCACATTCACGGCACTTGTCATTGCCACGGTTCTCCTTGTGGCACCCTTGCTCAGAGTGTGGAGAAGTAGCGCCACTGTCCAGTCGGGTGGGTATGGATCAGCGTGATGACGCGCTGCTAGCTCTGCGGGTACACTCGCCACGGTTGTGACGTGGTGGTTGATTCGCGCTGAGGAGAAGCAGCAGGCGTGGTACACGTAGCCGATAGAGTCGAACAGCTTCCACCCTATCTCTTCGTTCAGATTCGTCAGAAGGAGCGGGAAGCCAGGTCCCGAGGCATCGACGTGATCAGCCTAGGTGTCGGAGACCCTGATCATCCGACTCCTGGGCACATCATCGATGCGCTCAATGGAGCGGCCCGCGATCCGGCTATGCACGTGTATCCACCCGATGAAGAGCGCGGAATGGCATCGTTCCGCCAGGCGGTCGCGCAGTGGTACGCGAAGCGGTTTGCGGTCTCGCTGGACCCTGATCGCGAAGTGTTGGCCCTCATTGGTAGTAAGGAGGGAAACCACCACCTTGCGCTCGCGTATCTCAATCCAGGAGACGTCGCGTTGATTCCGGATCCCGCGTATCCTGCTTACGTTGCGAGCGCTATCTTTGCAGGCGCTCAGGTCATCCGGATACCTCTCTCTGCAACAGCGGGATGGCTTCCTGCACTGAGGGATATCCCGACCGACCAGGCTCGCCGGGCCAAGATTCTCTGGCTTAACTATCCCAACAACCCAACCACGGCTATAGCTCCATCGTCCTTTTGGCAGGAGGTGGCGGAGTGGTCACGCTCGAACGACACGATCGTCGTCAACGATTGCCCGTACAGTGAGATCGCCTTTGGTGAACAGCCGGCGAGCCTGCTTTGCTCGAGTGCTCTGGATGCACCTATCGTTGAATTCAACTCGCTCTCTAAGCCCTACAATATGACGGGGTGGCGCATTGGCATGGCGGTCGGCAACGCTGAAATCATCGCCGCACTGCGTAAGGTCAAAGAAAATACTGATTCGGGTATCTTCGGAGCGGTGCAGAGGGCAGGGATTGCAGCCCTTACGGGACCACAGGACAACATCCATCGTATGGTCGAGATCTATCGTAGGCGCCGCGATCTCGTTGTCGAGACTTGGCGCAATCTCCGTCTACCGATCGATGAACCACAAGCTACGTTCTACGTTTGGGCGCCGATTCCCGCGGGGATGCGGTCAATCGACTTTGCCAGCCTCTTGCTCGAAAAGACCGGTGTCGTCGTGACTCCCGGTGTCGGTTATGGCTCACAGGGTGATAGTTATGTACGCATGTCTTTGACGATCGATGACCTGCGCTTGGAGGAGGCTATGGAGCGCATCCGTTCTTTGGGACAGTGGAAGTGAAGCCATTGCAGTTGCGCATTGGCCTCTTGGGACTGGGAACTGTAGGGAGCGGTGTCGCTGAGTTCGTCATCACGCGCGCGGAGCGGATCACTCGCCTGTTCGATTGCCACCTTGAGCTAGCACGGGCGCTGGTGAGGGATCGTACAAAGCCTCGACCAGTTGAGATTCCGAGCTCAGTGCTCACTACCGATCCACAAGACGTGCTTGGCGATCCGACGATTGACGTCGTTGTCGAAGTCATGGGTGGCGAGGAGCCAGCGCTCACCTACATGGGCGCAGCACTCCAGGCGGGCAAGCATCTCGTGACCGCCAACAAAGAGGTGATGGCAAAACACGGACGCCGCTTACTCGAGCTCGCTGCTCAACACAACGTCGACGTGTACTACGAGGCGAGTGTCGGCGGTGGGCTGCCGCTTATTGGACCATTCAAGCGCGACTTTGTCGCGAACCACATCTCGTCCGTGAGAGCCATCATCAATGGCACCACGAACTACATCCTCACCAGAATGTCCCAAGGAGGCATCGACTTTCGTGACGCGCTGGCGGAGGCCCAGCGCCTAGGATACGCTGAGGCTGATCCATTCAACGATATCTCTGGCCTGGATGCGGCGTACAAGCTTGCGATCCTCTCATCACTGGCGTTCCATACCGAGGTAACGCCTGACCAGATCTACCATCAAGGCATCGATACGTTGACCGCACGCGACTTCCGCTATGCACGCGAGCTAGGATACGCCATCAAGCTGTTAGCGATTGCCCGTGAGCACTCTTCCGGCATCGAGGCACGAGTGCACCCAACCCTCGTTCCACATCAGCAGTTGCTCTCGGAGGTCAACGGAGTCTACAACGCGGTCGAGATCGAGGGTGACCTCGTCGGGCAGGTACTGCTCTACGGACGCGGAGCAGGCCGCTTCCCCACAGCCAGTGCTGTAGCCGGAGACCTGATCGACCTCGCCCGCAGTATTCGGAAGGGGGTCAACAATCGTACGCAAGCTCGCATCGAAGCTGGTAACCGCGTACTATCGATCCAGGAGTTGCACACGCGTTACTATTTCCGCCTGACGGTTTCGGATGAACCCGGCGTCCTCGCTGAGATTGCCACGGTGTTTGGCTCTCTGGCCATCAGTATCGCCGCATTCATTCAACAGGAGAGCGACTCGGAGCGGAGGACGGCAGAGATCGTCCTCCTCACCCACCGCGCGCGCGAAGCCTCGGTGCAGGAAGCAGTGAGACGCTTGCGACTGATTGCACGTGTCCGGGAGATCGGATCGCTTCTGCGCATCGAGGATGGCCTGAGCGATCGCGGCGCTTGACCGCGCGAGTGGGTCAGTAAGTCCCGAGCGGCGACCATCGACGTGTCGGCGTCGGAAGTCCAGATCGCCGGCGGGGAACGCCTACCGACGTCGGGAGAACGAGGTACCGCGACTAGCTGTACTCCCGTGTCACTGACAGCGTGGGTGCTATCGCTGGCGCGGCGGCACCTATGCCGCCTACTTCAAGAAGAGCTCCACGACCGGAACGAGAACGCCGGGTCGTTGAATCGGAAGCTCAAGACGGAGCGTCGAATCTCTTGAAGTACCGTTCTCACTCACCTCTGTCATCTTGATTTCTGAGGCATCGTTGAGGAGCTGAGCGTAGGAAACCTTACCCCCCAGACCATCCAGGTGCAGATGCCGGAAAGGCCAGGAAAATACGTGGAGGTACAGGCGCATTCCGCGCTGGGTGAGCCGGCAGTCTTGCGGCGCACTGTACGCGCTTTGTGTGCATCCGTAGATCGCTCGGCTGTGTAAGCGCATCCACTCTCCAATGGCGGCAAGCGTCGTCACCGCCCGAGCATCAAACTCCCCCCTCGCCGTGGGACCCACGTTGAGGAGCATGTTTCCACCCTTGGACACCGCATCGATCAGCATGCGTACGAGTAAGTCTGGAGACTTCCAATCAAGGTTGTCACGGTCATATCCCCAACTTCCGTTGAGAGTCTGGCAGGCTTCCCAGACTACGGGCCTCCCCTCGTGCGTCACCCAACCCTGCGGCTGCACCTGCTCGGGTGTGTAGAAGTCGCCGCCAACTTCACTCCGGTTGTTGATGAGAATGTGCGGTTGCAGCTCACGGATCATGGCAACCAACTTCTCCGACTGCCAGTCATCTTTGCCCTTACCCTTAGACCAGCCCCAGTCTCGCTGAGAATAGGAGAAGTCGAGCCACAGAACGTCAACTTTGCCATAGTTCGAGAGAAGCTCGCGAACCTGTCCGTGGAGGTAGGTCGCGTACTCCGTAATGTCGCGGGGAGCGTTCTTGACTCGGAACTCCACATCATCTCGCTGTGGATGTAGCCCATCTACAGGGAACTCGGGATGGTGCCAGTCTATGAGAGAGTGGTAGAAACCGATGCGGAGTCCCTCAGCACGGAACGCCTCGACGTACTCCCGGACGAGATCGCGACTGGCTGGCGTGTTGGTCGCTTTGTAGTCGGTGAGTGCTGAATCCCAGAGACAGAACCCATCGTGATGCTTCGTGGTGAGCACCGCGTAGCGCATACCGGCAGCTTTCGCGATCCGGGCCCACGCTCGGGGATCGTACAGATCTGGGTCGAAATGACTGAAGTAGCGCTGGTACTGCTCGTCGGAGATACGCTCACGATTCTTCACCCACTCGTGACGTGCAGGTAGTGCGTAGATGCCCCAATGGATGAAGAGGCCGAACCGATCTTGGACAAACCAGCTACTGTCACCAGTAGTCGACGCTGGCACTGGCACCGCACTCACGTGACCTTCCTCTCTCCGGTTCAATGTTTGCAGGAGAGAGCATGGCAGGTGGACTCAGCAGCGTCAACGTGGGGGAGGCGACGGGCGGAATCGAACCGCCGATAGGGGTTTTGCAGACCCCTGCCTTAACCACTTGGCCACGTCGCCCAACGTTGGGGAGTGTAACACGAAGGACGAAGAACCACCCTGAGCGAAGCAAGCGGTCGAAGGGATGGCGCGATGGGCATCGTGTGGTAACCTTACAAGAGATCAGAACAAGAGAAGAGTTGAACCTTCGGGGCAGGGTGAGGCGCGCAGCGTCAATTCCCGATCGGCGGTAGAGCCCGCGAGCGCACGCAAGGGTGCGCAGGATCCGGTGAGAGTCCGGAGCCGACGGTATAGTCCGGATGCAAGAAGGTGATGTTGTAGGCGAGCGACCGCTCGTAGCCGTGGGCGTATGCCTGGTGAGCTAGGTCGTGCGGCGCTGTCTGCAAGCATT
>JAMCRV010000087.1 GCA_023381555.1 Chloroflexota bacterium | reverse complement strand
CCTCGACGATCCGGTTCAGATGGCTGGCGCGGATGATGCATTCCGCCTGCGCCTGGCGCATCTGCCCGAACAGTTTTTGGTCGTCTAAGCCGCTGTCCGCCACAAAGCGCCACCCAGGGGGTACCCGACCGGGGGAACAGTCGCCTGGTTTGCCCGATCGCCCGCCAGAGTTCGCGGTTCTCGCTCAGGAAGTCCTTCGTCTTGTAGGAGAACCAGCGGGCGTAGCAGACGACCGGCGACGGGAGATTGACGACCGCCGCGGTGACGGCCGGATAGCCCGGGGTGAGCCGCTTCTCGCCGTCCGGTCCCGGCGGGGTGCTCTTCATAACGGTGCTGACCGCCTCCAACTGCTTGGTGTAGGGCTTCTCGAAGTGTACCGGGTCCAGCGCCACCACCAGATATGCCGGGTTGACCGCCGCCACCGCTCGCCGGGCAATCCGCACCAGGCCCCGCAAGAGCTGGCGATGTCCGAAGCGCCCGTTGGCCAGGAAGCGGTAGATGCGCTTCGCCAGGGGCCAGACATGCTCCTGCTCCCGCTCCACCCCGCGCGCTACCGCCGTCACCACCGGCGACTGACTGCCCACGATCCCCTGCACTGCCTGCACCAGCACCCGCCGCAAGCGCTCGTCCGGCAGCTCCGCCGCCACCGGCGCTAAAAACTCCGCCAGGGCTTCCTCTAATTCCGCCGTCGGCAGGTTGGCAATCGCTGCGGCATCCGCTATCGTGTCCATGGCTCCGTCTCCGCTGTTCCTTGGTTTGGCTCAACACCGCCAAGGTACAACCTCAGACGGAGCCTCAACCACCGCTCCCGCGGAGATGTGGGTAAGCGCGACGGCTCCGGAGCCGTACCAGGAAGAGGAATTGCAGTCACGAGACCTGGCTGTCAGATGCGGACGAGCAATTCCTTAGGAATCACCAGCCTACAATTTGGTACTCTAAGGAGTGTGTTGAGCATCCACCGGCGTGTGCTCTGTGTCATTTGGTTCGGCGGGTGCTCAGGGCTCCTCGTGCACGGGTCGGGGTTGTGACCGTGATCTAGGTCCATACCCCCGATTTTATACTGAGCAAGGCCGTTGAACTGAACGTCTCTGCGGGCTTAGGGAGAGGAGTCCAGACGTGATTGGCGCGCCGTTACTCGAGGTGCGCGACCTGCGAGTCTATTTCGACACACGCGACGGCATCGTGAAAGCGGTGGATGGGATCTCCTTCTCCGTCGAGCCTGGAGAGACGCTCGGCCTGGTAGGTGAGTCCGGATGTGGCAAGAGCGTGACTGCTATGTCCATCATGCGGTTGGTACCACATCCACCGGCCCGCACTGCATCTGGGCAGATTCTTTTCCTTGGTCGCGATCTGTTGAAACTCAGCGATGCAGAGATGCGCCGAGTCCGTGGCAAGCAGATCGCCATGATCTTTCAGGATCCGATGACGTCGTTGAACCCGGTGCTCACGGTCGGGCGCCAAATCACTGAGGCAATTCAGCTTCACATGGGGATGACCGCAAAGCAGGCGAAGAAGCGGGCAATCGAGCTGTTGCAGCTCGTAGGGATTCCTGCGGCAGTGCGTCGCATCGATGACTATCCGCATCAGTTTTCGGGGGGAATGCGCCAGCGCGTGATGATTGCCATGGCGCTCTCTTGCAACCCGCAGCTGCTCATCGCCGATGAGCCCACAACCGCCCTCGACGTGACCATCCAGGCGCAGATCTTGGAGCTCATTGCCAAGCTACGCAAGGAGTTCAACACCGCGGTGATTCTGATCACCCACGACATGGGCGTTGTCGCTGGTGTCTCCGATCGCATTGTGGTGATGTATGCTGGCCGGCCAGTCGAGACGGCGTCGACGGACGTGCTCTTTGAGCATCCGCGACACCCGTACACCCTGGGCCTCTTGAACTCTATTCCACGTCTGGATGAAGAACGCAAGGAACGCCTCGTCCCGATTCCAGGACTGCCACCAGACCTCATTTCGCTTCCGGCGATTTGTCCGTTTGCGCCGCGTTGCGCTTTTGCCATTGATCGCTGCCGGGAGGGGGTGCCTGAGTTGCGGATCGTGGGACCCGATCACTATGCTGCGTGCATCCGAGATGTAAACAAAGAGAGCTACGCTGCGCTGGGTGCAGCCGTTTAATCCTGACCACAGTGTAGGTTTCCTCGAGCAGCGAAGGAAGAGTCTGTCATGGTCACGGCAGCGAGTGCAGCGAGCACAGCATCAGTAGCGACCGCTCAGCCGCTGGTGCGCGTTGAGCATCTCAAAGTCTACTTCCCGATTACTTCGGGAATCCTCCTTCAGCGGCGAGTCGGCGCCGTCAAAGCTGTTGACGATATCTCGTTCACGATCAACAAGGGCGAGACGCTGGGACTCGTCGGTGAGTCTGGCTGTGGTAAGTCGACGACAGGTCGTGCCATTCTCCAGTTGACGCGTCCTACGACTGGTCGAGTCTTCTTCGGAGACGCTGAGCTCACCCAACTGCAAGGGGAAGCGATGCGGCGGATGCGGAAGAGCGTGCAAATGATTTTCCAAGATCCCTACGCGTCGCTCAATCCCCGCATGACGGTCGGAAGCATCATTGGAGAACCACTCCAGATTCATCACCTCGTGTCGAATCGAACAGAGCTGCGGGAACGTGTGCAAGAACTGTTGCGGATCGTCGGACTCAACCCGTACTTTGCGAACCGTTACCCTCACGAGTTTTCGGGAGGACAGCGCCAGCGCATCGGTATCGCCCGCGCTCTCGCTCTGCAGCCCGATTTCATCGTCTGCGACGAGCCGATTTCCGCCCTGGATGTATCTATCCGAGCCCAGATCATCAATCTTCTCGAGGACTTGCAGGGGCAGTTTGATCTGACCTACCTCTTCATCGCGCACGATCTCTCAGTCGTCCGCCATATCTCAGACCGAGTAGCCGTGATGTATCTTGGAAAGATAGTGGAACTTGCCGATCGCAATGAACTCTACGAAACCCCAAAGCATCCGTACACCCGGGCTCTCCTGTCTGCGGTCCCGATCCCCGATCCGAAGCTCGAGAAGCGGCGGGAGCGGATCATCCTGGCAGGTGACGTTCCCAGCCCAGTAAATCCCCCGTCAGGCTGCGTCTTCCACACTCGCTGTCCTATCGCGCAGGATATCTGTCGCGAAGAGATTCCGGTGTGGCGTGACATTTCAGGGCGCGGACATCTCGTTGCGTGCCATTTCTCCCAGCCAGGGCCGGAGCCGATCCCGCTCCACCCTACGGCAACAGGCTAGAGACGCACTCCAGGGATTTTCGACCGATCAAACATATGGACCGTGTCGAGGAACCGAAACGTGCCCGATTGAAGGCTCATCACCAACGAGTGCGTGCGTGCGCCTCCCGCGAAGTACTGCACCCCCTTGAGCAAGTCTCCGCTGGTGACCCCTGTGGCACAGAAGAAGACGTGTTCTCCACTCGCAAGATCACGCGTGTTGTAGACTCTATCGAGCGCGATCCCCATGCTTTCGGCGCGGGTTGCTTCCTCGGCGTTCCGTGGCTTGATGCGAGCAAGGATCTCTCCACCGAGGCACCGGAGAGCAGCTGCGGCAAGGACCCCTTCTGGAGCACCGCCTGTGCCCATGACGACGTGATCACCCGTACCTGAGACTGCCACAGAGATTGCGGCGCCAAGATCGCCATCAGGAATCATCTTGATCCGTGCGCCTACTTCCCGGATTTCTCGAATCAAGTCGCGGTGGCGCTCACGGTCCAAGACGACCACGGTGAGCTCCTCGATGCGCCGGCTCAGGGAATCAGCAACGATGCGAAGATTGGCTCGCACGGGGAAGTTCAGGTCAATTTTGCCGGCGGCTGTCGGTCCGACGATCAGCTTCTCCATATAGGTGTCCGGCGCGTGTAGGAGCCCGCCTTTCTCAGCGACGGCGATGACGGCGGTGGATCCTGGTTGCCCTCGAGCGACGAGGTTGGTTCCTTCGAGCGGGTCGACCGCAATATCGACCTCGAAGTTGCCTTCCTTGCCGATCCGCTCGCCGATGAACAGCATTGGTGCCTCATCGCGCTCACCTTCACCGATGACGACGGTGCCGTGCAGATCGAGGGAGTCCAGCGTCGATCTCATGGCTTCTACCGCCGCTTGATCGGCGCGGTGATTGTCTCCGTGGCCGAGCCAGCGACCAGCTGCGATGGCCGCTGCTTCGGTGACTCGAGCACATTCAAGCGCAAGGTCGAGCGTTGTATTCACTAGGAACTCCTCCCCTTCTTGAAGGATGGGAGATATCTCTTGTCGCGGTGTGCCGATCCGGCCCCATCCATAGACGAAGCGAGTGTATCATCCGACTGATCCCATCCCACCTGCCGGATAGTCTGGGGTCCGGTCAGGGCCGGGGGCAAGCACTGCTCGGTATACTGGCAGCACGGACAAGACTGATACCTTGCCACAACGATTGGGGAAGAGGCACATGCCGAGACGCAGTGGCGCTCGTCAGGGCGGGGCCGCGCGTTCACCTCGACCCCCCACTCATCGCAGCGCTGGAGGCATCAAGGGCGCTCAAGAAAAGCCAGCGTCGTCAGCCACGACTCCCCGCACAACTGCTATTCCGATACCGCCAGCGATGCCACCGGACGCTCACCGCCTCACGCTGGCCCCGCCGGCGGCCGCCGGGGCACACGAGCGGTCGCGAGCGCAGCGAAGCCGCAGCACGTCTGCGCTGTTTGGCGGCTATGAGTACGTGTACAAGGACCTGCGGAGGATCCTGGTTCTGGTCATCACGGCACTCGTGCTCCTGATTGTCGTTTCTTTCACCCTTCCGCATCTTTCGTTCTGATTCCTGGCCCGCTGCCGTGTTGCCTGCACCGCGTCCGCCGCATCCATTGTGGTCGAGCGTCAATCGCCGCACGAGCTGATGGCCCTGGGAGGTCCGGATGAACGCTTACCAGAAGCTTGAGGAGAGATCAGTACTAAAATCAATACTGGCTATTGCTCTTAGGGATTCGTTCGACTCGTGTTATCGTCTATGCGATTGACTCAGCGGTTGGGCACTTCAGGGTAGGTATGAACTGAGATGAACAACAAGGTCCTCATCGTGGATGACGACGCAGTCATCGTGCAGATGATGACCCAAATCCTCCAAGAAGAGGGCTTCGCTGTCGTTACGGCGTTGGAGCCACTTCGTGTCTATGATGCCGCCAAACGTGAGCGTCCCAATGTGATCCTGCTCGATATCATGATGCCCTATCTGGATGGATGGGACGAGCTGCAGCTCTTACGTATCGACCCCGAGACAGAATCGATTCCAGTGGTCTTTGTGACTGCAAAGCACGGAGAGTTCGACAATCTGCCGTTGGAGAAGCGGACCCAGTTCTTTGACTATCTCTACAAGCCATTCGAAATCGATGAGCTTATTGCTAAGGTTCGCGCAGCCCTCAGTGCGCATCTCAACTGAGTGCTACCTGGGAATTCGGACTGTCGCACCGGTCCGTCTGTTCTCATCGTGATGAGCACCGCTGTGGAAATCGAGCGACGACGTTGCGCAGAGCGTGTTCGCGAAGCTTGTACGAGTAGCTTGGCAATGCTGGAGGAGCGTTAGCCCTCCCACTGCGTGTGGAACGTCCCGGGTTTGTCGGTGCGCTGATAGGTGTGGGCACCGAAGAAGTCCCGCTGGCCTTGGATGAGGTTTGCCGAGAGTCTCACGCTGCGATAGCTGTCGAAGTAGGCAAGCGATGCACTCAAGGCAGGGCAGGGGATTCCACGTTCGGCGGCAAGCTGAACAGTGGTCCTCCACGCGCGCTCCCGCTCGAGGAGCTGGTTGCGAAACTCTTCATCGAGTAGCAAGTTCACCAGGCCAGGCTGACTACGAAATGCCCGCTGGATTTCGTTGAGTAAGCGTGCCCGGATGATGCAGCCACCTTTCCAGATACGAGCGAGGTCGCTCAGATTGAGCTCAAAGCCATATTCTTTGCTTGCTGCTGCGAGCAAAGCCATACCTTGGGCATAGGAGGCGACTTTCGCTGCGTACAAGGCATCGCGAACAGCGCCGATGATCTGCTCATCGCGTCCCAATGGCTCCTTGCGAGTTGTGCCGAGCATCTTCGCAGCGGCAATACGCTCTGTCTTTAGCGCTGAAATATTTCGCGACCAAACAGCCGCGTCAATGGTAGGAATAGGCACGCCGAGCTGCAGGGCATCTTGCGACGTCCAGCGTCCAGTTCCCTTCTGGCCGGCCGCATCGAGGATCAGATCAACGAGAGGCAGACCGGTGTCCGGGTCGGTGTAACCCAGCACCTTGGCGGTGATCTCGATGAGATAGGACTCGAGTATCCCGGTGTTCCAGTCCGCAAAAATGTCACTGAGTTCTCTTGCTGAGAGACCGAAGCCGCCGGACAAGAGCGCATAGGCCTCGGCGATGAGCTGCATGTCGCCGTACTCGATGCCGTTGTGCACCATCTTGACGTAGTGTCCCGCACCACCAGGACCGATGTACGTACAGCAGGGTCCATCTTCGACTTGCGCCGCGATTCTCGTGAGGATGGGCGCGAACAGCTCATCGTACGCAGCACGATCTCCACCGGGCATGATCGAAGGGCCGTGGAGAGCGCCCTCCTCACCGCCGCTGATGCCGGTACCGATGTACCGCAAACTCTTCTGAGCAAGCTCCTTGCTACGCCGCTCCGTATCTTGGTAGAAAGAGTTGCCACCGTCCATGATTGCATCGCCGGGTTCAAGTAGTGGTGTAAGCTGACTCAGCATCGAGTCTACGGGAGCACCGGCCTGCACCATGAGAATGATCCGGCGTGGTCTCTCGAGCTTCGCGACAAAGCCGCTGAGAGTTTCAGCACCGATGATGCTAGTACCGGAGGCAGGGCCTGTGAGGAACTGCCGTGTGCGCTCAGCTGTCCGGTTGTAGACGACTACCTGGAAGCCGCGACTAGCGATGTTGAGGGCGAGGTTGGCGCCCATGACAGCTAATCCGATGAGGCCAGCTTGTTGCGCCATATTCGCCCTCTCTTCTCTCTTGCTCCGGGTGCCGCATCGCCTTCTTGATTAGGCCGATTATGCCCCGATTACCGTCTCCCCTGCAATTGCCAGTGTGCGGGCGAGCGTGGCAGCGCCCTCTGCTGGTGTTCGCAGTGGAAGTTGCCAGTGCACTCGCAGGAACGGCGACACGCTGCGGTGTAGCGCGTCTTCCATCACTGGGTGCCGGGCGATGCTGCCGGAGCGTACGATGCTGACGTCGGAGATGTGCAGGGATGTAGCCACAGCGATGATTTGCTGGGCAAGCTCACTCGCTGCGTGATCAACGATGCCTCGAGCCACCGGATCGCCTTGACCGGCGAGCGACAGCACCGCCTCTCCGAGGGAAGCGAGATGCGCTCGTCCCTCCGCTCCAGCGTACACCAGGGGAATGAGGTCGAGCGGTCGTGGTATCGCAAAACGATCGAGGAGCAGCGGTGTGAGTGCTGTCGAGGGTCCGAATCCGTCTGACTCGCTAAGCACCGCTACTACGGCGCGGCGACCGAGATCGAACCCACCGCCCGGGTCTCCGAGCAGATAGCCCCAACCACCTGCTCTGGCGCTGACACCGTCGTGGCGCTGGCCCCAGACGAATGAGCCTGTCCCCACGATCACTACAATCCCTTCAGAAAGGTCAGAAGCCGCGAGTACGGCGCAGGCATCATCGGTGACGCGCAACGGTGCCTGACCGAGCCCGCTGCGGTTACCCAGGGGTTGAGTTCTGAGGACACGCCGGAGAATCCTCTGCACACGGCGCTGTTGCGCCGGCTGACCGGCGCCTGCAACAGCTGCCCACACTCCTCCAGCTCGAGTGCCTGGTGGAAGCGCTGTCACAGCCTCCGCAATGGCGTGCTGGAAGCTCTTGGTTGCTGCTGCCGCGCCACAGACGTTGATGTTGGATGCGCCGGCGCTGCCAGATCCCACGAGCTCTGCCTTGGCGTTGATGATGGCAACAGCCGTCTTGGTGCCGCCGCCATCGATGCCAAGGAAGACCGTTTCAGCACCGTCATCTCGGGAAATGGCATCAGGAGACATCGACGGTCATCCCCGTGTAGAGGCGTGCCATCAGCGCCGGAAAGTTCCGGCCAGGACAGATGACTCCGAGGACTGAGGAATGAGCGGCGCCTGTTGCACCAGGAATTGAGCTCGGCACACCGCGAAGTGTCTCCGCGCCGAGCACCGCGAAGGCGAGCGCTTCTTTATGCTGCCCATCGATACCGAGGACCTCGATGGGTAGCACTCGCACTGGTGCGAGCAGTGTTCGCAGCTGATCAACCAGTGTGGGATTGCGTAACCCTCCTCCACTCACATAGCACTCTGTCACTGGCACACGGGGGAGGACGAAATCGACATATGCGTTGCGAATGGAATGCGCCGTAGCCGCCGTACACGTGGCAATGATGTCTTCTGCCGGGAGTGCTCGTCCTTCCCCTAATTGCCACACTGCCTCGGCGTAGTGCATGCCGAAGTCTTCCCTACCGGTTGTCTTGGGAGGAGGGGTGTGGAGAAAGGGATGCGACAGTATGCTCTCCAGTAGTTCAGGATCAATAGTGCCCCGCTGTGCCATCTGCCCATCGACGTCGAACGCCTGCGTATCCTTTGTCGCGATGCGCACGATGGAGTCGATCAGCACATTCGCCGGCCCAGTATCGAAGGCGAACACCTGATCCGGCGAGCAATTCGCCGGAAGAACCGTCACGTTGCCGATGCCACCAAGATTTTGAAGCGCGCGATGCTGCGTCGAACTGCGATAGAGCGCCCAATCGACGTAGCTCACCAGCGGAGCACCCTGTCCTCCTGCGGCGATGTCCCTGGGGCGGAAGTTTGCCACGGTTGTGATGCCGGTCCGCTCCGCGATGACACCCGGCTCCCCGATTTGTAACGTGCTCGCAGGATGGCCGGGAGAGGGCTTGCCCTGGTGCCAGATGGTCTGGCCGTGGGTACACACGGCGTCGATTGCGCTCTGCTCACTTGACGTGCTGTGCAGCAACTCCTGGACGGCTCGTGCGTGGAGCTCGGCCACTTCGACATTGAGCTCGCAAATGAGCTGGGATGATACGCTCTGGCGAGGATCGCAAGCTTGGAGCACGCGCGTACGGAGCAGGGCAGGGTATGGTACAGAAGCGCTTCCCAACTCCTCAACGCTGAGAGTCTCTCTTGATCCGCGCACGAGTGCCGATACGGCATCGACTGCATCAACTGACGTGCCAGACATGACGCCGATAATGTTTAGAGCCTTGTCCATGGCAGAACACATCCCCGGCTGATCGCTCCCGGCGAACTCCTCGCCTCTCCTGGACGTAGGGTACATTGACATCCTCCCCGGCCTGAAGGCCGGAGATTCCTGCGGCGGCTCAATCAGGCATTGAGCCTGATTGAGCCGCTTCGGCGGGTTCCTGCTGCTGGCGGCCTTACCGCACCGCTCACTTCACAGGCGATCCGGGCTGTGCTTGCGCACCCGAGTGAAGCATCGCTCGTGTCCTGCCTTTCGTCTCGCAGCTTTTGCATCCCGCGAGAAAGGATGTTGATCGCGCCGACAACATCGGCGTTTTCCTCGAAGCCGCATTCGACGCATGCAAACCGTTCCTGCGTGCGGCGGTTGTCCGCCGACACGTGGCCGCAGCATGGGCAAGTGCGGCTCGTGTTCTGCGGCGGCACGGCGATGAGATGACCGCCGTGCCACGCCAGCTTGTAGTCCAGCTGGCGACGGAACTCGAACCAGCCTTGATCGAGGATGGATTGGTTCAGGCCGGACTTGGCCCGAACCTGCTTTCCCGGTTGTTCGAGCGTGCCTACCGCCGACTTGGACATGTTCCTCACCTGCAAGTCCTCAATACACACCATCGCGTGGTTTTGGCTGATCGCGGTTGAGCACTTGTGCAGGTAGTCGCGGCGGGTATCGCCGATACGGGAATGAATTTTCTGGACGCGGGCTTTTGCCTTCTTCCAGTTGTTGCTGAACTTCACCTTGCGGCTCATCGCCTGTTGTGCTTTGCGCAAGGCGCCCTCGTGCCGCTTGAAGCTGTTGAGCGGCGCGTAGAACATGCCATCCGAGAGCGTGGCGAAGCGGGCGATGCCCATGTCGATGCCGACTGCGCCACCCTGTGGGATAGGCTGCTCGACCTCGCGCTCGGTCTGAATCGACACGAACCATTTGCCGCCGCTGGCCGGTACGGTGACTTGCTTCACCGTACCGAGCATCTCCCGGCTGTTGCGGTAGCGCAGCCAGCCGAGCTTGGGCAGGAAGATACGACTGTTGCCCTGATCAAGCTTGATCTGTTTCGGGTCGGGGTAGCGGAAGCTGTCGCCCCAGCCTTTCTTCTTGAAGCACGGGAAGCCGGTTCGCTGGGCGAAGAAATTGGCATAAGCCCTTTCCAGGTCCTTGAGCGACTGCTGTAAGGGATGTGTAGGGGCATTTGCCAGCCACGCCGTTTCCGGGCTATGACGCCATTCGGTAAGCAGCTTGCACAACCCGGCATAGCCGAGCTTTTTCTCGCCTTGCTCATAGCGCGCCTTCTGCAACGCCAGCGCCTTGTTGAACACGAAGCGGCATGATCCCGCGAAGCGGCTCATCCGCCGCCGCTGTTCGCCGGTCGGTATGAGTTCGTATTTGAAGGCTTGCAGGCGTTTCATATCTTTAATTATATTTAGCCTATGGACAATGACAACGACGTTAGGCACGGACGGCACTGCGTTTTCAAGATTCACGTCCATTTGGTCTTTGTGACCAAGTATCGCCGCAAGGTGTTTGACGGCGACGCGATTGAACGGCTGCGGCGCATCTTCGCAAAGGTCTGCCTCGACTTCGATGCGCACCTGGTGGAGATGGACGGCAAAGATGACCACGTGCATCTGCTAGTGGAGTACCCGCCCAAGGTAGCGGTTTCGGCGCTGGTAAACAGCCGAAAAGGCGTATCCAGCCGCTTGCTACGGAAGGAGTGCCCCGATATTCAGCGCCGGTACTGGAAAGGTGTCCTCTGGTCCCCTTCCTACTTCGCCGCATCCTGCGGCGGCGCGCCGATCAGCATCGTGCGGCAGTACATTGAACAGCAAAAAACACCATAGACTAGGCGGGACAGGGGCATCGAGCCTCTGTCCCGCCGCGCTATCCTTCCCCGCCCTGAACGGCGGGGCTTGTCGCGCATCTTGGTCAAACGCGATTACCGTGCGAGGTTCGCGTGCGGACGAGGCGGCGGGGTCTGTGTGGAGATGCGACTTGGAGGGAGCTGGGATGCTAGACGCAAACCCGTCTGCTGGTGAATCTCGAAGCTCGGCAGAGCCAGGTCAGGTCAGGGTGCCCAAGATCCTTGAGCTGCTACACCGCACCTACCCCGATGCCCGATGCTCGCTTGACTTCAAGACCTCTTTTCAGCTCCTCGTAGCTACCGTGCTCTCAGCACAATGCACCGACGAGCGCGTCAACCTGGTTACGCCGGCGCTCTTCGCTCGGTTTCCTACGCCGGCGCTCATGGCAACCGCAGACCTCGGCGAGGTCGAGCAGATAATCCGGTCGACGGGATTCTTTCACAATAAGGCAAAGAACGTCGTCGCTGCTGCCCGCAAGATCGCCGCTGAATTTGGAGGTAACGTTCCCGCCACGATGCCAGAACTGTTGACCATACCTGGTGTCGCGCGCAAGACCGCAAACGTCGTGCTCTCCAATGCCTTTGGTGTTTTCGAAGGGATCGCAGTCGATACGCACGTTGCCCGGCTTGCTCAGCGGCTTGGTCTTACTCCAGAGAGTGACCCAAATAAGATCGAGCGCGACCTCGTGGCGATCTTTCCTCGTGGTGAATGGGGATTCGTCAACCACGCGCTGATTGCACACGGAAGAGCGATCTGCCAGGCGCGCAAGCCGCTCTGCCACAGCTGTCCTCTATTGAAGCTGTGCCCGACCGGGCTTGCCCTCAACCGCAGCTAGCGGCTGCGGCAGTAGACCATGCCGCCCAAATGGTGGACGAGTCCTTTCAACTCCAGTACCGTCAGCGTGCCCGACACTGTGGCTACGGGAAGCTCTGCCGACCGGCTCAGCTCGTCGACGTGGAGTGCCTCAGCGGCAAGCAGCCGCAGGAGAGTGGCTTCGAGTTCATTTTCAGGAAGCACTTCTGTGAGCGCGTGCTGGACGACTCGTTGCGCGGTAGCCGGCTCGAGTTCCTCCAGGATATCTTCCACTCTGGAGACGAGCTTGGCCTCGCCACGCTTGATGAGCCCATTGGTACCGTCGCTCGCTGGGCTGGTGATGCTCCCCGGAACTGCAAAGACCTCTCGATTCTGTTCCAGCGCCATGCGCGCCGTGATCAGTGCTCCGCTTACCTCGCCTGCTTCGACCACGAGCGCCCCCAAGGACACTCCCGCGATGATGCGGTTACGTGCCGGGAAATTGTCTCGCTCCGGCTTGGCGAAGGGAGGGTATTCTGAGATCAGTGCTCCTGAGCGGCTCACCTGCTCAGCAAGCTGACGGTGTTCACTGGGGTAGATGACGTTGACCCCGCTGCCGAGGACAGCCATCGTCCGTCCGTGCTCAGTGAGGGCCGTGCGGTGGGCGTGACTGTCCACACCGCGCGCCAGCCCTGAGACGATGACGTAGCCGGCACCGACAAGAGCGCGCACAAGCTGCTCAGTCACCATCTTGCCGTAGGGGGTGCAGGTACGGGTACCGACCACTGCAATGGCCTGCTCATCGCTAGCTTCCAGGGAGCCCTTCACGTACAACACCGGTGGAGGAGCAGTGATTTCGCGGAGTAATCGCGGATAGCGCTCATCCGCGAGAGTGAGTACTATAACTCCGCGGCCGACGATTGTCTGTAGATCACGATCGGGCGCTTGTCGCAAGCGGCGCTCCTCGAGAGCTCGAACAGTGCGCGTATCCAGTCCGGCATCGAGCAACTGGCGAGGCGGGGCTTCCCACGCCGCTACGGTTGAGCCAAAATAGGTGAGAAGCCGGTTAAACTTCACCGGACCGAGACCAGGGACCTGAGAGAGTGCTACCCAATACGCTGTATCATCAGCGGTAGTGGGCTCTGTGCGTAAAGGCGAAGATTGGTCAGTCATCGCGGCAAATGGTAGCACGGGAAAATAAAGTGAGACTCACGGAGGAGTTGGCACAATGTGGCGAGTTGTGAGCTCATTGTGGGGCACTCTGGGAGCGTACTACTATGAGATAATCACCTGGACCGCAATCAATCTTCTGTGGTTCGTGGGAGGCGTCGTACTGCCGGCGTTCGGAATCGCGACGTTTCTGCGGACGCCGTTCCTTCTCTCGCTGCTGTTCGCGTTTGTGCTCTGCATCGCGGCGCCGCCGAGTGTTGCCGCACTCTTCTACGTTGCTCGTCGCTACGAAGATGGCGAGAACATCGCTATTCGCGACTTTTTCACGGGTTTCCGGCAGTTCTTCTGGCGGTCCTGGCAGCTTGCTCTAGTGGATGTGGTCGTGGGTGCGCTCGTTATCGTGAACATCTGGTTCTATGGTACGCACGGCACCGGGTTCGTGAAGCTCATTGATATCATCTGGCTGTATCTGCTGTTGTTCTTCTTCCTCGTTCAGCCGTTCGCGTTTGGCTTACTCGTCTTTCAGACTGATCGCCGGCTGAGAAATACTGTGCGTAATAGCTTCTTGCTCGTCTTCGATAATTTGGGGACTTCCCTCTCTCTCCTCTTCGTGGGGGTCATTGTAGAGGCTATCAGTGTGCTTCTCCTGCTCCCCCTCATTGCGTTTTCTGGCCTCGTTGGTGCCATGTGGGTGACGCGCGTGCTTGACGGACTACTGGCAAAGTATCCGAATGCCCGTCGGAATGAGCAAGACGGTGATGGGCAGAGCCGGAGTCCTCTCGCCGAGATTGGACGCCACAACGTGGTGCCCGTCTCTCCGGAAGCGCAGCGTTCCCGGACTGGCCGCTCTCGCCGGGGGTCGAGCTAGGATCTGAGCGCAGCTTCAACGGCCAATGAACGCAATGGGGCCCATGAGAACCACGTAGGCGAGCAAGGTAAGTACCAACACGATGCGCAGGATCACCGTCACCTGCGGCGCCAAGGAGGCACGCGGCCGCGGCTTCAGGATTGGAGCGACTTCGCTGATCAGTGGGCGTGACCCAGTGCAGCTATAAAGTTTCCGTCTTCTGACCGTCTGGTGCGGCCGTGATCGCACACACATCGGTAGTGGGCAGGTGCGATGGCGCCAGCCGGCAGCAAGGCGCGATCGGAGGTCTCTTCGGCACGGGAGTTGATCATAGAATCCCATCGCCGTTGCCTACCAGTACAGCTGATCTACGGAAACAGAACGTACAAACGCTGGTCATCGTGATTAGGCTGCCTCTTGCCTCAGCACTCATGCCTTCACCAATCATACGTGCCGGCTTCGATCCGCGACAGCAGGCCGGCTGTGTGCACCGAAGAAATGAGGATGGTCCGGCCCGCGCTCTCGATCAGCATCAACTGCCATCATAATGTACGCCATGTACGCCGCTCACGATTCCCGAGCAGCCTCGGGTCTAGAGTGACTGGCTATGTCAGCGACGTCCCTTAGTGGGAGGCGCTCTCCATAGGCCTTCGCGACGCCGTGCGTCTGCCTCACCGTCAGGGAGCAGCACGATCATTGCTTCATCTCCAGGCTGCGGTAGGGGCAGTCAGTATCAGTAGTGGGGTATGAGCCGGAGTGGAACGGGCGGGGCGCTCGTCCTTCTTGACACTGCTGCTGATGCGCGGAGCCCAGCCCAGGGAACTGTTGTCAGGTGAGCGGCGGAGCGCTACGCTACGATCTATTCTGGGTCAGTTTTGTGCTCATGAGTGTAAAGGACCTGGCACGTGGTGACTTCTTGGCCGGCTCCGCAACGAGTGCTCGGCAAGACGGGACTTATGATTGATGCTCTCACGATCGGCTGTGCCGAGCTCGGCAATATGCCTGAGACTTTCGACTACGCTGTGACTGAAGCTCAGGCCCTGGAGACGATCCGGGCGATTTTCGCAGGACCCATTCACTGCGTGGACACTGCCGCTTCCTATGGTGATGGAGAGAGTGAGCGGCGTATTGGCCTGGTCCTCAGGGAGCTTGGAAAGGTACCGGACGGATTCCTCCTGGCGACCAAAGCAGACCGCAACCTGCGGACTGGTGAGTTCAGTGGTGAGCAGATGCGGAGGAGCGTCGAGCGCAGTCTTCGTCTCCTTGGCCTCGATTACCTTCCCCTGCTACATCTTCACGATCCGGAGCACGCACCGTTCGAAGAGATCATGGCGCCAGGGGGCGCAGTGGAGGCGCTGACCAAGATGCGTGACGAAGGCATCGTTGGGGCCCTCGGTGTTGCCGGCGGACCGGCAGATCTCATGCTGCGGTATGTCCGCACTGGGGCGTTCGATGCTGTCATCACGCACAATCGCTTCACCTTGCTCAATCGAAGCGCTGATGAGTTGCTCACTGAATCCTTTGCGCTCGGTTTGGGTGTGCTCAACGCCGCTCCCTATGGCAGTGGCATTCTGGCCAAAGGCTCCAAAGCCTACCCGCGGTATGCCTACCGGCACGCCACACAGTCGGTGATACGGCGCGTCGAGAATATTGAGGCTCTCTGCGCCGATGCTGGAGTGCCGCTGGCAGCCATAGCCCTCCAGCTCTCTCTGCGGGACCCGCGCATTCACTCGACCATAGTGGGCATTTCGAAGCCAGAGCGTCTCCAGCAGACGGTGGAGCTCGCTTCGACTGATGTCCCGGATGACCTCTGGCAGGCCGTGGAAGCGGTAGCCGAACCGGACTACTCAGATCCTGAACAGAGCCGTTGGAGCTGACGGGTTCGGTGGTTTCGCTGCTCAGGTCCTTACGCTAGCCGTTCCCGCCGTCTCCTGCTCAGTCCCAGCCACACGTCTCTCAGTCGCCTGGTACAGGGTGGCAGTAACAGCAGGAACGCTACGAATCCGGTCCAATCTGTGGCAGCTCTCGCACGAGGGGCTCTTCGTGTTTGGCCTTGATCGGTCCCTCGCCGATGTCTGGCAACGGCGACGCATCATCCTCTGCGCGGTCAGGTCGCCGGTGTGCGCTCCTCTGGGGCGCCAGCTCAGCTTGAATGTCCGGCAGGTCACGGACCTGTTCGGGTGGTGCCTCCGTCCCCGGCTGAGACGCCGGCGACCCGCGGCGCAGAGGCGGCGGTGTAGAAGGTGGACCTGGCGGCGCGGCCGGAGGAGTTGCGACCTCCGAGGGCGGTACTGTTGTGACGGCGACTGTGCCTGGACGCGCTGCCGCCCCGTCCGTAGATGAGAATGCCGAAGACGGCGCACCCGGCAGTAAGCGCGGATCGGCAAGTTGCTGCCCGCTCACCAGCGCGGTGTTGAGAACTGACCACAGATCCAGACTAACCGAGGAGGTAGTCGCACTAGAAGGTAGAGCGGGACTGTGGCCCGACAGGAGCGGGCTCAGCCGGGCATCTAGCATTGCGCGGCGAGCACTAGCCGCCGCGAGCTCACCTTCTAGGCGTTGAACGGTGGCGATTAGCCAAGAGGGCGTTGCAGCGTCGTGACCGAGGGTTTTGACGTCCGTGAGGAGCATCCCGGTGGCACTTTGGATACGCTCGACCGCCAGCAAGAGCCCGCGGAGGTAACCCGGGGGCGTAGGGACTGGAAGCGGCAGGTGGGCGATATCCCCGTCCGGTCCGACAGTCCACGGCAAGTTCAATCGCGATGGGCGATGTGGATCGATGAGTGCAGCGCTAACCTCCGCGATGATCGTCTCGAGGGGTTCGAGTACCGCTACGGCGAGCGCGTGTGACGCAGCGCTGAGCATCGTAGGCTGTCCCTGGTGATATTCGGCCTCTGCTTCGCACAGACTCTGGGCGAGTGCAACCAGCTGATCGGCTAGCCAGAGAGGAGCAGCGATGGGGCCAGTCTGTACCGTCACTTGCCAGTTCCCGCCGCCGTGCGTGATCTCGGCGGAGAGCCGGGCATCTCCCAACTGCTGGTGAAGATCGTCGAGAGGCTTGGTGACACCAAACAGGGCTGCCACATCGGCGCTGGCTACGTCTCCTGCCAGCGCCGCTCTGATTCGCTCTGTCCACGTAGTCATGCTGTCGATCCTGAAACTGGCTGCTACTCGATCATTTTCAACAGAGCGCGAGCAATGACCTGGGGATCAGTCTCGGAACCGAAGGATAAGACCTTCACGTGCGCGTTCTTCGCCGCAATCTGCTGACACGAGCGCAGCGCGGCGTCGTGTTCTGGCCCATAGCCAATGATCGCGAGGGTGACGTAGACGCCGCCTGCTGCCTTCGCGAGCGCTTGCGCAAACGCGTCGCTGTCGTCGGCCTCGCCATCGGTGATCACCAGTGCCATCAAGAGCGGGCGCTCAGCTGGAAGCGTCTGCCCGAACTCGTCCGTATAGCACTGAATGAGTTTGTTCCACCCCGGAATGATGCGCGTGCCCCCGGCCCAACGTATACTTCGCCAGCGGTCTTCGAGGTTGTCGGGGTTCAGATCACCGATATCTTCCGCCTGGCCGCCGGCAAAAATTACCGTGCGCAGGCCACCGCCACCTTCTTCGTGTTCAGCCTGGCTGTCCTCCTTTGCCAATGTAGCGACAATAATGCCAATGGCTTCCTTGATCGTGTCTTTCCGCGGTGTCAGATCATTCGCCGACGTGCCATAGTTCATCGACCCAGTTACGTCGAGCAAGAGCATTGGCTCCTTCTCGACTTCCTGAACAGGGGAAGACTCAGGGACTGTGGACATGGCCTACTACCTTTCTGAGCAGGTGCGGAACTTGGCGCATGCCGGCGTGCGAGCCGCTTTCCTGAGCGACGTCATGAGGCACGTGCACCGCTAGCGCAGCCTGTTCATCCAGTATACGCCCCGTGAACGCTGTTTCGGCAAGCAAGAAAGCGACATTCGGTGCTTTGAGCGTGACAGATGGATTCGCGGCGAGTCATCACTAGGTTTGCTATCGGATTGCTCATTCCATGCTGCAAGCTCCCAATGCCCGTGCTCGCTACCAGCCTCTCCTCGCGCACCGTCCACCACGTGCATAGGGCGCCCAACAACGCCGTCCAGTGGGGAGAGCTGCGCACACCATCGAGATGCTGAGACACCCTCGTGCGATCACGGGAGCCAGCCTACATAGATTGCTTCCTGTTGAGCCGACGAAGGGATTCGAACCCATAACCCGCGGTTTACAAAACCGCCGCTCTACCGTTGAGCTACGTCGGCGCGTCGCAGTTCAGTATTCAGTATAGGGACGCATCGTCACCGAGGTCAACGAGGTGGCCCTAAGGAGTGCGCCGCAAACTATTGCATGGATCGCCGTTAGCCGGCTTTGGTGAGGGCGCGTTTCCAGGGATGGTCGGCGGTGGGCTTGCCGTTGACAATCTTGGGCAGAACCAGCGTGCTTAACGACGACGTAATGGTGGGGGGACGGCGTCCTCCCGGAGTTGGCGGAGGGTTGTCAGCTAGCCGCCCAGCACTGTGGGGTGGGCCATGCACCCGGGGCAATGGCGGCGCCAAGCCGCTGCACGTCCGGATGGTTCAGGGGCAAACGGCCGGGGTCACCGGGATCATCGGTCCAGCAGCGCACCAAGCGCGGATGCAATGGCGTGCGGGTGGGATTAGTCAATGAGGCTTGGATCTCCCTTCGTGCGGTTGACAGACCAGTGCTCGTCACACGACGCTTGATACCATGGTTGCAGAGAGCGTGGCAGCCACCTACGATAGCGGCCTACCCCTGATTGCTGCTTGGGCGGCGGTGTGGGGAAGAGCGAGATGCGTCCATCCAAACGCGCCCAGGTCGAGCCGACGGAGGATTGGCAGCAACTCCGTCTGTTGCTGCACTGGCTAGAGCAACTCGCCTACGAACTGTTCCGCCCGGTGGTGCTCTTCGGGCGCTCCCCGGCCGAGCGCTTCGATCGGCCGGGGATGGTGAGCTTGTTCGCTGATGTCCCTGGCGGCCAAGGTAAGGACTGGCGTACGCTCGCGCCACTGCTCCGCCAGGCCATCGTCGACCTCCAGGCCGAGCACCCAGCTTTTCGCCCCAACGAGCTGGCGACCATCTGCTGCGCCCGGATCATCGAGTAGTTGAACCACTCCTTATGGCGGTCAAACGCCCGAAGAATAACGCGCCCCAGGAGGGATTCGAACCCCCGACACTCGGTTCCGAAGACCGATGCTCTAGTCCACTGAGCTACTGGGGCAGCCGGCGGAGCCCCCAAATCCTACCGCGCCTTCCTGCGTCGCGCCAGTCGCCTTGGAGTGTGCTCGCTTCGATGGGTATCTGATGTGGCGTATAGTACGGCAGTGTGCGGAGGCTGCGGGGAAACTGCAACCGTTGGAGGAGCAGTAGCAATACGCTACAAGAAGAGCGACTGACTCGCACGCGTGGGGGAGTTGGGCGAGCGAGGGCCGGTTCCCGGACGCTAGACGTGGAACTGTTGGATTGATACACACGACCGGCACGATTGACGCGCCGGCTTCTGCGAGCCTCCAACGCACCGATGGCCGGATGAGCCTACTCATCGCCTGTAGCGTGGTCGTGCTCTTGATTCTCGTCGTGTATGCACCTATCGTTCTGCCGGGTCCCTGGCAACGTTCCTTTTTCGTGGCGAGCGACCTCACACGGCAGTTCTATCCGTTCCAGCACTATGGCGCGTCGCGCCTGGTGTCTGGGCAGCTTCCCCTCTGGGATCCGTACATCTTTGGTGGTCAGCCGCACCTTGCTGATCCTCAGACAGCTGTGTTCTCTCCGACCGGGCTGCTGATCAACCTCCTCGCTGGGCACGGAGGGCTACCCTTTGTCGCGCTGGAGTGGCGGGTTGTGCTCGATGTCGCTCTGGGTGCACTGTTCATGCTTCTGCTGGTCCGCCAGCTTACGCGGTCTACTCTCGGGGGAATCGTCGGCGCCGTGACGTTCAGCCTTGGTGGGTATCTCACGAGCTATCCAGTGCTACAGCTCCCTGTGCTCGAGGCGTCTATCTGGCTTCCGGCGGTGCTGCTGTGTAGTGAGATGCTCTTGGAGGAACCGGCGAAGGGTCAGCGCTCCTGGTTGTGGGCTGCGCTGGGTGGGCTGGCAGCTGCCAGTCTCGTCTTTGCGGGCCACGAGCAGACGACACTCTATGCTCTCATCGGTGCAGGTTGCTTTGCCTGCGCTCGCTGGATGCAGCTGCGCCGCGCGGTTGTTCCCACACTTCTCCAGTTCGGCGCCCTCGCACTGATGGGGCTCGCCATAAGCACGCCTCAATGGCTTTCCACGCTGACGTATCTCCCCGTCACCAACCGCGTCGCACTTCCCTACGCGCAGGCTGCCAGCGGGTTCCGCTGGCAGGATCTCACGCAGGTCCTGGTGCCAGGGGGCTACTTTGTCCGCAGTCTCTACGTCGGGATCCCCTCCTTACTGCTCGCGATCTTCGCTTTGCGGAAGCGATCGCGGTGGTGGTGGGCCGGCCTTGCCCTGGGGGCGATGATTCTTTCTCTTGGTGGACACGGTCCTCTCTACCCCGTGCTCTACAAGCTCGTCCCCCCGTTCTCGCTGTTTCAGGACCAGGAGAGAGCAGCGTTTCTCACAAGTATTGCCCTCTCGACCCTCGCAGGGGCGGGTGCGGCCGACCTTTGGAACGCTCGCCGCCGGGAGATCGGTCATCAACGCTCCTCCCAGAGGATTGCCGCCCTCGTCAGTGGTGGTCTTGCACTGATGTTCGTCGTAGCAGCTGCCCTGCTTCTCCGGGCAACCGCCCCTGCCGGCTCTGACTTTGCCGCCACGGCGCCGCGACTGGTCGGTGTGGGGGGCCTCGTGCTCCTGCTCGCAAGCAGCGTTGCCGCGGGGTTTTGCATCGTGAGAGGCTACCAGCGACCCTGGCTGACGGTGACTTTGCTGGTTGCCCTTCCAACCCTCAACCTTCTCGGGGCGAACGGCGCACTGGGTCGAACAAGTGTAGACCCAATCCAGCCGCTCCCCGGGCGAGCGGTCGCCTTTCTCCACGAGCAAACAGGACCTTTTCGTGTTGACGAGCTCCGGTTTGGTGAGCTGCCTGCAAACGATGGCGCAATCGCGGACCTCTCGTTTCCAGAAGGGAATGACCCACTGTATGTGACCCGAGCGGCGAGACTGGCTCGGTTCACGGATCGCTACCAGGTGTGGCAGCTCTTTGGTGTCCGGTACGTTCTGACCCGGCAGGATCCCGGCCGCGGATTCGAGCTCGTGCAACGAGACGGCTCTTTCAAGCTCTTTCGCATGGACTACCCTCTGCCCATGGCCTACGCCGTGCGGCAGCTCATCGTCGCTGCGAATCCGGCGGAAGCCAGACGTCTCACGGAGCATTTGGAGCACCCCGGTGCAGCTGCTGTCGTCGAACAGGCGATCCCACTCTCCATCACGGGTCCTCAGCTGCCACGAAATCAGCACGAAGATTGGGTCAGCAAGGGGCCTGAGCACTTGGAGATCCGGGCGATGGTGACTGACAATGCCTTCCTCGTGATTTCCGAGCCACTCGTCCCAGGCTGGAGTGCCAGGGTCGATGGTCACGCGGTGCTGTTATACCGCGCAGACTACGTCTTCATGGGAGTTCCGTTACGCGCTGGAGAACATCTCGTCAGCTTGACGTATGCTCCGCCACACTTCCACATCGCGTTGTTGATTGCCGCTGCCGCGCTCGTTCTTTGTGCTGGCACTGCGCTCGTAGCAGCGGCCCGTGGAGTGACACGTGCACGCTGAGCGCCACAGCTCACCGGAAAGGGCCAACCGCGCAGTCCTCTGGCTTATTCTCGCACTGACCCTCATTGGCTTTGGCATACGATCTTTTGCCCTTGGAGCCAAGAATCTGCGCGGGGATGAAAGCTTTGCGGCTGTGTTCGCTCACCAGTCGCTCGCCATCATCTGGCATTCACTCCACACCAGTGAGCCGCATCCTCCGGGCTATTACTTTCTGCTTCACTGGTGGATCGATCTTGGCGGCCCATCCAGCTTCAACCTTCGCTATCTGTCAGTCCTTCCTGCTGCGCTCTGTATACCGGCCCTGGCTGTGGCGGCGGGGCGCGTGTGGGGGCGCTCTGCAGCAGTTCTCGCCGCCCTTCTCGCTACAGTCAACCCCCTGCTCGTCTGGCAGGCGCAGGACGCTCGCATGTATGCGCAGCTGGAAGGGGCATCTGCGCTCACTGTGACCGGAATGGTGCTCGTGCTGACGGAATCCCGATCCAAGCGAGGACTCGTGCTGCTCGGCTGCGCCGGCGTTCTCACGGTTCTCAGCCACTTCTATGGTCTGGCCGTCGTGGCCGGTGCTGCTGCAGGGTTGCTTGCAGTCGTTGTCACCAATGCCGGTACGCGCCGCCGGGCGCTGGCGGGTTTCTTGGTCCTCACCGCTGTGGCTCTTGTCGTGGGCATTCCCTTCGTCGTTCACGGCTGGCCAGCTCTCCAGGCGCACTTTCCCTTCCCTTCGCTGACTCCTGCCACACTCTTGCTCGAGCTCGGAGCCACCGCCGCCGGTGGGCTGACGCTACCGGCACACTGGCAGCTTGCAGTGGGACTGGGTGCGGTGGGGTGTTCCGTTGGAGGAGCTGCCTGCCTTGCCCTCCGGAATCGAGACGTCTTCCTTGCTGTTGGTGGAGCGCTGATGGCCCCGATCGCGCTGCTCCTGGTACTCGAACTGCTACGCCCTGGGTTTCAAGCCCCATATACAGCCGTGATCGTCTGTCCGCTGTTACTCTGCTGGACTGCATTAGGTGCGCAGCCTCGTGTACGAATGTTGATGGGCCCCGTCGTTGTGTGCGCTGCAACCGTCGTTGCAGCGAGATCGCTCACCGTCTATGCGCGGAGTGACAAGAATGCCCAGTTCGCTTCAGCCGCCCAGCAGCTTCTCATTCGCGCCGGGCCAGATGATGTCATCGTGACGAACTATCCGGATCCCACGTTGAAGTGGGACTATGAGGAGCAGTTACAAGGACCTTTGCGTGTCACGCTCGAGCCAGCGTTCGAGCCTATTTCTGCCGCTCAGCTTGATGCCGCTTTCCAGCCAATCGCCCAGCGCTACAGCCGTATATGGTTCTGGACGCTCGGCCAGAATTCGTGGGATCCCAAGCACCAGGCGGAGCGGTGGCTCAAGACGTACACGATTCAGGAACCGACGCAACGGCTGGCTGGCATAGACTTTCGGGTGTTCGAGACTCCGTCCGGCTTTCTCAAAGATGCGGTACGTCTTCCGCAACAGACGTTCGATGGTCAGATTCAAGCGCTCGCTTACACACTCAGCTCGCCATCAGTGCACGCAGGGCAAACGCTGACAGTCACTGTGTGCTGGCGCGTCGTGCAGCATCCCTCGGAAGTCCTGACAGCCTTTGTGCATCTGGAGCGCGACGGCAAGCTCTACGCCCAGAGGGATCGACCGCCGCTGAAGGACGCTGTGCCTACGACGGCCTGGCGCACTGGAGATGAGATGCTGGACAGCTTCCGGGTGCCGATTCCACCAGCCACGCCTCCGGGGCGGTACCCGGTTGTCCTCGGACTCTACACTTCAGCCACTGTTCAGAGGTTGACGGTACTCGCTGCCAGTGGAGAGCCTGTTGGCACGACTGTAAGCCTGGGAGCGGTTACTGTGCAGGGTGGCTGAGGAGAAGCTCTCTGAATTTACAGGAAGACGCCGGTCCTGTGGTGTGGCGCTAACCTTGAGTATCTGCGGCTGTCTGCCGTCCAACCTCAACGCTCCACCAGTTGCGCGCCTCCTCGAGTGCCTGCTGCACTCGACGTGGGCTCGTGCCTCCAGGGAGATCACGGCGCAGTACTCCCTGATCGACGTCGAGAGCTGTCTGCGCACCAGCGTCGAACAGGGGTGAAATGAGCCGTAGCTCTTCCAGTGTCAACTGTTCGAGCGTCTTGCCTGCCCGTTCGGCAAAGAGCACGACCTGGCTTACGATTCCGTGCGCTTCTCGAAATGGGAGGCCACGAGTAACGAGATAGTCTGCCAGATCTGTAGCGTTCAGGAAGCCTTCCGTCGTGGCCTGGCGCATGCGGTCTGTACGAAAGGTGACCGTGCGAACGATTCCCTCGAGCACTCGTAAGCAATCGTGGGCGGTGTCATAGGCGTCAAAAAGCGCCTCCTTATCTTCTTGGAGGTCTTTGTTGTAGGCCAGGGGAAGGCCCTTGAGAAGCACGAGGGCAGCCACAAGGTGCCCTATGACGCGTCCCGTCTTCCCGCGGATGAGCTCAGCAGTGTCGGGATTCTTTTTCTGGGGCATCATCGAGCTGCCCGTCGCATAGGCATCGTCGAAGATGAGGAACCCGAATTCTTGAGTCGACCACAGAACCAGCTCTTCCGCAAATCGCGAGAGGTGCACGCTGAGGATGCTCGTTGTCGCGAGAAACTCCAAAGCGAAGTCGCGATCGGCCACCGAGTCGAGACTGTTCCTCGTGATTGCCGGGAACCCAACGTTCCTGGCGACGGCCTCCCGATCAAGAGGGAAAGTCGTGCCCGCAAGGGCCCCAGCCCCCAGTGGCGACTCGGCTAGGCGCCCGCGTGCGTCAGACAGGCGGGCGTAATCGCGCCGGAGCATTTCAACGTAGGCGAGCAGATGGTGTGCCAGTACGACCGGCTGTGCTCGCTGCAGGTGTGTATACCCAGGAAGTATCGTCGCTGTGTGCTCTGCGGCGCGATCAATCAGCGCGTCGATCACGTTCAGTACGTCGCCCTGGAGCTGCTCCAGGGCCTGTCGGGTGAACAGCCGGACATCCAGAGCTACCTGGTCGTTGCGGCTGCGGCCGGTGTGCAGCTTGCCTGCCACGGCACCGATGCGGTCGGCGAGTGCCCCCTCGACGTTGAAGTGGATGTCTTCGCGATCGAGCCGGAACGCAAAGGTGCCGGCGCGTATCTCGTTGCGGATCGAGTCAAGCCCCTCGATGATCTTCGCAGCCTCGTCTCGCGTGATGATCCCCTGAGCGGCCAGCATCTTCGCGTGGGCAATGCTCCCCGCGACGTCTTCTTCCGCGAGGCGCTGATCGAAGCCGATCGAAGCGTTGAATCGCTGAACAAGCTCATCAAGGGGTTTCTCGAAGCGTCCGCTCCACGGACTATGTGTACCCATCGTTCTGTGTCTTATGAGACGAGCATCTTGAGGAGTGCCTTTTGCACGTGCAGTCTGTTCTCCGCCTGGTCGAACACACGCGATTGCGGTCCGTCGAGGACATTGTCCGTGATCTCTTGACCGCGCTTCGCTGGCAGGCAGTGCAGCACGATACACTGCGGTCGACACCGGCGGAGAAGCTCGTCATTGATTTGAAAAGGAGCGAGGGCGACCTGACGAGCCCGCGCTTCGTTTTCTTGCCCCATGCTTACCCAAACGTCGGTATAGAGCGCATCGACTGAGGACAGCTCGGCGTCGCCCAGACTGTCAACGACATCGACTGGAGCGAGTGCACCTTGACGTGCCTGGACAACGACACCGGGTTGGGGCTGATGCTGACGCGGAGCGATCATCGTCATTCTCACCCCGAGCAGCGGAGCCAGAAGCAGAAGCGAGGTGGCAACGTTGTTGTCAGCATCGCCTACGTAGGCAAGATGGGCCCCTTGCAAGGTCCCTCGGGCCTCTTGCAGAGTGAAGAGATCGGCAAGGGCCTGGCAAGGATGTTCCCTGTCCGTCAAGGCGTTGATAACAGGGACAGTCGAGGCGTCACTAAATCGCTGTAGCTCCGTGTGATTCCGGAGGCGTGCTACCACTGCGTGAGCGTAGCGTGCCAAGACACGCGCCACGTCTTCGGGGGCCTCCCGACTGCCCATCCTCACTTCATCGTTCCCGAAGTACAGAGGATGCCCTCCGAGCTCGTGTACGGCGATATCGAACGATGCTCTGGTGCGAAGAGAGGGGTGTTGAAAGAGTAGGGCCACAGTCTTGCCGAAGAGCGAGCGATCCTCGGCAGGAGCACGGTGACGCTTGAGCGATGCGGTGACGTCGAAGAGAAGATCCACCTCATTGACTTCGAGATCACGAACACCAAGAATGCTGTGTTTCACTTGTTGGCTCCCCGTTCACGTTTAGGGAAAGAGGGATGATACCCGAGAAGTCGAAAAAATCAAGGCTGTTTGCCCCACGGATGCTAAATGAGTCGCGGCTGTTCGCGCGGAACGGGTGGCTCAAGTCCCAGAAGTCGATAAGCCTGGGGTGTGGCTCGACGGCCTCGCGGTGAGAGCTCCAGGAAGCCCATTTGAAGGAGATAGGGCTCATACACGTCTTCGACAGTCTCCGGCGCTTCGCTCATTGCCGCGGCAAGCGTATCGCGCCCTACTGACCTTCCCTCGAACTTGAAGATAAGTGTTCGTAGAAGCTCTCTGTCAATCGCGTCAAGCCCAAGCTTATCGACACCAAGGAGGTCGAGGGCTGCTTCTGTACTAGCCCTGTCAATGACACCGCTGCCGCGCACCGCCGCAAAGTCACGGATGCGACGCAGTAAACGGTTGGCGATGCGAGGAGTGCCGCGTGCACGGAGCGCAATCTCCTCGAGCCCCTCATCCGTGGCCTCCACGCGCAGCACTCGAGCAGAACGCTCGAGGATCAGGCAGAGAGCATCGGCTTCGTAGTAGTCCAGTCGCAGCGTCGATCCGAAACGCGCTCGGAAGGGCGCTGTCAATGCGCCGAAGCGGGTGGTAGCACCGATGACGGTTACCTTTGGAAGAGGCACTCGTATGGCGCGCGCTCCTGGCCCTTGACCGACGAGAACATCTACAGCGAAGTCTTCCATTGCTGGGTAGAGAACTTCCTCGAGCACCGGGTTCAGGCGGTGGATCTCGTCGATGAAGAAGATGTCGTGTTCCTTGAGAGAACTGAGAAGACCCACAAGGTCTCCCTGTTTCTCAACTGCCGGTCCAGATGTTTCCCGGATGGAGACACCCATCTCGTGAGCCAGAACGTGAGCCAGACTCGTCTTGCCAAGGCCTGGTGGTCCATACAGCAAGATGTGATCAAGCGAGTCGCCTCTAGCCTGTGCCGCGTGAAGCTGGATGAGCAGCTGCTCCTTCACGGCATCTTGCCCGGGGAAGTCTTCAAACCGTGCCGGCCTGAGCGAGCCCTCAGCGTGAGCGTCATCATCGAGAGGCGAAGGTGTCAAGACTCGCGAGTCAGGCGCTAGGATCGTTTATCTCTTCCTGTAGCTCGAGCATGTCTAGTGTAGAACATTTGCTCGAAGGGCTCAACCCAATGAGCAGCGGTTCCTCCGGCTCTTGTGGCCGGAGCTCTTTCGCGCTCCCCAACCGGCCCCTCGTGGTTGTGCTATCTCATGTTGCCAGATACCCGTGGAGCACGGAGAACGATAGAGTGCCTGTGCGCCGCTGCAGAGAAGAGGTCGGGTGATTGTCAGAGCGGTAGGATGAGGGGGTTGCGTGTGGGAGGAGTCATCGGTGGAGAGACGGGCACTGCTCGAGGGGTATGACGTTGAGCATCTAACGATTGGCTGCATTGGTAGCCATTCGGCTCTCGAAGTGGCCTACGGTGCGCATCAGGAGGGAGTCCGGACACTCGTGGTCTGCCAGGCTGGGCGCGAGGGGCCCTACGTCGGGCAGTACCGGCACCTATTCGATGAGGTGCTTGTGCTGCCGCGTTTCGCTGACGTCGTGGGCCACGCAGCTATCGGGCGTCTCCGCGCATTCAACACGATCTTTGTTCCAAATCGCTCCTTCGCGGTGTACGTGGGCTGTGATGCCATTGAGCAGCGCTTCCCGGTGCCGCTGTTTGGCGGCCGGAGACTTCTCCGCGCCGAAGAGCGTACTGCGTCGCCGAACCAGTACGATCTCCTCGAAGAGGCGGATATTCGCAGACCTCGCCACTTTACAACGCCATCAGCAATCGATCGCCTCGTGATGGTCAAACTGCCCCAGGCGGTGCGCACCGTTGAGCGCGGCTTCTTCACCGCCAGGAGCACGCAAGACTACGAGGCGGTGAGCCGGAATCTCCTAGACCAAGGACTGATTCGAGAGGATGACCTCAAGTTGGCAACTATTGAGGAGTTCGTGATCGGAGCGCAGTTCAACTTGGATTATTTCTGGTCGCCGCTTAGTCAGCGCAGCGAGTTTCTGGGGGCCGATCAGCGCATCGAGTCGAACATCGAAGGATTGTTGCATATGACTGCTTCGCAGCAGGCGGCGGTGTCTGTGCAGCCGACGCTCATCCCTGTGGGGCACCGCGGCGTCACAGTGCGAGAGTCACTCCTCGATCACGTCATTGGACTTGGTGACAAGCTCGCTGCGGCGTGTCAGCGGCTGTTGCCTCCAGGAATTATTGGTCCGTTCGCGCTTCAAGGCGTGTTTGACGACCAAGGCGAGTTCATCTGCTTCGATGTGAGCCTGAGAGTGCCTGGCGCGCCGATTCTGTTGACGACATCACCCTACACGCGCTACCTCTTTGGTGAGGAAATGAGCGTCGGCCGCCGCATCGCTCGTGAACTCGTCCAAGCGACTCGAGAAAACGCGCTGGAAGCGGTCATCTCGTGAAGGGGGGCAGGCGCTCTTACTGGTTAGCGTGGGCTTGTGCGGTGCGGGCAATCGCACGGCGATGCTGAGCCTGACGAGCAGCCCGGCTTCGCTTTGGCAGAGGATCTCCCACGTGCCACTTGTCGTGAGCTTGGCGCTTCTTCCCTGGCGAGGGACGTGCGGTAGAGCTGCCGAAGGGGAAGCGCTTTGGCTTTTGCCACGGCTTGACAACGGTGTTCGCACTCACACCCACAGTGATTCACTCCTCAAAGGTTGTCTTATGTCATTGACAGGGGACGCTCTTCGCATCTCCCTATGGTCATCCAGCTGACTCGAGTGTGTAACGCTGAAAGAACTACAGTACCACTGATGCACTATAGCGCCGGCGCTTGCAAATGGTCAAGCTCGGCAACCCATTGACAGGAAGAGGCCCCCTCGCTACACTGGAGATACCCCATGGGGGTAGGTTAGAGAGAGCGATGGATAATGACGTGCTCCTTCGATTGCGCAAGATCGAAGGGCAAGTCCGGGGCATACAACGGATGATCGAGGACGGTCGCAACTGTCCTGATCTGCTCACGCAGCTCATGGCGGTGCGCGCCGCGATCGACAGTGTCAGTATCTCGTTGCTCACGGACCATATGCATCATTGCCTGGCAGGAGGGCAGCTATCGGAGGAAACCCGCGAAGCATTGAATGAAGCCCTGCGATCATTTCTTCGTCTCAAATAGCGCATTCGGTGCGCTGACTACTAGTAAAGGACTGGTGCCATATGGCGACGGTAAGTGTGGTGACTGACAAGGAGTTCGAGACCCAGGTCTTGAAGTCTGATACTCCGGTGTTGGTGGATTTCTGGGCGGCGTGGTGTAGTCCGTGCCGCATGGTTGCGCCGATCGTCGAGGAGATTGCCAAGGATTACCAGGACACCCTCCGTGTATTCAAGCTCGACGTTGATGAGAACATCGACACCGCGTTCAAATACCAGGTGCAGAGCATTCCGACGTTGATTCTCTTCAAGGATGGCAAGCCAGCCGAGCGAATCGTCGGCTTCAAGCCAAAGGAGCGGCTTGTCGCCCAGCTCCAGCCTTATATCGCAGCTAAGTAGAACCTTCCCCATCAATCTCTCGCTGATCTGTGAGAGGCTGGTGGGGTTTGTCTTTGACTCCAGCTGCCTCTGCGTAGCCTCGTTGCTCCAGCTTAGCAGTGCGAGCCTGCGAAGGTGCTAGAATCCGAAGAGGCACCTCGGTGCCTACCTATCAGCGTGTGCTCTGCAAGTACAGACGAGGTAGTTGAAAATGCTCTCGGCGCTTACCTGTCCGCGATGCGGGCAAAGGGTCAACGTCCAAGGTTCTGTGGCGTCGTTGACCTGTCCATCTTGTGATCATCCACTTGGCAAGTGGTATCGGTTCAATTCGCTCTTGGATCAGTGGTACGAGACGAAGAAGTGGCGTAAGGACATCATTCGGCCTGATCCTATGCACGTCCTCGAGATGCTCTGGACCGCAAACGGTATGGGGGAGCGGATTTATCAGGCCACAGCTCCGAAGAGTACACCGTACTCGATTTTCGTATTCACGGTGACGCGGGCTATTGCTCGTGGGATTGACGACGGATGGGTCGAGATCATCGAGCCGCTGTACCCGTTGGCGAGTGATCCGGTGTATCGACTAAAGTTTGTGGACCCTGACCGGCTTCCTGACGAAATTGCCAAGCTATACCCCGAAGTTGACATGGATGAGGAGATTGTCGCTCCCGCAGACTCTCTTGGCCCGGAGCTGTCAGAACAGCCCACTTCCCCAGAATCTGCTGGAACTGTTGGCTCTGAACCTGTGCACTAATGTTCTCGGCGGCCACACTGTATCACTATATGGCCGCCGAGAACACTGCTAACGGAAAAAGGCGGGAAGCGTATGCTTCCCGCCTTTACATTTACCGGCGCCCACCCTTAGGGACTTTGAACAGTCTCATACCTAGAGGAGTAAAAACTCCTCCCTCTGAATCAAACTTTCAGGGTGCTACCCGGGGTTGTCCCGACCCTGCACCACCACTCGCGGCGAGGGCCTCATCGGTCAACTTGCCAGACTCCCAAAGCTGACCGGGGTTCCTTGCGTTGCCTCAAAGAACTACCTCCAGCCTCTAGAACTACTTGGTAGCTGGTCACCCGCTACCTATACATTTATACCACGGTGGCTAGGCGCTGTCAACATCCGATTCTCCATCACGCACGATTTCTAGTGTTATCCGTTACGATGTGTGCGATAAAGTGCGAATTGGGGGATTCTGATGGGTAAGGTCATTCAGTGGTTTCTCATGGCCGTCGGCGCTGGAACGTTGCTGAGTGTCGGTGCCGCAATAGCCTACCTCGTTGTCGATGACTACCTCGTTCGGCGGCGACAGAAGGAGCTCGAGGCGGCTGAAGCCGCTAATGCAACCCCTACTCCTTCCTCTTAGCGAGGAAGGGTACGTGCGGTGGAGATACCACTGACGGGAGTGGCCTTCACCGCACGTGCGCTACCCTCTGTTTCCGTAAGTTGATGGCCGAGTGAGCAGAGGAGCTCCCAGTGTCTCTTCGTGTGTTGGTGACATCCCTGGCCATTGATCCAGAGGACGGTGAGACCCTAAAGCCGCTAAGGGACCTGGGAGCGGAGTTCCTCTTCCGACCCTTTTCGGGTACCCGGCAACCTGGTGAGATGGCCGCGCTCCTTGCCGGCGTCGATGCCGTCATCGCATCGAGCGATCGCATTTCGGCCGCAGACTTATCTGACGCGCAAAGACTGAGAATCATTGCTCGCACCGGTGTGGGGTATGACGCCATCGATGTGGCAGCAGCACACGCTCTTGGCGTTGCGGTGACGATAACGCCAGGTACAAACGATCATTCCGTCGCAGATTACACGCTAGCTTTGATGCTCGCCTTGACCAGACGGGTCGTCGAAAATCATCTGTCTGTCACCAGCGGTCACTGGCAGCGTTCCCCCGGCCGTGATTTACACGGTAAGACCGTTGGTGTCGTCGGATTAGGACGTATCGGGAAGAGAGTGGTTCGCCGCCTCTACGGCTTCGAGTGCCGGATTCTGGGCTACGATGTCGTCGTTGACGTGGATCATGCGAAGCAATACGAGGTAGAAGTAGTCGACCTTGATCGTCTCTTCAGCGAAGCCGACATCATCACGCTGCACGTGTCATTGACACCCCAGACGCATCACCTCGTCGGTGTCGAGCACCTCCAGGATGGTCGGGCCAAGCGTGGTGTGCTCATCGTCAACACCTGCCGGGGATCGGTGATCGACGAGACTGCGCTCATCGCAGCGCTGCACTCCGGCCTTGTTGGTGGGGCAGCTCTTGACGTGTTTGAGACCGAACCTTTAGCAGAGAGCCCGCTGCGCGATATGCCGAACGTGCTACTCAGTCCGCACATGGCCGGAGTGAGTGAAGAATCTACGAGAGCGATGGCGGTGACGGCCGTTCAAGAGGTTGCGCGGGTGCTCGATGGCCAGCCGCCGCTCTATTCCGTCACTTCCTGAGGGGTGATCTGGACAGCCGCAGCGGCAGCTTACCTTGTGATTATGACGGCCAAGCAACATTTGCCGCGAGAAGGTGCGTGCGCTTGCTAGACGCTGACAGAAGTGTCAGGGTACGGTATAGTCATTCAGAGCACTATGCAAGCACAGTGACTGCTTGCGTGTAGCTGAGAGCAGAGAACGCGGAAATCCTTATCCCCTCGTGTGGGTACATCGGGGGGTATGTGTGGTTTGGATAGGTGCCAGAGGGCTCCGTCTCGCGTCGAACAGGTTCTGTGCAGTTCTTGCGATTCCTCTCTTCCTAAGGCCGTCGCGCTGTTCTCTTAGGGCGCTCGAGCGCTAGGCTACGCTCCAAGGCCCGCTAGAAAAATCTCTCTATGAGCATTGATCAACCCGTGCAAGAGCCTCTCCACAACGGTAACGACGCCCTGAGCAAGACCGCTGCTGACGTTGCCGTTCGGAGAGATGCTAACCAATCTGAGCTACAACCCGCCGAACAGGCGCCGGCGAGCCGTCGAAGCCGGTCTCGCCGATCAAGATCGTCGAATATTCGTGCCTCCGTAGGCAACGCGAGCGAAGCTGATGCGATGACGGAGCCTCCCACTGGTTCTACAGAAGAGACCGCAAACTCCAAGAGTGTTGCGCAAGCTGCTGTTCCCCCCGCTGCCGTCACTACGTCGAACGATATCGGAAATGTCTCCGTTGGAGTTGAAGAGGTGAATGACATCAACCTCGCGCAGGCCGGCTTGAAGCATGACACCATCGCGACGGTCGCTCCTGTGGATGAGCGCCGTGACAGCGGCTCCGAGCACGCTTCCGGTCCTGGCGACCGGGAGCCGGCTTCTGGTGAACAGTCGCGTCAGGGGCATCGCTCTCAGCGCCGTGACTTCCGTGATCGCCCGGCGAATAGAGAAGGGCGCGACTCCGGGCGACCGAATGGAAACCGGAGCCAGCAAGATGGACGGGACCGCGATCGCGGTAACTTCCAAGGGAGAGATTCACGGAACGGAAACGGCGGACGCGGACGCGATTGGCAGCGTGAAGGGAGCGCACAGTCTCGCGAAGCCGCGGGCTATCGAGACCAAACAGCACGTGAATCGCAGGAGCACGATCGAGCGCTCGATGGCACTACGTATCAACGGCCGGCGGAAGTCATCACACGAGGATTCGTCGTCTCCGTGGAGCAGGGTGGTGCACAGTGGACACTGCGGATCCACGGGTATCTGCCGAGTGCCAGCGACGCCGTCATTCCGAACCACGTGGTCCGTACGTACGGTCTGCGATCTGGTGACGAAGTAGTCGGCCTTGTCCGCGGGCCGCTTCCAGGTCGCCGCCTCGGCGAGCTTCTCGACGTTCAGAGCATCAATGGTATTCCCTTCGAAGAGATGCCCAAGCGCAGACACTTCGATGAGCTCACTCCGATCTATCCGGAACGTCAGATCCGGCTGGAGCGTCCTGACTCCATCACAGCGCGGCTCATCGACTTGGTCGCGCCGATAGGGTTCGGTCAACGGGCCCTCATCGTGTCGCCTCCGAAGGCAGGAAAGACGACCATACTCAAGGAGATCGGGCGGAGTATCAACACCAACTACCCTGAAGTACGGCTCATCGTCTGTCTCGTTGGCGAACGACCGGAGGAAGTCACCGATCTCTCTAAGAGCATCAAAGGCGAGGCCATCAGCTCTACGTTTGACGAGGCGATCAGCCACCACACGGATCTTGCCGAACTCACTGTCGAGCGAGCCAAGCGGCTGGTGGAATCAGGATTCGACGTCGTCGTGCTACTTGACTCCATTACGCGCTTGGCCCGCGCGTATAACCTGGCGGCGCCTGGCGACAGCCGCAGTCTCTCTGGAGGCATGGCAACTTCAGCACTCTATCCACCCAAGCGGTTTTTTGGTGCTGCCAGAGCATTGCAGGAAGGTGGTAGCCTCACTGTCATTGCTACGTGTCTCGTTGACACCAACAGCCGTCTTGACGATGTGGTCTATGAAGAACTCAAGGGCACAGGCAATATGGAGCTCGTGCTCGACCGGCGTCTGGCAGAGGAGCGCGTGTTCCCGGCCATCGACATCGTCAAGTCGAGCACTCGCCGGGAGGAACTCCTGCTACCTCCCAATGAGTTGATGGCGGTGCAGCGCCTACGGCGGGTCCTGGCAATGTCACCTGATCAAACATCGGGAACGCAGCGAGTCGTGCAGCAGATGGAGCGTACCCGGAGCAACGCTGAGTTTCTCACGAATCTGCTGACCCAAAGCAGTGGTGCGCGAGGCTAACAAGAGCATGGGTTGAGTCGCGTGACCGCGCGTATGCTTGTCCGCTTCCGCACGTCGATCTCTCCGCTGTCGACGGCGTTGACCTGAGAAAAGTAGAACCAAGCCTTGCGAGTCCTCATGATCGCCAAAGCACTCGTCGTAGGGGCGTATCAGCGCAAGCTCGAGGAGTTGTCTCGCTTTCCAGACATCGAGCTTATGCTCGTTGTTCCGCCCGAGTGGCGTGAGCCAGGTCGCGTGTTGCGCTACGATCCACTCTTCACGTGTGGGTATCACACTGCCGTCTTACCTATGCGTCTCAACGGCCACTTTCATCTGCATAGCTACCGTGGGCTAGGGCAAGTGGTGCGGCAGTTTCGACCAGACATCATCCATCTTGACGAAGAGCCTGCTGATGCCGTAGCTCTTCAGACCGTGCTGGCGAGTGGAAGTAGTGAGCTGCTCTTCTTTACCTGGCAAAATATACTGCGGCGGGTTCCACCACCGTTCCGGTTCATCCAAGCGCTCACTCTCCGGCGAGCCCATCTTGCACTTTGTGGAAATGCGGATGCCGTGCGAGTGCTTCGCGCGAAGGGGTACGCTGGAGAAGTCCGCCTCGTGCCACAGTTTGGCTTCGATCCTCAGCTCTATACCTGGCGGGCAGACGAGCCTGCGGTAGAGACGTTCGTCATTGGTGCGAGTGGCCGGCTCGTCCCTGAGAAAGGATTCGATGTGCTGCTACGAGCTGCCGCACGACTCCCTTTTCGTTGGAAACTTGAGATCGTTGGTGAAGGGCCAGAACGCGGCCGTTTGCAGGCACTCGCGGCATCGCTCGGATGTGCTGATCGACTCACGCTGCTTGGCCAGCGCCCTTCGCAGGATATGCCTCAACTGTATCATCGCTGGCACGTCTACGTGGCCCCTTCGCTTACCCGGCCCAACTGGAAAGAGCAATTCAACCGGTCGGTCGGCGAAGCTATGTGCTGCGGCATTCCTGTCATCGTCAGTGACTCAGGAGAGATGCAGAACGTTATTGGAGATGTCGGATACGTTGTCCCGGAAGGCCACGCCGCTGCCTTGGAGCACGCGCTCGAGATCTTCGCTCGCTCTTCATCGCGGCGACGGGATGCGGCTCGCCGGGGGCGAGAGCGAGTGCTCGCCCACTACACTCAGCGTGAGATTGCGGGGAAGACGTACGAAGCGTACTGCTGGCTGCTCCAGCGGCGGGAGAGCCGGTGAGGTCTACTCCCATTGAGCATGCGCTTGACCTCTTCTATCCACCTCGATGTGCTGGCTGTGACAGCCCTGGCGCTTGGTGGTGTGATCGCTGTCAAGCGCTGTGCGTGCCAGTACCGCAGCCAGTGTGTGCGGTGTGTGGCCAGCCCTCTGCGATCAGCCCATGTCTCATCTGCCTTGAGCAGCGCCCCTCGTTCACCGCGCTCCGTGCCGTAGCTCTGTTTGAAGGGCCGGTTCGTGAGGCCGTGCACCGGCTGAAATATGGCAACCGTACGGCTACGGCAGGCGCACTCTCTGAACTCTTGCTGCAGACGTGGTTGTTGCAAGGATGGCACGCTCAGCTTGTGACATCTGTGCCCCTTCACCCTCGACGGGAGAGGTCGCGTGGATATAACCAAGCTACCGCGCTCGCCAGACCGCTGGCGCGTGCACTCGGCATCCCCTTCCGGGATCATCTTCTGCTGCGCGTCCGCTTTACTGCAGATCAGATTGGCCTTGGTGTCGCTGAGCGCCGTCACAATATGACTGGAGCGTTTGTTGTGTCCGGACAATGCGACATCACTGGGAAGACAGTGCTTATCGTGGACGACGTTGCAACGACGGGCAGTACACTCAGTGCCTGCGCTGCAGCCTTGCGCAATGCAGGTGCGTCTAAAGTGTATGGCCTTGCGCTAGCGCGCCAAACGGTGGGCTAGCTAGTAGGCTACGAAGTTCTCTCTCAGCTACGAGGAGTGCAAGTGTGAATCAAACGTCGCGGCGGCAATTTCTCGGTGCGGCTGTCGCATCTACCCTGGCTCTGGCTGGCTGCGCCTCGATCGGCGGACAGACAGGCACGCAGACTTCCCCGCTAGCAAACGAGTACCCCTTCGGGGCAAACACGTTCCTTGGTCAGGAAGTCGAAATTGCTAAGCGAGAACGTACCATTCAGATGATGAGGGATGCCCACATTGGATGGATGAAGGAAGAGTTTATCTGGGACCAGATCGAGCACAACCGAGGGCAGTTTACTTGGGGCAAGTATGACGAGATTATCGGGCTTGCGCAGAAGTACGGCATCAAGGTTATAGCTCGGCTCGACTATCCGCCGGCGTGGACCCAGAAAAAGCCGGACTTCAATGCACCGCCTGATAACTACGAAGACTACGCCGACTTTGTCAACACCTTTGTCCGTCACTACAAGGGTCAGGTGTCTGCCGTCCAGATCTGGAACGAGCCGAATTTAGCAGTTGAATGGGGCGGCCAGCCCCCGAATCCGGCACAGTACACCAAGCTACTGAAGCTGAGCTACACGCGGGCTAAGGATGCCGACCAACATATCGTGGTTATTAGTGCCCCTCTCGCAGAGACCCTCGAGCGCTCGCCTCGTGCGCTCGTGGAGACAGACTACCTACAGCAGATGTACGATAGTGGGGCCAAGGGTAGCTTCGACGTCCTCGCAGCTAATGCGTATGGGCTGGCGTACCCGCCAAATGATCCTCCATCTCCCGACCGGCTCAACTTCTTGCGCTTCACCTTGCTCCACGCGGTCACGGAAAAGAATGGCGATGGGAACAAGGCGATGTGGTTCAACGAATACGGGTGGAATGCATCGCCGAAGGAGATGCCACCAGATCAACTCATCTGGGGACGGGTGACTCGCGAGCAACAAGCTACATACACGGTACAAGGGATCGAGCTCGCGAAAAAACAATATCCGTACGTAGGAGTGGTGAACATCTGGTATTTCCGTCAGGTAGGCTCCATTCCAAAGACAGACTCCGCCTACTACTTCGATATGGTCGATCCCGATTTCAATCCGGAGCTGGTATACGGTGCAGTAAGAGATGCTGCCGCCCAGTGGCACTGACCGTCCTGAATCGACTGGAGAATACGTCTCGGATGGATGTGCCTTGCCACAAGGTTGGGAGGTTCTGGGTTCCTGCGCAGGTGCAGTGGCAGCTTCCGGGGTGACGAGAGTCTCTGAGACACAGAAGGCGGTCAGGTACACTACTCCCCATGGTGGACTCAGTGTGTGGGAGGGGCTTTCGCAGTGACCGCGCGCCAGTCGCCGTGGCTCATGATCATTGCAGCGCTCTTTGTCACCCTACTCATCACCTCGAACATCATCGCTGTAAAGATCGGCGTCATCGGGCCCCTTACCGTGCCCGTAGCAATAGTCATCTTTCCGCTCTCCTACCTGTTTGGTGACGTGCTCACAGAGGTGTACGGATACAGCACTACGAGACGCATCATCTGGCTTGGATTCGCCTGCAACGTCATCGCCGTCATTGCCATCTCCGTTGGCGGGGCTATTCCGGCTTCCTCTTATTGGAAAGACCAGCAGGCCTACAATGCCATCTTGGGTGCGACACCCCGCGTCCTTGGAGCTTCGTTCGCAGCATATTTGGTGGGAGAGTTCGTCAATAGCTTCGTCCTCGCTAAGCTCAAAATTGCCACCCAAGGACGCTGGCTCTGGACGAGAACGATCTCCTCGACACTAGTTGGCCAGGGTTTGGATTCAGCGATTTTTGTCACCCTTGCGTTCGTGGGCACTCTCCCCTCACCGGTGATCGTCGCGGCAATTCTTTCGCAGTGGATTGCCAAGTCAGCCTATGAGATCATCGCAACGCCGGTCACCTACCTCGTGGTGTCGGTGCTGAAGCGGGCTGAGGGCATTGACACTTTCGACTACTCGACAAACTTCAGCCCACTTGCTCTCGCTGAGTAGCTGGCTGGCACAGCCATCCTCCCAGTCTGTGAGATCGCGAACGCTCGCTGAGTTCTTCCCCTCTCTGGCTGTCGCCGCCGTTAGCCTTCTCGGTCTCGTGCCGCTCCTCAGGAGTGGCTTTCCAGCTACAAGCGACGGTATGTTCCACCTCTTGCGGATCGTAGAGTTTGGTCGCATTTGGTCGCTCACCAATCTCTTTCCCCGCTGGGCCCCTGACTTCTACCTTGGCTATGGCTACCCTGTGTTTGTCTTCACGCCGTATCTGCCGTACGCCTTGGGAGTGAGCCTCGAGCTGTTTCGTCTGACTCCAGTGCAGGCTATGGGCGCCGAAGAAGCGATGGGGATGGTGGCGAGCGCGATTCTGAGTTACGCGTGGCTGCGATCCCACTTCGACTCATGGTCGAGTGCCATTGGGGCGGCTCTCTACACTCTGGCTCCCTATCACTTGGTCAACTTGTACTTCCGGGGAGATCTTGCGGAGTTCCTGGCCCAGGCGCTGCTGCCGGCATTGCTCTTTGCGGCCGAGCGCCTCGCCCAGAAGGTCTCACTCGGGCGCGGTCTCGTTGTTGCTCTCGTCGGAGCACTCCTTCTCTCCACACACTTGCTCTCGGCGCTACTGATAGCTCCCGTTCTTCTCCTCGATGCCGGACTCGAGGTCTGCGACCGTCACGTGAGTGCCGCTATCAAGCGAATTGCAGCCTTGACGGGTGCTGCTGTGGCTGCCGCCCTGCTGGCAGCGACCTGCTGGTTACCAGGCGTTGCCAGTGCCCCGGCGGCAACGCTGGGTAAGCTCCTGCATTTCTACAACTACCGCGCAAACTTTGTCACCCCTGCCCAGCTCTTGGCCCACGGTCTCTTGCAGACCTATGCACCGGTATTCTCGTTCGGCGATCAGCCGGGATACCAGTTCGGCATTGTGCAGAGCGCGGCACTCGTTCTGGCGGTGCCCACAGTGCTCTTCGCACTCCGTCAGGCCCGTAGTCGAGCCACAGCCAGACTCCTCGTGTTCTTGGTCGTTGGATTTGGATCTCTGCTGGCGTGTACTGCCGTATCTGCACCAATGTGGATGTTCTTCAAACCACTCCAACTCGCGCAGTTTCCCTGGCGGTGGCTCTCGATAGCGGCGCTGGCAGCGTCGTTCTGTGGTGCGGCCACTTGTTCGGCGTTGAAACCCCGATGGCGAGCAGTCGTAGCACCTGCCATGCTGGCCGTCACAGTGATCTCGTCCTTAGCGCTGCTTCACCCGCTCCGCTTCCATGTTCCAGCGAACATCAACAGCGCGGCAGGAATAGCCCAGTTCGAAATGACATATAATCTCACCGGCACATCGGCCGCGGGGGAGTATCTCCCGCCATCAGTCACCCACAGGGCGCGCGTTTCTGCCTGGTCATTAGAGCAGGCCATCGGCTGGAAGCCACCCGCAGACCCAATCGCCGATGTTCAGTTGTCACTAGCACCGAGCACTCATCCGAAGTTCACCCTCGACGAGCCTTCCACTGCTGTGGTGACGTTGCCGGTGCTCGCCGCTCCTGGATGGGTCGTCAGAGATGCGAGCCGGAGATTGCCGGTGTCCTCAGCACCGCAGTCCGGACTTGTGCAAGTACGCTTGCCAGCGGGCGCTCACACTCTCCAGCTTACCTATGACGGTACGAATGTGGTGCGTCTCGCAGACGCCATCACTGTGCTGACACTCGTCGCCTTTCTGATTGCGGCCTGCTGGTTCCTCCGTGCCGCGTTGCGTCTCCCAGGGGGCGAAGCGATACGGCATATTGGTGGCGACGTGTGGCTTGTGACGCTTTCCGTCGTGGTGCTACTCACTGCGGCCACTTCTCTTGCGGTGGTGGCACTTCGAGCGTCCGTAGAGCGTACCGGGTCGCTTGCCCCTCTGGACGCGAGCATCGGGAGTATAGAATTTCAAGGCTACGCTTGGAGCACCCCAGGAGTCAGCGCTGGCCTCCCGGCCGTGCAGGCGGGGCACACGTTTGCCATGACCTTTCTTCTGCACAGTAGCGGCAATGGCCAGCTACTGGCTCAGTTGCTTGATCCGAGCGGCACGGTCTGGGCCACGTGGTCCGTTCCTGTGATCGCTGGACCCCACCACGTCCACGTGGCAGCTTCGTTGCCTTCACACTTGCCCGCGGGACTGTACACAGTCCGGCTGAGCGCTACGGATAGTAGCTCCACAGTGATCCCGTGGAAGCTGTCTCGAGCAAGCTTCGTGGATCTCTTACCGGTAAATGGCTCCTTGGAGTTGGGGCCGCTTGCGGTGCTGCCTTCCACGACTAGGGCATCTACAACGCCACACGCTGGCTGGCATGGTGCGGCACGGCCTCTGGATGCGGCGGTGCCGCAAAGCGTGCGCGCTGGTGCAATGCTGACACTCTCGTGGCAATGGAACGTCAGTGAACACTGGAAGCGTCAGAATCTGACAGAGGTGGTGCACCTGGTAGATACTGCGGGCAGGACCGTTGTGGCGCGCGATGCACTTCCAGCCGGTGGCTATTTTCCGAGTCCATTCTGGAGTTCGGGTTCCAGTGTGCGCGAGGTGCTTTCACTAAGGGTGCCACCAACACTGCTTCCAGGAGATTATCAAGTACATCTTGGGCTCGACGGTCCTGGAGGGCCGCTCCCTGCCGTCTCTCCGCAAGGTGCCGCGATAGGTGATGAGCTCACCCTTGGAGAGGTGCGAGTCTTGCCTCCTGCTGTCTCAGCAGCGCTCACTGCTCCGGCAATGGCCGTCGGTGGGTTGAACGTTGCAGTCGGTTCTCTCCCGACGGCCGCAGACCCAGGATCAAGAGTGGGTGTTGCGCTCCTCATCCAGTCTCCCCAGGCCGCTCCGCCAATTGCCCGAGTTGCGGTGACTATCGCGCAGCGCGGTGTCAAGCTCGCCGCAACAGATCAGCCGTTGGGCGGCGCCACGTTTCCCGCGAAAGCCTGGAGAGCTGGCGAAACGGAACAGCAGTGGTTCGATGTTCAGTTGCCTCCAGGTGCTCCCCCCGGCCTAGCCCAAGTCGGCGTGACAGTCGTCCACACTGATGGAACTCTGGCCAGCGCTGTCGTAGGAACGCTGAAGATTACCTCACGGCCGCACGTATTTGCCGCCCATCCCGCGCTAATTTTGGGAGATCGGTTCAGCGATGGGATGACTCTGGTTGGCTTGACGCTCCGTGCTGACGGTGTTCCTTCGAAGCTGAGTAACCTTCACGTGCAGCGGAAGCTTGATGTGACAGCGTTCTGGCGTGTTCCTGGTGCGACGAGCGATCTCCTAAAGGTGTCCGTGCAGATCCTCAACTCACAAGGTGCCCTCATCGCCCAATCAGATAGCGCAGTGGGGGAAAATAACGCGCCGTCGGCGGGCTGGGTCGCGAATGAGATCCTCGAGAGCTCTCACCGCATCGACGTGTCCAGTCTCGCTCCAGGAAACTATCAGCTCATTCTCATTCTCTACAATGGCCGCACTGGTCAGAGATATACCGTTTCGCGCGAACCGACCCTGACCCTAGGCACAGTGACGGTGGGATCGAAGAGTGCGCATTGAGACCGCTGGTGATCGTGACATTACCCAGCCAAGTTCCGCGCCCCATTCGCACACCTCGAGCAGGCTGGCGCTCATCGCTCTTCTCGTTGCCTACGTTGCCCTGGCCGTGGATTTCAGCATCACCATGCCCATTCTGGAGTCGAGTGATGAGAACTGGCACGAGGCGGCGGTATGGACAATCGCATCGGGTGGTGGACTTCCGGTTCTTCGCACAGCGGACAAGGGAAAGCTGCTCGTTCCGGCCCAAGAAGCCGGTCAGCCACCTCTCTACTATCTCATCGAAGCTGCAGCGACGTGGATGTTGCACGAGCCGAATCCTGCTACTGTGGAAATGCCAAGCCCGAACCCAGACATTGGGATCCCCAGCCGTAGCAACTGGCACAAGAATCTCTTTGTTCACACGAATGCGGAGAGTTTTCCCTGGCACGGACTACCTTTGGCTGTCCACATTCACCGGTTTATCTCTATTCTCTTCGGTGCACTTGCCCTGACGGTGCTCTGGAACCTAGCACGAATCAGTCTCAAGGAGAGTATCAGCGGCGCGGCACTCGCCGTAAGCCTCGTTGCATTCAACCCGATGTTCGTCTTCATCACATCCTCAGTCGATAACGACAGCTTGGCTATTCTGCTCGGGACGATCATCCTCTTCTTGCTGGCCCGTGTGTTGATGAGACGAGCTGTCACGACAGTTGATACGCTTCTGCTTGGATTCTCCCTGGGGCTGGCGACGCTCACCAAGCTCAGCGTGGCATCGCTAGGGCTTCCCACCGCCGTCGTGCTCGCCCGGCAAGCCTGGCGTCAGCGTTCTTGGCGTGCGCTCGCTCGATGGTACGTGTTGGTGGCTATCCCAGTCGTGGCACTGACGGGATGGTGGTTTGCGCGCAACTGGGTGCTCTACGGTGATCCTCTTGGACTGACCAAGTTTGTAGCGCTCGCAGGAGGACGCTCTACGCCGCTGAGTTTCCAGGAGCTCTTGAAAGAACTTCCTGGTATCTGGATTGGTTTCTGGGGCGTGCTCGGCGCCTACGACGTCCTGCTTCCGGCCTGGCAGTACACGGTCTATGACGTGCTAGCGGCTCTGAGTGGGGTAGGGTTAGCCTTCATCCTGTATAGCCATCTCACGGGGCGCCGGAGGCTGGAGTTCGGCGGCAGCGCGGAGCACATTACCCTCCTCGCTGCGTCACTCGTCCTGGAGTTTCTCCTACTCATCCGTTGGACCGCGTCGACAGAGGCATCATCAGGACGTCTTCTCTACCCCGTAATTGGCTCGGCTGCGGTTCTCCTGAGCTCAGGGCTCCTCACGTTCCTGCGCCGAGGTGGTGGATTGGCTGTAGCTGTTCTTTCCTCGTTGCTTGCAGCCATCACTTTGGCCGATCTGCCGCTCGCCATCCTACCCGCCTATGCTACACCGGTGCTCGTTCGTGCGTCCAGTGGGCCTACAGGCCAGTATCTGGACTGGCACTACGGGAATCTGGAGCTTCGTTCGGTGCAGCTTCCACAGAGTGCTCTTCGACCAGGAGATCGTTTTCTCGTAGGACTAGACTGGATGGCGACTGGACCGATCACTCAGAATTTGATGGTGTCGGTCCGTGCCTTCGACCCAACAGGAAAGGACGCCACAGCCGGCGTCCGGCAGAACGATGCCTTTCCGGGCGGAGGCAAGGTGTTGACCTCGCGCTGGCCGGTTGGATACGAGCTGATTGATCACGTCCCTGTACGGCTGTCAGAGCACCTCACGACTCCTGTCCCGGTCTTCCTTCAGGTCATCGTCTACCCGGTCGGTGAGCCAAGCAGCCCCTTGGTTGCACGAGCACCATCGGGCGTCCCGGTGAACCCAGCGACTGTAGGGCGCGTCATCGTCGAACAGCCTGGTGCTGCTCGCACACCTGAGCCACTCGGAGTATCCTTTGCCAGTACACTGGTGCTGGTTCGTGCACGCCTTACTCCAGCGGTCGTGTTGCCTGGCGGGACGCTCCACACGCAAGTCGTGTGGTACGCGAAGCGTCACCCTGCAGCGGACTACACCGTATTCGTCCACGTCGGCCCGCCTACTAAGCCTCCGCTCGCTCAGAAGGATTCTCCACCGCTTGATGGTGCTTTCCCGACAACGCAGTGGCTGGCCCACGAAACGGTTACCGATGACATCACGGTACCGATTCCTTCTGCGCTGCCGCCCGGCACTTATCCAGTTTCGCTTGGAGTGTACGTATCAAGAACTGGTCAGCGGCTGACGCTCGCCAACGGACAAAGCCTGGTATCCCTTGGCAACGTGACGGTGGGGATGGTGAAGTAGTTGAGTACCATCAAGAAGCCAGCTAAGCTCGCCGCATACTCTCCACCGGCCGCAGCGGCATGTGTCGCCTTGTTCGCTCTCACCATCTACCTTCGCACCCTCGCTCCTGGAGAGGTCGGCGGTGACGCGGGTGAGTTCCAAGTCGTGCCCTACGTGCTTGGGATACCTCATTACACCGGCTACCCGCTCTATACCCTCCTCGGGTGGTTGTGGAGTCACGTCATTGTTGTGGGTACACCAGCAATAAGGCTGAACAGCCTCTCTGCGGTCTTCGGCGCAATGACTGGTGCTCTAGTATTTGCCGTTGTCCGTGTGATGGGCGGCACCGTTGCGGCCAGTGTCATAGCGGGTCTCACGGTCGCCGTAATCCCGCTCGACTGGCGGTGGTCTACGATTGCAGGTGTGCGGGCGGCAGCTGGCACCTTCACCGCGCTGCTCTTCTTGGTGATGTTCCGCTGGGGGCAAGCGGTGCGTTCTGGAGGTTCTTCATCCCAAACTCTAGCTAGGCGGTGGTGGCTGCTCTTGTGCCTCACCTTTGGGCTCGCCCTAGCCCACCACCGCTCCAGCATGTTCTTCGCGGGTTCGCTCGCAGTCTATGCGCCCTTTCTGCCGCGCAGCCGGCCCTCCATCTACACGGCTCTCAAGAGCGTAGTGCTCTTTGTGGCTCCGCTGCTCCTGTACCTGTATCTTCCTATTCGCTCTGCTCTAGGCGCACCATACGACCAGTTCCATCCCACGACCTGGAATCGCTTCGTGGATCTCGTCTTTGCGCCCCAGCTGACCCGATCACTCTTGAGTGTGCCCCCTAGTGAATGGTGGGGGCGTGCACTCCTGTTGGGGGAGACTTTGCGCGTGAGCTTGGGGTGGCTCTGGCCGCTGGGTGCGATCGGGCTGATTGGTGGGGCTCTGCGCCGGCGCCCCGAGACACTCTCCCTGGCGCTGTTCGGAGCGCTGATCAGCGCACAGGTGGTGAACTGGAACATTGGCAATGAGCTCAATGTGGTCTATCTGATCCCCGTCTACGTCATTTCCGCTGTCTTCGTCGGGTGGGGCATAGAGTCGTGTGTGACAGTCCTTGCTTGGGTGGGGATGCCACGAATCGTGGCGACGTCTCTTGTCTTCGCTGCTGGGCTCGTGCTGAGCGCTCAGCTTGCTCGCACAGCCTACACCTCCCAGGTCGCGTCAGCGCACGCGACTCTTAACGCCTACCATCAGCATATCACCGCCGGATGGCGAGGGCATCGGCTCATCACCGCCGCTCTACCCTACTTTCCTCGCGACGCCGTTGTGGCAGCTGACTGGGAGCAGGCCACAATTGCTTGGTACGCGAAACTGGTGAGCCGGACCCTCCCCCACATACATATCGACTTTGGGAACGGCTCGCTGTCTAGCCTGAGCTACAGCGAGCTGCGGAAACGGTATGGCGATCTACCTATCGTGCTGGGCCGGAGCGTGCCGTGGGCGGCAGGACATCATCCTTCGGCTGTGGGACCGCTCATCGGTCTGGCGAGCAAGCCACGCTTCCAACTACCGTCGCCCCTTGTGGTCCATCCCGTGCGCTTTACGGGAGGCTTTTCCCTTGTGGGATACCAGCTGTTTGACGAGCGCGGCGCAACCGTATCGACGCTGCCGCGTAGCTCTCCCATCCTGCCGGTCCTACTGGTGTGGCGTGCGGACCGGACGCAGACCCACAATCTCTCCGTGTCACTGCGATTGCTGAGCAATGAGGGCAAGGTTGTCAGGACGAAAGACCGCTCGAGCCCAGTGTACGGCCTCGCCCCCACCTCAACTTGGGCTGAGGGGGAAGTTGTAGCAGATTACTACGAACTCTCGCTCGAGGGGCTTCCCCACGGTCGGTACACTCTAGATGTCCTGCTCTACTATCAGCCCAAGCCGGGCCAGTTCATCAACCTTCGACCCCAGGTTACAGGGCAGCCACCTTCCTCTGACCTGGCCCAGATTCTTGTGATTACCCATTGAGCGCGATCTGGCCGATACTGAGGATGGCATGAACGTTGATGACTTCGACTACGACCTTCCGACCGAGCTGATCGCTCAGGAGCCCCTCCAAGAGCGGGACGCTGCCCGCCTGCTCGTCGTCAATCGCGAGCGCGGAACGTTACGCCACGAATTGTTCCGGCATCTTCCCTGCCTACTGAGACGGGGGGACCTCCTGGTAGCAAACGACTCTCGGGTCATACCTGCCCGACTCTCTGGCAGGAAGACAACCGGAGGTCGTGTTGAACTCCTGCTCATCGAACGGCAGGAAGGCGACTCGTGGCTGGCAATGACGCGCCCCCGTCTTGCTCCCGGAGCCCAAGTTCACGTCCTGCTCGGTCGATCTGGAGAGGCGGCGACGGTTCGCGTCGTGGCACGGTGTGATGATGGTCTCAGTGTGCTACAGCTTGACGGTCAATATTCGTTTGAACAAGTCATGACAGAGTCTGGCGTGTTGCCGCTTCCATCTTACATTCACCGAGAGCTTTCTGACCCAGAGCGCTATCAGACGGTGTACTCTCGGGAAGAGGGTTCTGTAGCCGCACCTACGGCTGGACTCCACTTCACTCCGCAGGTCCTGAATGAGCTTGACGATGCTGGTGTCGAGCGGCTCTTCGTAACCTTGCACGTGGGACCAGGAACCTTCGCTCCGGTGCGTGCCCAACGCATCGAGGACCACACGATGCACGAGGAGCGCTACAGCATCACGGAGAAGACTGCGATGCGCATCAACTGTGCGAAACAGCAAGGGTGTCGCGTTGTTGCTGTGGGCACAACAACTGCCCGAGCGCTCGAGAGCGCGTGGTCGCCTAGTGGGCTGCGCTCGGGGCCGCGGAGTACCCGGCTGTTCATTACACCAGGGTTTCAGTTTCACGTGGTCGACGCGTTAATTACTAACTTTCACTTACCGCGTTCTACTCTACTCATGCTCGTTTCGGCCTTTGCGAGCCATGACCTCATTTTGGAGGCCTATCACGTTGCAGTTGCAGAACGCTACCGATTCTTCAGTCTCGGTGATGCAATGCTGATCGAGTAGGGGCTTGATTCTGAGGCGCAACTGGAAGAGGAGCAAGGTCAATGTCCGTCATTCCTTCATCGTCCCAGCCGGAGGTCGTGGTCGAGCAGGTCGAAGCGTTGCGCCGGTGGCTCTTGAATGGGGTCAGCGTGGCGCTGGTGGCCGATGCTCCGCTTCCTTCACCGCTGAGCCGCACCCTTGTGTTTGCTCACAGCGATGGGCGGGAAGCCGGTTTGGTCGGTCTGATCTTCGCTCGCTTGCCGTCGGTGGGCAATCTCATTCAGACGCTCACGACGCCTTCTTCACTCGTGCTTCGGCCCCCAGTGCAGTCGTTGCATCAAGAGCTTGTTGCTATTCAAGACGACGGTGCTGTCTTCATCGTTGGTCGCGATGGTCGCCGTAGTATCGCGGTGACCCAGGGAATCCTACCGCATCAGGTTTCCGTCGTCGTGGGAGACTGGCCACTGTACCAATGGGTTACTCCTGCCATCTCGGTGATCGATCCGGAACGGTTCGCCTTACGCGTCAACCAATATTGTGAGGTGCTGAGCGCAACGCTTCGCGGCCTCTACTTCGAACGTGATGTCAAGC
>JAMCRV010000076.1 GCA_023381555.1 Chloroflexota bacterium | reverse complement strand
GGAGACCTCGCGGCGACGCAGGACCTTCTCGGACACGAGTCCGCCGACACTACACGGGTCTACACGCGCGTCGCCAGTCAGCGGCTCCGTGATCTCCACCGCCAAGCCTTTGAAGGCTATAGCTGAGACCCATCGCCACCAGCCCCGGCCCGCCGCGCACCCACTAGAGCGCGGGGCACTGCATCAGAACAGGGCCACGGAGTGTGGCCTCAGTGCGAACGGTGAGATCGCCCCCACTCAGCCGCTACGAAGAATGATGCCAAGCTGCAAGACTTTACACGGACGGCATTGTGATTGATCATGGCACGTACCGCAACTGCAGAAGGAGCTGTCCCATGGCCACAGAACCGGAGACGATGGCTACTGCCGCGATCACTGAGCCTCACGTCAAGAATCGATCCGTTGGCACCATCGCCATCGATCCTCACTTCGCGGTTGAGCCTGGCCGGGTTCCCCCGAAGCCGATCCGGCCGTATCCGCGCTACCGCGTGAGTGTCAATGAGTACATTACTTTCCATCAGCAAGGATTCCTCATTGTTCGGAATTTAGTACCATCAGGGGATGTGCAGGAACTCATCATTCATACTGAGGACCTCATGCACGGTAAGCTTGAGGTGCCAGGGCTTGAGCCGCCGCCCCCAGGTACATCCCCTGAGGAGATCGAGCGGCGCTACTTGCGCATTCACATGCTGCATCGTGTGCTCGAGCCCCATGAGCGCTTTCTCTTACATCCGCGCATCCTCGACGTGCTCGAGGCACTCATTGGGCCCGACGTCATGGCCATGCAGAGCATGCTCTTCTTGAAGTTTCCCGGTGGCGCCGGTCAGGGCTACCATCAGGATAGCTACTACATTCCTACTGTGCCCGACACCCTTTGCGGCGCCTGGCTGGCTGTGGACCGTGCTGATGAAGAGAATGGCTGCCTGTGGTTTTCAAGTGGCAGTCAGAACGATCCCATCTATCCAACGGCTGGCAAAGAATATCAGAACCACGGCGATGCGATTGCCGACCTGCCAGTCGTGGATAACGTGAGTCACACTGACGAATCAGTGAACACGCTCTCGCGCGTGGCCCAGCGCTATCGCCACCAGGAAGTCCCAGCCATCATGGAACCGGGCGACGTTGCTTTCTTCGGCGGGCACATCATTCACCATTCCCACGACAATTACTCGCAGGACCGCTTCCGTCGCAGCTTTGTGGGGCACTATGCCAACGCCCGCTCTTTCACGCTGTGGGGTTACGGAGAGAAGTCACCGGCAGGAACCAACCACCTACACATTCTCGCGCGCGGCTGGACCCATCTTCCCTTCGGTCAGCCGCGGTTCGGCACTGCCTGTGCTGCCAACACGCCCAGCCTGCGCGGCGTGCTCAATCCTGACGGCAGCGCTGCGATGATGGCGAACATGGCAGCCGGCGAGGACATGGCTACAGCGCTCATGGACATGGCACGAAACGATCCCGCCCATCACCACGATGATGCGTAGGTACACAAGGTGCTGCCGCAGCTTCAGACCTACCGCAGCGGGCCATATCCCCGAATGAGCGGTTGCAGACGCATCTCGGCAGACTGACCCGGAGTGTCTCTCCTGCAACCTCTGAAGGACTGCCCGAACCCTTACCTCTGGGACTCCTGGCACGGCTCTCTCGCAGTGCTCTTACGGTGAGGGTCTCCGCAGTATCCTATGGGCCTGTTGGACACGGGAGAGTAAGTAAGAGTGTCATGGACGGGTCCTGCACGCGAGCACAGCATCGAGAGGCAAAAACAGGCGGTGCTTGGCGCCTGGCTGTGACTCGCTCACTGCCTCTCGCGTCTCTTCCTGTAGGCTACGGGAGGGGTGGGTGAAGCGCGTGCAACCTCCGGTTGTTAGGATGACTGCGGCCGTGGACACCATTCATGGGGTCATGACTGTTGGGGCCTGTCAGACCCTATGATCTTTCCCACGCTGCAGTTCGCCGCGTTCTTCGCAGTAGTCCTGCCGCTATCGTGGCTGCTCATGCCCCATCCACGGCTGTGGAAACCCTTTATCATCGCCGCTTCCTACTTCTTCTATGGCAGCGCCAATCCTCACTACGTCTTTCTCCTGGTGGGGTGCACCATCTGGAACCAGGTCATGGCTATTGCCATCGATCGCCACTGTCGCTCCGAGCGCAGTCGATCAATCGTGCTCTTCATTGCCTTAGCAGGAGACCTCGGTCTACTAGGCTGGTTCAAGTACTATGGCTTCTTCGTCGACTCTGTTGCTGCCTTCACGAGCCGTCTCGGCCTACCGCTGCCATTGCCATTACTCCAGGTAGCTCTTCCGATTGGCATCTCCTTCTTCACCTTCCAAGCCATGTCGTACATCATCGATGTCCGGCGAGGACAGTATGAGCCGGCAACGTTCCTCGACTTTGCCGTCTACCTCTCCTTCTTTCCCCACCTCATTGCCGGGCCAATCGTGCGTGCGAGGGAGCTGATCGGTCAATTTGCGACGCCGCGGAATCCGCGCCGTATCGAGGCAGCGCGGGCATTCGGTCTCATCTGTGGGGGGCTACTCAAGAAGGTAGTCATCGCCGACTATCTCGCGACACGGCTCATCGACCCGGTGTTCGGCGCCCCAGTCCTCCATTCCCGTTGGGACGTAATCGCAGCCATCTATGGCTACGCTGTCCAGATCTACTGTGACTTCTCAGCGTACTCCGACATGGCCATAGGCCTTGCCTTGCTGCTTGGCTTTCAGTTCCCACCGAACTTCGACCGGCCTTATCTCGCGCTCTCCATCCAGGAGTTCTGGCACCGGTGGCACATGACGCTCTCTCGCTGGCTGCGCGACTACCTCTATATTGGACTAGGAGGCAACCGCAAGGGCCGCGTGCGGACCTACGTCAACCTCATGCTCACCATGCTCCTCGGAGGTCTCTGGCACGGTGCCGCCTGGAACTTTGTCCTCTGGGGTGGAATGCACGGCTTAGGGCTCGCCTGGGAGCGCTGGTGGGGAAATCATCACGGCGGCCGCCGGCAGCGTCCGAAGCACCCCGTATTGAGCTGGTTCGTGACCTTTCAGTTCGTCTGCTTCGCGTGGATTCTTTTCCGAGCGGATACCATGCAAACATTCGGTGAGCTATGGCACCAGCTGGTGTTCGGTGGAGGGCAGACAACGGTAACCCTCGCTGAGGTCATCGTGATTCTCGTGGGTCTCGGGATCCAGTTCATCCCACGGGATCTCTTTGCTGGCTGGCGTATCCGCTTCGCCGAGATGGGTCCCGTGCTGCAAGGAGTTGCCCTGTCCGTAGTCCTCATCATCACGAGCGCCTTTGTAAGCGGCCAGGGTGTCGCACCGTTCATCTACTACCGCTTCTAATACAGAAAGGCCGCCATGGCTGCCGCGCCACCGCCGTCACCATCTCCCACGAGCCCACTCTCGAAGGTGCTACTCGCTATCGGTATTGCTTTCCTTCTCGGCATTCTCTTTGACGCCCGGTCGATGGTGCACGCCGGTCAAGGGATGTCCGACGGGCCAGCTCGGATTGTGACGCTCGACGTGGGACGGGCAGCCCTCGCCGTCGCCAAGGTGACGCACCTCACGTGGCCGCGCCACCAGCTGGATGCGCTACTCGGTCATCAGACTGCACCATCTGTCTCCCCGCTGCTCGCGCTGGCAGCCGCCACACCAACGGCACAGGTCGATCCTACTTCTACCATTCAACCAACCGCAACAGCCGTTGCAGTGAGCACGAGCACTACGAGCGAGACCAGTACGGCAGCGCAAGTGGCATCTACGGCCTCACCTTCTGCGACGCCAACGATGGCACCGACGGCGACTCCCGCCGCGACGGCAACGCCTGTGGCAACGCCGACCCCTCGGGGGCCGCCTCTCTTCCAGCCAACAAAGGTGCACCCGCTACGTCTTCTCGTCACCGGCGACTCGCTCACCGGTTACTTGGGACCAGAGCTCATCGATGCAGCAGCTCGGGTGGGCCCTGTGCTGGGATTCGTCGATACCCACGATGGAACAGGGTTGACCAGACCCGACTTCGTCGACTGGTCGGTCGTGGCTTCAGAGCAGGGACCGAAGTATCATCCCGATGCCGTCGTCGTGCTCATCGGCGGCAATGACTTCCAGAACATGACGCTTCCCGGGGGAAAGTTCTTTCTCGCTGGGACACCGGCATGGACAGCGGAGTATGCGCGACGGGTGCAGGTGTGCATGGAACGGTGGCTTGCTGGCGGCGCCAGGCGCGTATACTGGCTCTCTATGCCGCCGGCGCGACGTCCCGACTGGGCCCACGATGACGCCCAGATCAACGTGGCAATTCAAATGGCAGCGGCTCGTGTTCCTGGTGCAGAGTATGTCAATATTCTGGGCCCGATTACGAACGACGGCAAGTACACAGACTTCATCAAAAAGCCGAATGGGCAGGTCCTGCTCATCCGTGAGCAGGATGGCGTCCATCTGAACCAGGCAGGCTCCCAGATCGCCGCCGACGAAGTGCTGAAGGTGCTTGAGCGCCAGTGGCACTTTGGACCTCAGCCCACCCCCACACCAAGCTCCACTGGTATTGCCACGCCAACAGTCCACTAGCGACGCTGAACTACGCGACCGCGGTCTCTATATGGCTGGGAGCGCTTCGAGCATTCCCTGGAGGTAGCCAATGGCGTGCGCCCGTCCGCGGTGACCGTAGGGTGAGTCATTGACCATATGGGGAACGTGGTCATCGAGGATGAATCCGCTGAACCCAACGTCGCGCAGCGCACAGAGCACTTTGAACGGGTGATAGTTCCCTTCGCCGATGAAGCATTCTGCAAAGTGATTGGAGGTACCCTTGACATCACGAAAGTGCACGTAGAGGATCTTCCCTCTGCGCCCAAAGTAGTCGATAGCTTGAAGGACCGCCGGCTCGCCCCCCATCTCTGACCAGCAGCCGAGACAAAGGTCCAGGCCCCAGGCAGGGCTGTCGCCGGCAATCTCGAGCGCTCGCCGGAACCCCTCGAAGTTTCTAAACAGCCGGGCGACGCCGCCGAGCTCAGGTACCGGCGGATCATCGGGATGTAGCGCAAGCTTTACCCCCGCTTCCTCTGCGACGGGGAGCACCGCCTGCACGAAATACGTATAGTTCTCCCACATCTGCCCTTCAGAGACCTGCTGCTCGCGGGAGGTCACAAGGGAGCTGGCATCGAAGGGATCGTCACTGCCTGAGTTGCTCGAGCGCGCGATGAGCAACTCGCGCTGATGTTCCGGGTTGGCTTTCGCAGCATCGAACACCGTGACCAAGGCACCACCGCGTCCCACGGGATCCCGCCCTGTGCGCCACACGGAATTCGGCATGAAGTGGTAGCCGAGGATGGGGATGCCAGCGCGACCAACGTTCCGGATCGTGGCCTGATAGTGCTCGATCTGCTCATCACGTCCGGGAAGCCCGAGCATCGCACGATCGTAGAAGTGAATGGGCACGTTCTCGATGGCTTCCAGGCGCAGCCCATGCGACTCGGCACGTTGCCGGAGAGCGATCAGGTCTTCTACTTCCCAGCGGTGCCGTCCCGGGAGCACCGGTGTATTGACTTGGATGCCCTTCACGCCGATTTGGACGGCGAACGTCAGGACCTCGTTCGAAAGCTGACTCACTTGCCCCACAGCAACGCGCATACCCTCAGTCATTCTGGCGCCTCCGCCTTTCCGCTATCGCCCTCCAGCAAGTCTGTGCCAGTGTAGTACAGGCCGGCCCTAGAGGAAAGCACCGCAAGCGCAGCTATGATCGCTCGATGTTTTCAGTCGCAGTGGCGTGGAGATCGACGAGAATCTTGGTGTGGCGGTGAGCCGGTAGGTATCTCCCCAGCCGAGAGTAGGAGGATGCAGACTCCAACTCCACACCCTGCCAAAGATCAATGGGCTGCAGTCCTTCAGGAACGCCCGCGCCTAATCGTTTGTAACTTGATGAAGTTTGTACGCCCGCGCACAAGCAGTGGTGTCGAGCCAACGATGACCACCGTACCACCTTCTTCTACTCGATGGTCCTCCAATAGGTCACGGCTCACCGCCGACACCATGTAGTCGGTGCTATCTTCAAAGGGAAAGAGGACGGGCTCGATCCCCCACCAGAGCGCGAGCTGCCGGTACGTCGTCTCGTCACCTGTGTAGGCGTACACCGGCACGGAAGGCTTCCACTTCGAGACGAGGTGGGCAGAGGCACCAGAGCGAGTGAACACGACTACCGCCTGGGCACGTACTTCCTGGGCAAGCGTGCAGGCAGCGTGAGTTACGGCATGGGCGTGCGTGGCTCTGGTGTGCGTCGTGTGAACGTGGAAGAACTCGGCGCTCTCCGTGTAGCGAGCGATGCGGTCCATCATCCGGACTGTCTCCGCAGGATAGTCACCCGATGCGGTCTCGCCGCTGAGCATGACGGCATCAGTACCATCACAGATGGCATTGGCCACATCCGAGGCTTCAGCACGTGTCGGACGGGGAGCATGCGTCATCGATTCCAGCATTTGCGTGGCCGTGATCACGACTTTCCCTGCCTGCTGGGCCGCGCCGATGATGCGCTTCTGTAATATCGGTACCTGTTCCGGGGAAAGCTCAACACCGAGATCACCGCGGGCGACCATGACGCCATCGAAGGCACTGATGATTGCTTCGAGATGGGAGATTGCTTCTGGTTTTTCAAGCTTGGCGATGACAGGGACGCTCTTCCCCACAGAGCGCATGATCTGGCGCACCAACACGACATCGTGTGCGGAACGGACGAAGGATAGCGCGACATAATCAACACCCAGGTCAAGTCCGAACCGAAGGTCGGACTCATCCTTCGTCGTCAGGACGGGAGCGCTCACGACGACTCCCGGAAGGTTGATCCCCTTGTGCTCGCCGAGTACTCCCCCGTGGACGACCGTGCAGTACACCGTATCCGCGGAAGTATCTTGAACGCGCAGTTCGATGTTGCCGTCATCAAGGAGGATTCGATCCCCTACCTTGACGTCTCGCGGGAGGTCACGGAATGAGGTTGAGACTTCGGCGGACGAGCCAGGATGCTCCTTGATGGTAATGGCGAAGTCGCTGCCGGTCTGGAGCTCGACAGTCTGCCGCCCTTCGAGAAGACCGGTGCGGATTTTGGGTCCTTGCAGATCAAGGAGAAGGGCAACCGGCTTGCCTTCCCCGGCAGCGATACGGCGGAGACGCTGAGCAGTGGCGGCGTGCTGCTCGTGTGTGCCGTGAGAGAGATTGAGGCGAGCGACATTCATGCCGGCAAGCACCATTGCCCGGAGCGTCTCCTCACTCTCACATGCGGGGCCAAGTGTGACTACGATCTTGGTGCGACGAGACTGTAGAACTGTCATAAGAGAGCGCCTATCCTTCGGCGGATGCGTCGAAACTGTCACGCTATCCGACCGTACAAGAGTAACGAGTTTGCTGACAAGACTACTAACACTCCTCCTTGGGAGGCACTCTCCGCGAAGCATGGATCCGTGATCCGGGCGGAGTAGTCCCCAGCACTGCTCACCGGCTCCGTGTAATCGACTTCTCTGACCGGGACGGACCGGCCTGCGCAAGCAGAAGCGGCAGCTCGCTAAGCGTCGTAATCGCAGGTGTGGGTGCAGAGCTAGCAGGAGGCACGGCTCCCAAGCGGTTGATCCAAATGGGCCGGCATCCGGCGGCATACGCACCCGCGATGTCACGCTCGAGACTGTCACTGACCATCACGGCAGCTGGGGGCGGCACACGAAAGTGGTGGAGAGCTCGCTGAAAGATACGCGGATCGGGTTTACCGGCGCCGCACTCCCCGGACACAAGCACGAGGTCGAGGCGTAGTCACGTCCATCTGTCCTACCTCGCGGTCTACGTCGCTTCTCGTGCTGCACTACTCCGCCCACCCTGCAGGCCGCTGGCCAGTCAAACGCAGCCAGCGCTGCCTAGTACAATCTCCCCGCACTGCGTAGATACTCCCGGTGCCGGTATAGACGCGGTTCTAGTCCGGCCAGGCAAAGGCCGTCACGAGATCCTGAGCGCGTCCACTCTGCGCGGAGCGATACCCACTCTCGATGATGTCGATGACGTGGCGAGCGTGCTCTGCGGTGACGGGTGAAGGCACCCCGTCACGCACCCAATCTACGAGCTGCATGATGTCTTCGTAGACGTGGTGCTCCTCGATGTGCCGGTGAGCACCCACGACGTGTGGTAACACCCACTGCTGTCCGAGGCCGTTCGGAGCGGCATCCGCAACCTCCCGTCCTGGAAAATTCAGTGGTCGCCCATTGAGTGAGAAACCAATGACGGATCCTGCCGTGCCAAAGTAGCTGGGCTGGAAGCCACGCGTAATCCGGCCCGCCGCAGTGCCATACACGAACGCGTACAGGCTCTCACCAAAGTCCAAGAGCATGACCGTGTTGTCATCGGCATCGCAGGGGACCGAGCGCCCGCGGAACTCCCGCTCCGAGATGCGCACACCTGATAAGGCGGTGACGCGCTTGGCAGGGCCCAGAACACTGGTGAGCTCGTGCAATGCATACACGGTCATATCATAGAGGGGCCCTCCTCCAGGCTTGCGGAAGTACCACGACGGATCGATATTGGAGAGGGGATCATTGCCTTGGCGCACACGCTCGTGCTCGTGATAGGCGCCAAAAGCAGCGCCACATGCCGCCCAGCACAGCACACCGAGCTCACCCTCTTGGATGAGCTGGCGAATGGAGCGTACGTGAGGCCGCAGGACTTGACCCGGTGACGCAACAATGCGCAACGACCGTGCCGCAGCGAGCATAATGAGATCATTCGCTTCGGCTACGGTGGTGGTCATCGTCTTGTTGAAGTGAACGTGCTTGCCAGCGAGAAGCGCTTGTTTTCCTTGCTCATAGTGCAGGCCGATCGGTGAGGCGATTGTCACCACATCGACGTCACCACGAGCGAGCAGGTCTTCGTAACTGGTGAAGGACTTAGGGATGCCGAACTGCTCCGCGGCGGCCTGCGCCCGACCAGGAACAGGATCACAGACTGCAGCCAGCCGCACTTGATCCTGGATATCGTCCTGATGGAGGTGCGGGAGGATGCCGCGTACGGCGATGCTCCCTGCTCCCACAACGCCCAGTCGTAGCGGCTCTGTCATCGTCATCCTCCTAACGTACATAGGCAGCAGCGACGCCACCATCGACGGTGAGCACGCCGCCAGTGGTCTTGCTCGAGCCCCGGCTTGCAAAGAAGAAGATTGCCTCAGCGATGTCTTCAGGGAACACATTGACCTTGAGCGTCGTGCGCGCTCGGTAGTATGCCTCGAGCTCTTCTGGATTGATGCCGTAGGTGGCCGCGCGCTCGGCGCGCCAGCGGCCATCCCAGATGCTTGACCCTTGTAGCACCGCATCGGGCAGTACGGAGTTGACACGAATCCCTGCCGCACCTCCCTCTTCCGCGAGACAGCGGGCAAGATGGAGCTCGGCCGCCTTGGCTGCAGAGTAGGCAGCGGCGTTGCGACCGGCGACCACCGAGTTCTTCGAGGCGACGAAGATCAGGTTGCCGCCGGTACCCTGAGCACGCCACAGTCGGAACGCTTCGCGAGCAACGAGGAAATACCCAGTCGCTAACACATTCTGGTTACGCTCCCACATGCTAAGGGTGGTCTCTTCAATGGGAGCGGAGCTTGCGATGCCTGCATTGTTGACAGCGATGTCGACGCCACCGTACGCAAGGATCGTGCGCTGGAAGGCACTGATGACCGCTTCTTCACACGTGACATCACATTGCAGCGCCAGCCCGCGAGCCAGACCGTAGCGATTACACAACTCCGTCGCGACGGTCTCGGCGCCTTCGCAGTTGAGATCGACGATAGCAACGTGCGCCCCTTCTTGCGCTAACCGTCGCGCTACTGCCCGACCGATCCCCGAAGCGCCGCCGGTGACAAGAGCTATTTTGCCGACCATCTCGCGCGGCGCGGGCTTCAAGGTAAGCTTGTAGAGTTCGAGAGGCCAGTATTCTACGGCAAATGACTCGGCGGGACTGAGCGACGTGAAGCCGCCAAAGGCCTGACCAGCACGCATCACCGCAATGGCACGATGATAGAGCTGCCGCGACACATCCGCTGCCTGAGCATCACTGCCGGATGTAATCATCCCGATTCCAGGAATGAGGATGACCCGTGGCACCGGCGGGAACATGCGATCACCGACCTGGGCATGCTCCTCAAAGTAGGCTTGATACTGTGCTGTGAACTGCTCGATTTCCACCCGGCAACGTTCGAATAGGGCGCTAGCTCCCTCTTCCGGTCGCCAGTCCACCCATAACGGGACTCGCTTGGTGTGGACGAGATGATCCGGACAGGCTGCACCGACCTGGGAGAGCGCATGCCCGGCGCGAGATCCTACGAATTCGAGCACATCCGGGTCTGTAGTGACCTGCAGAATCACGGGACCACTGGCGGAGCAAGCCCCACGCAGGATGGGAAGCAGCTGCAGCAGTAGTTCATTGCGCTGCGCCGGTTCCAGGGGTGGTATGGCGATGCTACCGAAGGGTTGAGCTGGAAGATGCTGGCGGATGTACTCTTCTGCTTCACCAATGATCTTGAGGGTCTGTTCGTAGCAAGACCGAGAAGTGTCTCCCCAGGTGACCAGCCCATGCTTCCCCATGACCACGCACTCCACCGCAGGGTTCTCGCGGACGGCCTGACCGATCTGCTGAGCGAGGGTGAATCCGGGCCGGATGTAGTCAACCCACGCCGCTCGATCACCATAGACGGCGCGCATCAATTCCCGACCATTCGGTGCGCAAGCGAGGGCGATGATGGCATCGGGATGGGTGTGGTCGACGTGCGGGGCTGGCACAAAGGCGTGGAGCAACGTCTCAATCGACTGCCGTGGCCGTCCGGGCTCGAAGGTAGTGCGCTCGAGGTAAGCGACCATCTCTTCATCTGTCATGCTGTACCGGGCGAAGAGCGGAAGAACTTCATCTAGCTTCAGGCCGGCGAAGCCACGCTCGGTGATCGTCGCAAGGTCCGAGCCACTCCCCTTCACCCATAGCACCTCCACTGGGCGCCCCAGGTGATCGATCTCTTTCGACTTGACCGAGGTATTGCCCCCATAGATGTTGCAGACGCTGCGGTCGCTACCCAACAGGCGGGAGCGATAGGTGACGGCAACAAGCCCCTCATCAGCGGGGGCGCTGGAATCATCCCAGAGGTTCTTTGGCATTTCTCTACCCTTCCTTCTCTTCCACGGTTGCTCGAATCACTCGTGCAGGTCAGACGGAGGCCCAGCACTTCTGCTCATCCGATTCCATCTGGTGGCACACGATCGAAGTCCCGTGGCTCCGGCCGCCAGCAAGCCAGGATTCTCCTATGCCAGATCGTCATTGGGAGCGCAGCTCGGGTAGCTCGCTCAGTGACGAGTCAGGTTGATGGCGCGGCCCCTTACACACGAGAGCATCTTGAATAAGACGGACTGCACCTTCCGCTCGCGCGGTGTTGCGACGCATGAGGCAGACACACAGTGCATCAATGAGCGTGAGCTGCACCACCCGTACAGGCACAGCATCTTGTCGCCATTTGGGCTGACGCGACGCAGTGAAGAGGCAGATATTGGCGAGCCGTCCCAGACGGGCACGCGGAAAGTTGGTAATCGCAATTACCGTCGCACCGGAACGCTTCGCGATGAGCGCCGCATCGAGCGTCTCCTGCGTCTCGCCTGAGAAGGAAATCGCGATGACCACATCGCCCGAAGTCAGCACGGCACTTCGTGCCACTTGGAGGTGAGCATCGACTTCTGCGTGAGCCGCTACACCGACACGTAAGAGTCGATACGCAGCATCAACCGCTATGGGACTTGAGGAGCCAATACCAAAGCAATAGACCGTGTGCGCCTGCGCGAGCGCGTCGGCGGCCCGCTCGATAGCGGCCACGTCGAGCACCTGCAGCGTCTCAAGCAGAGACTGAATAGAGAGGCGAAAGACGCCCTCTACGATGTCCTCCGTAGAGCGCGCTGTGGTGGGATCGGCCGTTTCCTCCTGTACCGGTTCCAAACCCTGGACGTGCGACCGCACAACCTCCTCGATGAGGCGGCGGCGAAACTCGGCATAGCCGTGACAGCTTGCAGCGTGCGTGAGGCGAGTCACCGACGCGACACTAACGCCAACCGCTTCTGCGAGCTCCGTAATAGTGAGATGGCGGCTGCGATCGGTGTTGTCGATGACGAACGACGCAACGCGCCGCTCAGCAGGTCGCAGCTGGGGAAGCAAGCTGCGGAGCACGAGCGTGAT
>JAMCRV010000121.1 GCA_023381555.1 Chloroflexota bacterium | reverse complement strand
CGCGGCACCGCCCAGCGCATCGCGTTAGCGCGCTGTCTGCTGCACGATCCATCGTTGCTCATTCTCGACGAGCCCGCATCGGGGCTTGATCCTCGCGCACGCAGTGAGCTTCGTGCGCTCCTCGCTGAACTGCAGGCGCTGGGCAAGACAATCGTCCTCAGCTCACACATCCTGGCCGACATTGCCGAGGTATGCACCCACGTCGCGATTATCGATCAGGGGCGCCTCGCAGTGGAAGGCTCACTCGACGACGTCCTACAGCAGGCTCAGGGCGCTCGCGGGCTCGTCATCGAGCTCTTGAACCAGACAGCAGAACTCACCCAGCAGCTATCGCTCTTCCCAGAGCTGCTGAACATCGAAGTGAAGATGACCAGCCTTCGCACCATTGTGCGCTGCCGGGTGAACCTCACCGACGCCGAGATCAACAACCTGCTGGTACGTCTCGTGAACACAGGCTTGCCGCTCGTATCGTTTCGGGAGGAATCCTTAGGACTTGAACGCATTTTCCTTCAGGTGACGCGTCCGGAGGATCGATGAGCAGTCACCTCGACCACCTCAACCCCATTGTGGTGCGTGAACTCCGCGGCGGCCTGCGAAGCCGCCGGCGCAATGCACTTCTGACCTTCTCTCTCCTCGGCACAGGGGGGCTCTTCTCACTCATCTACGCCACCGTGAATCAAATCGCCAGCGCATCTACCAACACGATCGGAGCCGGCAGCTTCCTCTTTCCACTGATCATCGGTATCGAGATGGCGCTCGTTTGCCTGATCATTCCAGCGCAAGCGGCCGGTGCATTCGCTGGGGAACGTGAGCGCCATACGTTTGACCTGCTACTCATCTCTCCGCAGTCACCGTGGAGCCTCGTCGCTGGCAAATTTGTCGCTAGCACCGGCTATCTCGCCCTGGTGCTCGTTGCGATGCTTCCAATCGCCGGCTTTGCCTTTCTACTCGGAGGCATCGGCTTGCGCGAGCTCCTACTGGCGGTGACCCTTCTCGCCGGGACCTTAGCGCTGTTTGCCAGTATAAGTCTCTGGATCTCTACACTCTTCCGGGCAACCCGACCAGCGACTGCAGCCTCCTACACGGTTGTCGGACTTCTCACGCTGGGACTACCAGCCATCCCGGTTGTCAGTGCACCGCTCGTGGCCACGCTTCGCTCGTCCATTCATCTTCTCACGATCCGTCCGATCGTCTTGATCGGTGAAGTGGTTGTCTCTACGAATCCCTGGATTGTGGCAGGTGTGACGATGAGCCAATTCCAGTCGGGCGGTAACCTGTGGACTGTGAGTCTTCCTATCCTTGGCAACACGATCGTGACCTTGCCCGCCCCCTGGCTCATCTTCCTAGGCATTTCTACTCTAGGGACGGCGCTGTTCCTCGGACTAGCGACGCACCGAGTTGCGCAGTTCGTCAAGCAGCACTGAGTTACGCCCCGGCTCGCCACGGAGCGACGCGTTCAGGCACGTACTGTATCGAGCAAGCCGGCCGTGGCTAGGATCTGCTTGAGCTGCTGCCGTTCCGGATCACCGAGGGGCAGCAGCGGGAGTCGCGGAGCCGTTCCAGGATGTCCGAGGAACGTCATGGCGGCCTTCAACGCCGGAACGCCCCACCGCGCAGTGATGGCGGCATTCACCGGGAGCAAGCGTAGCTGAAGGGCTCGCGCCGTCGCGAGATCCCCCCGCTGGAATGCTCCGTAGAGAGCGACCGTCTCCACCGGCGCTACATTGGCCAGAGCCACAATGCCACCAACAGCACCAAGTGCGAAGGCAGGCAGCAGGAAGCTAGCCGATCCCGCAAACACCGCGAAGTCCTCAGGCTTGCGCCGGAGAACTTCCGTGAGTGACGGAATGTTACCGGAGCTGTCTTTAACTCCAACGATGTTCGGGTGCTCAGACAGTGCTAGCACCGTGTCCGGAGTCATATCGACGCCGGTATTCGCTGGGACGTTGTAGAGCAGCACGGGAACACTACAGGCATCAGCGACAGCCCGGTAATGAGCGATCAGAGACGCCGCGTCCATACGGGAGCGGTAGTAGTGCGGCGTCACCACAATCACAGCATCAGCGCCAAGCCTGGCTGCAGCTTGGCTCAGCTCAATCGTCTCTCGAGTCGACTCGGCGCCGGTTCCAGCGATGAGACACAGCTCTGCGGGCACGAGCTCCCGCGTGCGCCGGATGACTTCGAGCTTTTCGTGTTCTCTCAGGGCCACATACTCGCCGTTGGAGCCCAGTACCACTACGCCGCTCAACCCGGTAGTAACCCACCAGCTCATATTCTCTCGCAGTGCCGCGAAGTCGAGATCGCCATCGTTAGTAAACGGTGTTGGAATTGGTGGGAGAATTCCTTCAAGACGGAGCATTCAAAGCCCTTCCTTACACGAGAGCAATGGTGAGATCATCCCGTAAACGATGCGATTCACTGTCAACTGAGTACGTCAGCGGAAGCTATGCCTATCGAGCACAATGCCGATCAGGCCAACGATTCCAGCGATCAAGAGCAGGAGGCCCTCCATACGCCCGGCCGGGCCATTGCTCACCAACAAGCGGGAAACACCTCGGAGCAAGGCCAGGAGCGTCAGAACGACACAGAAGAGCAGCGCAAGTAGCACCCACCCATGAATGAGCATGTCATCTCCTCATCAAACGCTGTTGATGTTACGATGTGGAAAGATTTTGGCAACACGACCGTGCAGTACAGTCGAATTACAAGATATCAAGGTCCACACGAGCGATGTTGCCACATTCTAACGGGCTGACCGGTGGAGCAAGATGACTGGGCAAGAGCGTGTTCTCATCGTCGACGACGATCACGACGTACGCGAAATCGTGCGGCGTGCCCTCGAGTTAGAGGGGTATGTCATCTATGATTGTGCTGATGGACGCCAGGCGCTCGATGCGTTTCATCGGTATCAGCCGGACTTGGTCCTCCTCGACGTGCTGATGCCTGGTATGGATGGCATCAATATCTGCCTGGCTATCCGAGAAGAGTCCGACGTGCCCATTATCTTCTTGTCAGCTAAGGAGCAGCCGTCGGACAAGGCTATCGGTCTGCGCATTGGCGCGGACGACTACATAGGCAAGCCGTTCGACCTCGACGAGCTCGCGGCGCGGGTCCGCGCTCTCCTGCGGCGCGCGCGCAGTGCCAAGGCGGATCTCCCGCACCAGGAAGACTCAGCCGACCGTCTGATTTTTCCTGGAATCATCATTGATCTCAGCCGGCACGATGTCGAAGTCAACGGAAAGTCTCTCGACCTCACTCCCATCGAGTTCCGGCTGCTGGCAAAGCTCGCAAGCGAACCAAACAGACTGTTTACACGCGATCAACTCATGCAAGACGTGTGGGATCACGAGTTTCTCGGACAGACGCGCACCGTTGATGTCCACATCCGCCGCCTACGGAAGAAGCTTGAAGATGTTCGCGGCCCATCCCAGTACATCAATACCGTACGGGGCTTCGGCTATCGATTTTCCTTGCCCAATGGCTCGGCGATAGGGGAGTAGGCGGTGCGCACCGGAATCATCGGGCTCGGTGCGATCGGCGCCTCGCTCGGTCTAGCATTGCGTGCACAACGCGGCTGGGATGACGTCACGGGTTACGACGAGAGTGCACGGACGCAGAATGCAGCGAAGCGTCGTGGCGCGATCCGCGAAGGAACCAGTGACATCCCGGATCTGTTGAGTGACGCGGACATCATCGTGCTCGCAGTGCATGGTCCGACCGTTCTCCAACTGCTCCAGGAGTACGGCTCCGGTCTGCACCCGGACACTGTGGTGATGGACGTCGCGTCGACAAAGGGCGAGATCCTGCGGAGCGCCACCCGCCACATCCCCCCGCGCAGCGGCTTCGTGGGCACTCATCCGCTCGTCTCCACTCCGCCTGGGGTGGAAGCTGCCGCAGCTCACCTGTTCAAAGATCGGTTGTGGTGCCTCGTACCAACTCCGAATACCAGTGAAGAGAAGGTGGCACGAGTGAATGCCCTCATCGAGGCCACGGGAGCCCGACCGTACTTCGTGGAACCAGGGGAGCACGATTCGTGGTTCGCCGCTTCCGCCGGCGTCCCGCTTGTAATAGCCGCTTCCTTAGCACGGCTGGCACGCTCCAGTGAAGCCTGGCACGAGATCGCGCGCTCCAGCGGCCCTGCCTATGAGCAGGCGCTGCGCGGGCTCCAGCAGCAAGCACGTGAACTCGAAGAGATCACCCTGACGAGTGGCCCTGCGCTGGTATCCTGGCTCGACCGCTTACAGGAGGACCTGCAACGGTGGCGCTTGGTGATCGAGTCACACGATCAAGCGTCGGCTAGCCTCTGGGCGGACGAGGCCGCTGCGGTGTTGGCGGCGTGGGAGAGCGAGCGCCGAGGGACAGCGCCACGGAAGGTATGAGAACATGACTGCTCGCAGGGTTCGCACGCGCATTGCGCCTAGCCCCACGGGCGAGCCACACATCGGCAACATGTATGCTGCGCTCTTCTGTAAGGCCTTTGCCGAAGAGCACGACGGCCAGTTCATTCTCCGCATCGAAGACACGGACCGGACACGCTACGTTCCTGGGGCCGTTCAGATGCTGCACGATGCACTCACGTGGCTGCATCTGGAGCCGGATGAGGGCCCCCTGACCGGAGGACCGTTTGCACCCTACACTCAGAGTGAGCGCTTGCCACTCTATCATCAGCTTGCGGAACAACTGGTAACGAGTGGGCACGGCTATTACTGCTTCTGTACCCCGGAACGTCTCGCTCAACTGCGCGCAGAGCAAGAGGCCCGGCATGAGCCTTCACACTATGACCGTGTCTGTCTTCATCTGAGTTCCGCGGAGGTACAAGAGCGCCTGCGTGCAGGCGTCCCACATACGGTACGCCTACGTATCCCGCATGAAGGATCGGTGACATTCGATGACAAGATACGCGGCACGGTAACGTTCGATGCTCACACGTTGACTGATCACATCCTTCTAAAATCTGATGGCTATCCGACCTCCCATCTCGCTATCCCGGCCGACGATCACCTGATGGAGATCAGTCACGTCATCCGTGCCGAGGAATGGCTATCGAGTGTTCCCTACTATGTGCTCTTGTATCAGGCCTTCGGCTGGCAGCTGCCCGTCTTTGCCCACCTGCCTGTGCTGCGCAATGCCGACCGCTCGAAGATGTCGAAGCGAAAGAACAACACCTCAGTCACGTGGTATCGGAATCAGGGGTTCCTTCCTGAGGCCATCGTGAACTTCCTCGCTCTCCTGGGGTGGTCTCATCCTGAAGGCAAGGAGGTATTCTCCTTCACTGAGTTTCGCCATCTCCTCACGCTCGAGCGCATCGTCAAGAGTGGTCCGATCTTCGACACCAAGAAGCTCGAGTGGATGAACGGGGTGTATATCCGCCAGCTCAGTGTCGCGGAGCTTGCGGAGCGCGTCCAGCCATTTCTCGAGACCACTACTATCGAACGCCCCTACCTGGAGCGCATCCTTCCCCTCGTGCAAGAGCGCTTACGCGTGTTGAGTGAAGTCAGCACTGCACTAGAACCGTTCGTTCAAGACCCCGATCCCACAACCCTCCCGTTCGCCACGGCGGTCAAACGCGTCCCTTTGCCGGAGCTCCGCCAAGGACTCGAGCTTGCCACCGCTGCCCTGGAACAACTTATCACCCCCGACGCTGACCAGTTCGAAGAGCACATCCGCACTCTGGCGGCCAAGCTCGGATGGAAGGCCGGCGACCTCTTCATGGGGCTACGCGTCGCCATCACCGGGAGCAGCGCATCTCCACCCTTGTTCGCCTTCTGTGAAGCCATCGGCTGGGAGCGAGCGCTGCACAGGCTGCACGCGGGGATCGACGCTTTGCCCACCCGCTGAGAGCACCGCTGTCGACGCGGAGGGAGGGGCGACTGTTCACTCCTCCCTTGCGCTCATCTACTGGACGTGTACAGCTGTGGCTGCAGCATACTCCGGAGTCCGTGGATCGTTCTGCAAACCAGTCACCTCGAGGATCTCGTCCTCTCCGAGTGACTCCTCTTTGAGAAGTGCACGCGCGAGGCTGTCGAGCCGATGTCGCTCGCGGGCCAGCAGATCGACCGCGTGGCTGTAGCACTCATTGATGATGCGCTGCGTTGCGTGATCCACCGCACGCACCGTCTCCTCGCTGAAAGGACGCTGGGCAGCCATCATAGGCATACCACCTTCGAGGAAGTGACCGTCCTCCACCCCCTCGACCTGGAGAAGTCCAACTTCAGCGCTCATGCCCCAGCGGGTCACCATCGCTCGTGCGAGACTCGTGACCTGTTTCAGGTCATTCTCTGCGCCAGTGGTGACATTGCTATACACGACCTGTTCTGCGGCACGACCACCCAGTGCATTCGTGATTCGCGCTCGGAGATATCCCTCAGTGAGGTTATAGCGATCGGCATCAGGAACAGAGAGTGTGACCCCAAGGGCCTGCCCACGCGGGACGACGGTCACCCTCCGAACAGGATCTCCTTCGGGCTGCAACAGGCCCACAAGAGCGTGCCCCGCCTCGTGATAGGCGATCCGCTCACGATCTTCTGGAGAGAGCGAGATGCGGCGCTCCGCCCCCAAAGCAATCTTCTCCAGTGACTGGGCGAAGTCCTCGTAAGTGACCGCATTGCGCCCCTTCCGGGCAGCTAGGAGCGCTGCCTCGTTGATGAGGTTCCGAAGGTCTGCACCAACCAAGCCAGGCGTCTCAGCCGCCACTTCATCGAGGTTGAGATCCGGTGCGAGCGGCACGCCGCGCGTATGCACACGAAGGATGGCAGCGCGGCCAGCTCGATCTGGCGGCTGCACAATGACTCGACGGTCGAAGCGCCCCGGCCGCAACAGCGCCGGATCGAGGACGTCGGCTCGGTTTGTGGCCGCCAGTACGATGACAGCCTGGCGCGAGTCAAAACCGTCCATCTCCACCAGCAACTGGTTGAGCGTCTGCTCCCGCTCGTCATTCCCACCCATAAGATTGCCCGCCCCGCGGCGACGCCCAATGGCATCGAGCTCATCCACGAAGATGATGGCTGGTGCAGCCGCTTTCGCCTGGGCAAACAGGTCGCGCACCCGTGCTGCTCCGACACCGACGATCATTTCGATGAACTCTGAGCCGCTGATACTGAAGAATGGGACGTTAGCCTCACCAGCCACTGCGCGGGCGAGCAGCGTCTTCCCTGTGCCCGGTGGCCCAACCAATAGCACACCTTTCGGAACAGTTCCACCGAGGCGCTGGTACTTCAGGGGCTCCCTGAGGAAGTCCACAATCTCGACAAGCTCATTCTGTACCTCATCAATGCCAGCGACATCTGCAAACGTGACGCGCTGCGTGGTCTCGCCCGCATCATAGCGGCGTGCCCGGCTCCGCCCGAACCCAAACATTCCTCCTGCGACACTCTGCGCCCGACTCTGGATCCAGATGAACCCGATGATCAACAATAGCGTCGGACCAAAAGCGATGAGCAGAGTAGCCAGCGGCGAGCGTGGTACCTCGAGAGGCTTCGAGCTGATCGTCACGTTCTTCGACACAAGCAGTTGCTCTAGGTTCTGGTTGTCGGCAAACGTGGGGATCTCGGTCTGAAAGAGTGTGAACGCCTGTGATTTCTGGCCCGCTCCCGGTGTCGCTGGAAGCGTCACCGGAGTCTTGAAGGTTCCCTGAACTGCTGTCCCTTGACTGGTGATCTCTTGAACATTCCCAGCTTGAACCTGATTCAGAAACATCGTGAATGAGATTGTCGCTCGAGATGAAGGAGGAGGAAAGAGCAGCGGGATGAGGAAGAAGAAGACGACCCAGAGAATAATGAACGTAATCCAGTTGCGCGGGGAGCGCATCTGGTCCATCCACGAGGGTGGGCGAGGTTGGGAGCCATTTGATCCACTTGTTGCGGTAGCCCCCCTTCCCTGCTCGGGGCCAGGTGGACGGGGCCGTTGGCCAGTTGCGCCATTCAACAGCAACCTGGCGCGGAGGACGAAAGGTGCTCGCACCATAATAACCTTGCTCTCCTTCGAGTCTGTCGCGAGGGTGGTCGAGCGCATCATTTCAACACTCGTCTTAGCATACGCAGTGCCGGATCGCAGGTTCCACCCCCGCGACTTCATGCTACGCCACACTGCTATATTTCTCCTCCAGCCTGTCTAGGAGTTTCATTGGAGATCGGTCTCAATGCCTGGCGCATGCAACGCTGCGAGCACGATGCAGCCACTGTAGCGCTTCGCTGCCAATACACTGTGCTCAGCAGGTCTTGCGACGGATCAGCGGAGTCCCGTATACTTCCGGATGCCATAAGAGAGGACGTGCACCTACCGCTTGTCCTCCAGAAAGCTTGCCAATGCGGTGTCGTCTAGTGGTAGGACGCCTGACTCTGGATCAGGTAGCCGAGGTTCGAATCCTTGCACCGCAGCTTTCCTGCGGCTGTGTGGGCGTGGGAGTAGTGTTGTATGCAACCCACGTATCTTGATTTCCTCCGCGAGCTGTATGACCACGTTGAGCTTTCTCTCTCGGATGCTGGCCTGGCAGCGTCATCATCACTCGATCTCAATGGTGAGTTCTTCGACGCGCAGACGGCAGACGAGGTTGCCGACCGCCTGACGGTCGCCACGGTCATCGTAGGGCAAGACTGGGATTCAGCCGGTCCGGCGGTCCGGCGAATGCTGTTGCACGTTGCTCAGCTTCCATTTGGCACTTTACGCCATCTAGAGGAGCGGATGCGCCACTTCCGGACTCGATCAGCAGATGACAAGGCCGCCGTGGAGTCGGGAACTACGCAAGACAGCTCCAGCCTCACCGATCTCGGTAGACCTACGCCGTAACTGCACAGTCTTACGTGTCAGCGGCACCGGATGGTGTGATGCTGAATATCTTGAACTATTCGCCGGTGCTTTGCGCTGATCAGACGCGACAAAAATACAACGTCACTCCCACTTGAAGGTCAACGCTGCCAGCAGGATGAGAACTGCACCCCAGATCGCTTCCTCAACAATGCTGCTACCAAACCCGCTGGCCAGTGTCCCACCGGTCATTGCGGAGCGCAAAGCGTCGGTGAGCGGTGTGGCAGGCAATACACGGGCTACGGCCTGCAGCACTCCCGGAAGGTGATCTAAGGGCAGCACCGCATTGCCAAGCAGGAGAAAGAGCAGATAGAGACCGTTAGCACCAGCGAGCGTGATCTCTGCACGGATACCTCCAGCCATTGCCAGCCCCAACCCCGTGAAGCTTGCAGTGCCCACGAGCAGCGCGACCACGGCCTCGATGAGGCTGCCACCCGGCCGCCAGCCGTAGAAGACTGCGGCCACGAGCAGCAACAGCAACAGCTGGATGACTTCGAGTACGATCACGGAGACGACTTTTGCCACGATGAGTCCTGCTCGAGGCAGAGGAGAGCTCCCGAGAAGCTTGAGTACCCCATAGTAGCGCTCGTATGCCGTGGCGATGCCGACACTGACCATGCCATTGGAGATCACAGCCAGGGCAAGCATTCCCGGTAGGAGGTAGCCAACAGGAGAGCTGTCACTACCTGGAAAGCGGACAATCGACAAGCTCGAGAAGAAGACGAGAAGCAGCACAGGAACCGCCAGCGTGATGAGCAGGCTCTCCCCCCGGCGCAAGGTCAAGCGCAGCTCCATGCCAACTTGGGCAGTGAGCGCGCGCGGGAGCGTGTGGACGTCAGTCATTCGCGCAGGTCCCGTCCCGTGAGCTGGAGGAATACGTCTTCGAGAGTGACTTGGCCGACCCGCAAGTCATCGAGCACTACCTGGTGGTCACGCAGCCAAGCCGTGAGCTCAGCGAGTGCGGCTGCCGGATTCTCGACTTCGAGTTGGTAGTCACCTTCGTCAAGCTCCCGGACCGTGTGCACCAGGGACAAAGCTCGTAACTGCTCGGGCGGCAGTGCGTGCGGAAGGCGAAGGCGGACTACTGTGGTGTCTGAGGTACCGCGGAGCAGCTCTCGCGGCGTTCCAAAGGCAAGGAGTCTTCCATGATCGATGATAGCGATATGATCCGCGAGGCGCTGGGCCTCCTCCATGTAGTGTGTGGTGAGCAGTACGGTGACGCCGCGCTCCCGAAGCTGAGAGACGACCTGCCAGGTGAGTTGGCGCCCCTGTGGATCCATGCCGGATGTCGGCTCGTCTAAGAACACGAGGTCAGGGTTTCCGACGAGAGCCAGGGCCAGGGCTAGGCGCCGCTGCTGTCCACCCGACAACCGGCGGAAGCGAGTTCGCGCAACCTGGGCCAAGCCGGCGAGCTCGAGCAACTCGTCCACCCGGGCCGGGTGCGCGTAGAATCGGGCAAAGAGGCTGAGCATTTCCTGCGGGGTTGCCTGAGGGTAGATGCCACCCTGCTGCAACACGACACCGATGCGTTGCTTGAGTGCCCTGGCCTCGCGCCGGGGGTTGAGACCCAACACGTGTACTGCGCCTGCATCGGCCGGGCGATAGCCTTCAAGGATCTCTACCGTCGTCGTCTTCCCGGCGCCATTCGGCCCGAGCAGTGCAAACACTTCCCCTCGCTGCACCGTGAGGGAGAGGCCCGCCACAACCTCCTGGCCACTGTAGCGCTTGACGAGACCGTCTACGACGATGGCCGGATCTACACCGGCGTTCAGGCTGGTCTCTACTCGGGGGTACAACACACCCCTAGCCACGCGAGCCCTCCTGCTTTCCCTGCCAAGGCTACCGGCTATCCCTCACCATTAGTGTCCCATGGCAGCAACAAGGCTCGTCACGAACAAGTGGCAATGCTCTCCAGCTGGCGCCTGGACTAGATTTCCGCAAACTGTTTCAGTCCATTAGCCACATAGCCCACGATCAAGCCAAAAATGATGTGCATGAGGAACCAGGCGACGTTCGGAACTTCCTGCGCCATGACAGGGTCGACCCCATTGAGCGCTATCAAGGTGAGCACGACCCAAGCGATGAGTCCCCATACGAGCCCAGCGGTCAGCGCAAATCGCAGCTCCGGAAGGAATGGCACGAGAATGACGGAGAAGAGCAGCCCCAAGCTAGCGGCCACAGCCAGATGAATCAGCGTACCCGTGAGCACCTCTTGGAGGTCGAAACCAAGCCACGAGTCACCGTAGACGGCATCCGCAACCCACTTTGGAAATGCCCAGAGACTAGGACCGGCAATTGCACAGACCAGTGTCATGAGCACCCACATGACGGCGCCACCAATCAAGCCAGCGATGACGCCAATGAGCGCAAGCTTCCAGTAACTCCAGTCGTCGGTGATCCCGCGCCGCGCCACGCGCGTTGCGCTCCCCTGAGCCACGATTATTCCCCCTCAAGTCAACGCCTCGGTGCCGGCAGGCCATTGTCGCACCGCAAGGTCAGATTCACTGAGCCGCAGTGGTTGTTGGTAGGAGATGTTCCTCCCCATGAGGATAGTACAGAGGCCAGGGGAGTTCGTCCAGAAGGGCCAGTCCTCCCTCGGCATTCGACTCTGCCCCCGAGTTTGGGCTGGCAACACCGCCGTGGATACCATCAGATATCCACCCCTCGAAGGCATTGTATATCGGTTGATGCGCGCTGTTGGCGCCGCGAAACCAAGTGCGAGCAGCATGGCTCAGGTCTGAGTAGCGCTTCTCCCCTGTGGCCTCGGCAATAGTCAGCAAGTTAGCAACAATGCAGCTTACCTCGTAAGCAATCATTGTCTCGTCCATGAGTCCGTGCTCAACGAGAGGGACGAGCAGCCGGTCCACCGAATCGCGTGCAACGCCGACCCATTCGGCCTCTCCCATCATCATGCCTGCTCGAGCAAGCGCTTGAGGCTGCAGATGGCCCCAGAGGTGAGGAGGATCGCCTTCATCGTGGTAATTCCTCAAGACTCCTGTCTGTGCTCGCATCTCGCTCACGGCTTGGCACCACCGGCGAATCGCCTTCTCGTAGCGGCTGCTCGGCTGGACAGCCTGCACATCAAGCGTCGCCAGGATGTGAAGAGCGAGGATATCAGCCCCTTCACAGCGATCGAAGACGGTGTTGAACACACGCTCGAACGCCGCGAGATAGGTCTCATTCCCGGTCGTGGCGGCGGCGAGCGCCATAGCTCTCATCGCACGAGCGTTCCAGAAGGCGCCTTCCGGCTGTGACGTCGGGCCGGTGAGGTTGACTTCCCCACTCCAACTCGTGATGAAGTTGGCGAACCGTCCCGATGGTTGCTGCAGGGCCAGAATGAAGCGCAGGTAGCCCTCTGCTTCCTCGACCGCTTCAGGTAGATCGAAGACCCGTCCAGCCTCGAGAAAGAGACGGGCGACACGGGCGGCATCGTCGACGCAGGCGACACCCTCGTAACCGGTATCATCAGCATCATCCAGACGCCACACACCAGAGACCCGCCGTCCATACACTGCCGGAGCCTTGACTTCAACGTTTCCCAGCTTGAAGCTCCGCGTCAGACGCCGAAGCTGTCGAATCACGAGAATTCTCCTCCCATACCATCACCATTGCGCTTCTCTGCG
>JAMCRV010000023.1 GCA_023381555.1 Chloroflexota bacterium | reverse complement strand
TGTTGACCGCCAGGTTCACGCCATTGAGGATTTTCTTTCCTTCAATCTGCACGTGAAGATTGCGGATGACCAGATCACCATCGACCATTGCGCTTGCTTGCCCCCTTCTTCGCACCGAGTGCGTCAGTCACAACGAGACCCTTGTCTTTGCCACCGTGACGATCGACATACCGCACGGGCTCCCACATCGTCGGTACAGGGACCAAGCTCGCGAGCGTCATCTCGTCGAGCACACGAGCGATGACCTTGCCAACCTGCATCCACATCTGTCGCGTCGAGCAGTGCAGCTCAAAAGCGCAGGAGACTTCAGTCGCCCCCTCGCTGACACAGACCATCGGCGCAATTGGTCCTTCCAATGCCCGGAGCACTTCACCCATCGTGATCGCGGACGGCGCTCGCGACAGTGAGTAGCCACCGTAGATGCCCCGATGACTCTCAATCAATCCTGCCTTGCGCAACGAGACAGCGAGCTGTTCCAAATATTCGACAGACAGCTTCTCCTGAGCGGCAATCTCCGTGAGGGATACTGGTTGCTCGCCCCAGTGGCGGGCAAGATAGACCATGATCCTTGAGCCATATTCGCCACGGGTGGACACGCGTAGCACGCCGCTTCCTCCCTCTGAAACCCGAGTAGATTTATCGGGTTTTCAGTATAGCGGGATATACGTGCTCAATGCAACTGTGTGGCAGAGATGAATCAGCCTCCCAGCGTGTCATCACCATCGTGTCTGCGCCAGATCATCGAGATGGTCTCGCCAGACCCGCACTAACTGTTGCTCTACATGGCTACTCCACTGGCCATCACGTCGGGCAGCCCGCCCAACGTGGAACTGGCGATATCCCCATCGCCAGAGAGCGCTGAGGTGCTCTTCGCGAAGCCCGCCACCGATGACCCAAGATTTGCCAGGGCTAGCCCAGTTCGCGCGCTTCTGCAGAGTTCCCCACCCGGCATCAACCCCAAGAGAGCTTCCGGCTGTGAGGATGAGATCGCAGCGGTTAGGTGGAGACAGATGTTGCCACGCTTGCCAGCCGTCCTGCACAGCATCGAAGGCGCGATGCAGAGTCCACCATCCAGGAGCAACCGCGCGATCGAGTCGCTGCAGCAGCGACAAGTCCAGCATTCCCTCGATCGTGAGGAAGCCCAAGACGAAGTCCTGGGCGCCCGCGTCCTTCAATGCTGCCAGTTGCTCGAAGAGAAGAACTGTTGCACTCGGCTTGAGGATGAAGCCAGTCGCTGGACGGAGCATCACCCGCAGTGGTAGATCAACGGCCCGACGCACAGCTCGAACAGTCTCAGGGTCTGGAGTGAGTCCATCTGCCTCCATCGTCGCCGTCAGCTCCAATCGTGTCGCCCCACCTCCGGCTGCTGCCAGCGCATCATCCACGCTGAGCGCAATTACTTCGAGTGCAAAGGATTCCTGCACTCTGTTGCTGTCACACATCATTCTGTCCTCTTGATCACTAATGCTGCGCGGGCAGGTTGACGTGCAATTCTGTCCACTTCTATACTGCCCTTGATTGTTGTGTGCTCGATGGATGGAATGGGGGATCCAGATGTGAGCGCGAACAATCTCGGCGCTTGGGCTGGGGGCTGGGTGACTGCAGTCTATCTAGATTTTATGCGCCTTGAAGACCTCGACCAAGTGGCGGAAATCGAGCGCGAGGCGTTTTCAATGCCGTGGCCTTCGAGCGCCTACCGACGCGAGTTACGCACGAACAAGAACGCATTCTATATTGTGGCCCGACTTGGCACGCCCAGGAACGAGAAGCTATCACCGAGCTATGCGCTGCTACGACGTCCATTTCCTTTCTCGCTCATCCCCCACCCTCCTAGTGTCGAGCACTATCTCTCACAGCGTGATCTAATCGTTGGTCACACCGGACTCTGGCGCTTGGCCGATCAAGCCCACATTACGACCATCGCCGTGCGCCAATCGTACCGAAGGCATGGAGTCGGAGAACTCTTACTCACAGGCATATTCGATATTACCTATAACATCGGCAGTGAGGCGGTCACGCTCGAGGTCCGCAAATCAAACACCGGCGCCCAGCGGCTCTACATCAAGTATGGCTTCCATCAGGTGGGAATCCGCCCTCGTTACTATTCGGACAACAATGAAGATGCCATCATTATGTGGACCGACGCTCTCAACTCAGAATCGATGCGCACACTCCTCGCTCAGCGCCGCACGGAGCTCGCCGCCAAACTCGGTATACCGGAGATTCCCGAGTGGCTGCCAGGCGCACGAGCAAGCACGGAGGAGCGACGCTAACAGTCACCGTGTATGGTGTGCCCCTCATCCTCGCCAGCCCAGTTGCTCCTCGCCTGTGCCACTCACGGGCGCTCTCTCCCCACGGCTCAGCTTGCTCCCTGGCATCTCGTCCGTCGCGCTATCGCCGTGGAGAGTATGATTGTCGCCGCACCTGCTCCGAGCCAGTCAGTAGCCTGCCAGGGCGACCGTACCAGGCGCAATAATGAGGAGAACATATGATGCAACGCCTAGCCGGCAAAGTCGCCATCGTCACAGGGGCTGCACGAGGAATAGGACGCCAGATCGGCCGCACTTTCGCAGCTGAGGGAGCGATGGTCGTCGTGTGTGACGTGATCGACGGTGGTGGCAGAGAAACCGTAGAGATGATCAGTGCCGCTGGCGGCCAAGCCACCTATCTGCCGGCCGACGTAACGAGCATCGATGACTGGCAGCGCGCCGTCGAGCGCGCCGCCACCGCGTATGGTGGTCTGCATATTCTCGTCAACAACGCCGCTAAGTGGCGGGGAGGAACAGCCGTTGACACGCCCTGGGATGTGTGGGCTATGACCCGAGGCACAATTCTTGACGCCGCATACCTGGGCTGCCAGCAGTGTATTCCCACCATGATTGAGAGCGGCGGTGGAAGCATCATCTCGATCTCCTCGGTCCACGGACTCTTCGCGGCGCGGCGATCTGCCGCCTATGAGGCCGCTAAAGGAGGACTGATTCTGCTCATGAAGCAGGTGGCCTGCGACTTCGGTCCCCAGGGTATCCGGGCTAACTGCATCTGTCCGGGCTTGATCGTATCCCCGGAGAAGAAAGCGGAACACGAGGCCCATCCTGAGCATGATCGCTTCAACGCTGAGGTGTACCCGGTACGGCGCTATGGCACAGCTCAAGATATCGCTTGGGCGGCGGTCTTCCTGGCCAGTGATGAATCCACATTCGTCTCTGGCCAGGCACTTGCCGTCGACGGCGGCCTCACAGCTCAGCTCCAAGATGATGTTGCCTACCGTACCGCCGACTACGTCCGCACTCAGCAGCAAGGAGTGCAGTCATAGCGCCTCGCTCTCTAGCCTAGAGCCGCGAGTACCATACTCGCTTCAGTACGCACCGTGGCATCAGGATCTTCTCTACAGATTCGCTCAAGATCTCGGCGTATCACCATTTCGCTGGCAAACTCTCCGAGTGCCCACGCTGCGTGGGCACGCACAAGAGGTTGTCTCTCCGCTCTCACCACTCGCTGCAATGGGTCAATAGCGACGGGATCACCAACATTCCCAAGTGCGACGCACACGTTGCGCAGCAGTCCTGTACGACCAGTACGCATCACGGGCGTCCCACGATAACGCGCCCGAAACTCTTCTTCAGACAAGAAAAGCAATGGCAAGAGCTCTGGGCTGGGACCGATGCCTTGGGTCGCAGCGAAATCGGGGAGATGTGCGCTGACAACGCCACGATTCACGGGGCATACTTCCTGACAGACATCACATCCAAAGATCCAGTCGCCGACCGAGCGACGAAGCTCCCTTGGTATCACAGTACGCGACTCAATCGTCAGAAATGAGATGCAGCGACAGGCGTCAAGCACGCCGGGGGCCGGAAATGCATGGGTTGGACAAGCTGGTGAGCAGCGGGCGCACCAACCGCACGTCGTCCGCAAGGGCGGGTCTGGATCGATCTCGAGATCCGTGGCAACCTCGGCAAGCAAGAGCCACGAACCCAAACTGTGGGTCAGCAAGCAAGTGTTCTTCCCGATCCAGCCGAGACCAGCGCGAGTCGCAATCGCCCGGTCGACGACTCGCGCTGTATCGACCCAGCCACGGCGGGCCTCGTGGTGACCATAGCGATGCCGTAACTCAGCAATGAAGCGTCGCGCCATTCCCCGGACTACTGGATGGTAGTCCCGACCCCAAGCGTAGTGAGCAACGCGCCCTCTTGGCGTTCCCGGTTCTGAAGGAATGTAGCTGTCCTGCGAAGGGTAGGCTAGTCCAAGTGCAATGAGCGTCCGGGCCTGCGGTACGATATGGCGCACATCCGAAGCGAGGTGGGCTCGTTCCTGATTGAACCAGTCGAGCCCAGAAAAGTAACCCGCTGCGATACGCTCCGACAGCATCTGTTCCAAGCCTACAAACGGCTCCACAGAGGCGAATCGTACGAGGTCAAAGCCGATAGACCGCCCGATCCTGCGGATCTCATCCTTCACACCAGCACTGCTGGCGGACACCGTCATCCGTCTCAAACCACCGTGTGGTCGTAGATGACGAGGCCCGTCAGCGGCTTGGGGAAGAAGAACGTCGACTTCTGCGGCATACGATCGTGCGCACGCGCTACCGCACAGAGCTGCGCTGGCTCAGTCGGCCGCACCAAGACACTAAGCTCCGCCTGGTCGCTGCGGACAGCTTCGACTGCCTCCTCTGCACTACGTGTGTAGGACACATATTCCTCTCCCTCAATCTCCTGTTCGCCAAGTCCAAGGAAAGGATCGAGCACCAGATGATGCAGCACACTGACGTCCAGTTCACGCCAGGCCTCAGAGCGGTCTCGCGGCAGCAGCTCCTTCAGAGAACGCGCCGGCTCAGCAAGCACGGCGCGCGGGCTCTCTGGGAAGATGAAAATGAACGAGCCCGTGGCGGCACGCTGGAGCAGCTCCATCCACTGCTCAGGAACAGAAGACGGTAGCTCTGCGAGCGCAAAGTAGTCCGTGAGCCGATCACGCAGCCCTGCGACGCGCTCCGGCGAGACGTTGCGAATGACGCGGTGTATCGGCAGTACAGTAAGCCCCGGTTCGTCTGCCGCGACGAGAAACATCAAGGCACGGGTCCACGATCCCTCGGCGAGACCGGGATGCTGCTCCTTCATCTCGCGCCGGTAGGTAAGAGCCGTCTCGTACCGATGGTGTCCATCCGCAATGTAGGCTTGGGTAGCCGCGAGCGCAGCGCGCAGAGCTCCGAGCTGTGCGCTATCAGTAATCATCCAGAGCCTGCTCTCTTGCGCTACGTGCGGAACTGCGCCAGCAGGCAAAGTGACGTGCGCCACGGGATTGCTCGTCCGAACTTTCTCAAGCACGCTCCTGAGCACTCTTTCGGGGTCGTCGTAGAGTAGAAAGATTGGGCTAATGTTGGCGCGGCAGGTCCGTAAGAGCTCCAGGCGGTCCCGCTTTGGTCCAGGCAGCGTATGCTCATGGGGCAAGACGGCCCCACTACCCCACGACTCGACCCTGACTGCACCGAGAATACCAAGTCTCCTGTGCTCGACCCCGTTCGTGGTAAATCGCTCTTCCAGCACATAGAGGGCCGGTGTGGCGTCATGCTCGACTGCGCCCTCGTTATGCCAGTGCCGCAGTAGCTCGGCCGCACGTGCATAGCGTTCAGCGCCCCCGTTGGGAAGCTCAATATGCGTCACATTGTATGCGCTTCTCTCCACTAGGAGCGAGCGCTGGCGACCATCGATAACATCGTAAGGTGGGGCGACGACGAGAGACAGATCACCTACGACTTCCTCGCGATAGCGCATTCCACGAAACGGTGACACATCGACCATTATTTCCCTTACCTTTCAAGATGGCATTGCTACCCGTGTGCTCTTGTAGGCACGTGTGAGTATCCCGAGACACTCTAAGGTTGCAGGGGATTTTTGGGAAGCTGTCGATAGACCTGTACCGACCCGTTATTGTACACCTCATTCATGCGGTTCACGTCGGGTAGAGAAACCCCTAACACCGCCATCCGTGTACGCGTTATCGCACTGAGCATAACGAGCGGCACTTGCTCAGGCAGGTCAAGCGTCGGAAAGCGCTGCGCAGCGTAAGGACTCTGTGTGAAGAAGATATAGACCTCGCGGATACGCTCATCAACATCAGCCCACACGGACACTCTTGGCACATTGGTATCGAGCCAGCGGATCGTCTGTAGCTCACCCGTAGAGTAGAACGTCCACTTGTCACTGAGTAGCGGCTCGTTTGTCGCTTTAAATGCCCCGCAGACTGCGAAGAACGCCAGAGCCGCACCCATCCCGACCTTCACTCCCAGTCGAAGGAAGCGCCAGCCGCCCAAGGCATCAAGAAACGCCACGACGGCACTGGCGCTCATCGGAATCGCAATAAACATGAACACTGGGAAGAGTCGTAACTGCAGATTCGCCCCAAGAACTCCACTGAAATCTGCGGCGATTCCCACTGCTACTTGAATCGCTAGACCAGCATAGAGGAGCCACATGAGGCGAAGATTATCTGTCATGCTTTCCCACTCGTTGCGGAAGAATACGAGCCACGTGCGCCGGATCCAGGAAAGGCTGGAGACGAGCAGTGTGAGCCAGGTGAACGAAGTAAGAATAAAATAGATATAGATATTACGCCAGCCTAAGGAAATATAGCTATAGGGATTATCAGAAGCCTGAAAACTCAGAGCAAATCCAGCCAATCTGTCCATTGCCGTTTGAAACTGATTGAAGATACCCTGACTGGGGTGGTAGAAGTAGAATAGCTCTAGGAACAACAAAAGAAATGAAGATCCGGAGATATAGCCCAGGCGAATAAGAGAGAGTCTTCGCTGAACAGCCTGATCATTAAAGAAGAAAGAGAGAAGCCCGCCAAGGAAGAAGCTTCCAGTCAGGGCAACAATAAGAGAAGAGCCGAAAGTACTGTTGATAGAGAGAATACTAAAGCTTACGAAGTAGAATAACACGACATAACGAGCAAGTCTGCGCACTTGACGTCGATAGCGATAGCTACGAAACAGCAGAAAAAGGCAGCACAACAATAAGAAGTACGTAACCTTCTCGTGAGATCCTCGAAGCGCTGTAAAGAGAAAATCCGGCTGGAGAAGGAGGAAGAGTGCGGCCAGCGCCCCTTTACGATTGTCCGCAGTCATCTCCCGGAAAGCGATGTACGCCATGAAGGCATCAGCGATAAGAAAGAAGGGCCAGACTCGCGTCTCGAAGACCTGTACGGGGACACCAGAGAGCCGGATCAGATAGATGCTGATGGCCTGGAAGCCGTACCCTGAAGGGTAGACCGCAGGTACCGACGGGTCCGGAATGGCACTACCGAATTTCAGTACTGCCTGGATGAGACTCGTCATCTCGGCTGTATCTTGCTCCACATAGTGCCCTTGGAAGCGTGCTAGCAGGTAGAGAGCGATCAGAAGGGCGAATACGAGCACGCAGAGAAACGCACGCGGTGAACCACTCACGTCCTGGTTGAGCACAGCATCTGCAGAACCGAGAAGATGACGTAGGAGCGCTCGATCTTGAAGAACGGTTCGCAACAGTTCATCGGCTGATGCGGACACCCGAAGCATGTCGGTGCGGCCTCGCAGCAACAGCCCGACGAGTACCGTGGTGAGCTGTTCTGTCAAGTCCTCCAGTGACTGCACGTCGGGTGTCACCCCACCGTCAAGATCCTCGACCGGTGCCAGCACTTCTTCGGCACAGTCCAGTGCCCGCTGCTCTTGCCCCGGGCTCAGGAACTGTGTCCATCCGCCCACCAGCAGAAAGGGCCGCGGGGCTTCCAGAAGTGGGGCGATCCGCCGCGCAGACGCAGTAGCTCGCTCTGTGGCGGTCCGAGCAGATTCGCGAGCAGTCTGGAGCCCAAACTGGACGACGCCTGTCGCTATGAGGACTGCTAAGACTCGACCGAGGTCAGTCTCGACTTCGACAGTAGGAGCTTCAACGGTTTCCACCATATCAATCATATCAGTGCATTATTGCCGCTCTCTCCGCAGTTTGCAGAACCCGCCGGAGACACGACGTGACAGTCCTATGCTACACTTCCGAGCCAGAAGAGGAGGTATGGCCCTAATCTTGCTGCCGTGGTGGGTCGTGCACTGTTGCTCGTTCGAGTCGCGAGAATAGCTCTACTCATGTGCCACCGGTCCGCTGGTGAGGAAGCCTTCGGAGAAGGTGCTCGCGATACGGGGTGGCCCCACTGGCACGATGTCAGGGCGGCAGCGTAGGGAAGAACGTGTAGACGGCATATGGCTGAAGCGCAGTATGATTTTGGCTTGGCGACCCATCTCGACGCTGACGCGCTTGGGGAGCCGGGGCATCGCACCTTTCGCCTGCTGGTGCGCTCGGGAAGCTCTTCGGCGCTGCTCTGGATCGAAAAGCAGCAGCTTATAGCACTGGGGCTGGCTATCGAGCAAGTGCTCGCCCAGGTGGCGCCGCAGGAGGCACAGCGTGGAGAGTTCACCTTGTCGACCGGACCGATCAGTGATTTTCCATTGAATCCGCAGGTTGAATTCCGCGTCGGCCAGCTGCAACTGGGACACGATGCCGTCAATCAGCAGTTCCAGCTCATCGTCGGCGAGAGCGAAGACGAAGAGCGTGAGGCAAGGCAACCGCGACTCACGGTTCGCACCAGGTATCGCCTAGCGAACCGCCTGAGCAAGCAGATTGCGGCCCTGGCCGCCGCTGGCCGCCCACGCTGCCCACTGTGTGGCGAGCCGTTAGGACCAGAGCCTCATCACTGTGCACTGTCCAACGGACACGTTCACTAGGCCGATAGCAAGCGCCGCAGGTCCGCCAGTGTGAGCGTCCCTACAAGATCACACGTCTCCATAGCCAATGACACGCAGCCACGCTCGGGCGATCACAGCGTGACCCTGGATATAGGGATGGACACGATCCCCCGACCAGAACTCCGAGGATCGTGCTGGCAGTACCCCATCAAAGGCGGCCTGTGTTCGAACGAGCAAGGCACCGTACTGGGGAGCGAATGCATCAACGACCTGAATATACGGTTCGAGCCGCGAACGGAACGCATCAGAGCGATCGCTCTCGATCAAGAAAGGTTCCACGAGAACCAACCGGGCATCGGTCTCTGAACGTACGCGATTCAGGAGGCGACGATAGGTTGCCTGAAACTCGTCCAAAGGCACGGCGTCCGCAAACTTGCCGGCGATCCAGCGCCACACATCGTTGATGCCAATCATCACGGAGACCCACTGCGGGTGCTGATTGATGACATCCATATGTCCAACGAGCGTCGAGGTTACGAATAGTGTTGCCACTAATCCCTTGATTGATGGTATCGAGCCCCAGCTCAGGATAGCGAGCCAGGAGGAGGGCCCGAATGAAGGACACGTATCCGTTTCCATACGGCGGACTTGCCGCCGTGCGGCCGCAGTCAGTAATGCTGTCACCAATGAACACGACGCGCTGCCCCTTCGTCAAGAGCAACTCCAGCCTCCTCTATCCGTGCCATCTGCGGTGGGTCGCCCGCAGTCCGACCGACAATCTCTGGCATGATGACCCTTAGCGGGAGAAATACTCGATGAGCCTCTCGTAGTCAATTGGTGTGATCTGACCGGCAATGCGTATCCGGGGCAGGAGCTGTGGGTGAGAAGAGTCTTCCAAGTTCCCAGCGATCTTCGGATCCAGCAATCCACCCATATAGCCGGCCTGTTCAACCAAGCTGAGCACGCGCTGTTGTGCAGCCTGTGACTCGCTCCGGAACGGCTCGCCAGACGGATAGCAAATGATCTGTGGCAGATGGCCTATGTGCTCACCAATCGTCTGCCGTGAGACCGTGAGCTCATTCAGGGCATCAGTAGCTGAAAGCTGACCGAGGTCGACGTGATAGACCGTATGTGACTCGATGTCCATTCCGGCGGCAGAAAGCGCCTGAATCTGCGACCACGTCATGTAGGTATTCGTACCCAACATCAGTCCAGGCAAGTGCGAGATGATATTGAACGTCCCGACCATGTGATACCGCTGGAGAAGCGGGAAGGCATCGGTGTAGTTGTCGAGATAGCCATCATCGAACGAGAGCACGATGGGATGCGGCGGTAAGGGCGCACTATCGTACAGAGATGCGAAGAGATGCTGGAGAGAGATCGTGTGGAACCCGTGCGCGTTCAGCCATGAAAGTTGTTGCGCGAAGTGTTCCACTGGCACCGTCAGATCGGTAGCCAGACGAAAGTCGAAGTTCGTCATAGTCTTCTGATGCACGACTGGGGGACCTACGTGATGGTACATCAGTATCGGAACGTGGAGCTGCCGGTATGGCGGATGGGGTGGAAGGAGAATCGTTCCTTCTGCTCCAGCGATTCCAGGGTCGATAACCTTCCACACACCGCTGTCCAGGGTGAGCACAACGGGGCTGGCGTCTTGAGAGGGATCGAGCGGATTGAGCGCATGGGCGTGGGGGAGGCCCACCATCATGGGCACTTCCGTGACCAGCAGTGGCTCGCTCGTGAAGCGCACATTGCCCCAGTGTTGATCCACGGAAGCGGTGCCGAGAGAAACGCTGGAGATCAAGCTGGCTCCTTGCCAGGTGAACTTCGCGGCGAGAAAGTGTGCGTAGTCGCTCTCACTGCCCCACACGTGCTGCTGTAGCGGATGCAACAGCGACCACATCACGCTCCAGTCGCTGCGTTGCAGCGCCTGGGAAAACTGCTCGGCCACGGATAGGGCTGTCGGTGAGAGCAAGATGTTCTCGTGAGGTCTGATCCGAACAGTCACAGAGTCATAGCCGGAGGAGGCCAGCGTCGCCTGTTGCCCAGAGAGCGTGCCAGGACCACACCAACCATCAGCAAGCGTCGAGAGCGGCTTTCCCCCAACCGTGACACTGCTGCAGGCAACGGGCATCATCGTTGCCGCATTGAAGAACCGCACCGAGACCGGCGGCGACGAGGTCGGGATCGCGATCTTCTTGGTCAGCGTTTGCGTCGTGGCCGGGTGTTGCTGTTCCGTCTGTATGCGTGAGGCAGTCAACCCGTTTACCGAAGTAGAGGTCTTTGCAGCCGTCTGGATTGCAGATGCAGAGTGAGACGCACCACAACCAGCGATCGCCAAGGAGAGCAATATGGCTCCTCCGAGCAGAGCACTGATCTTCGCGCCTGCAGTGCCCACCTCAGCCAACGTTGACAACCCGCTCCACTTCATCCATGCGTGAGATTCGACTCAGCAGTTGATCGAGAACGTCGCGCCTGGGAACCGAGAATACTACGTGAAACTCCGCCCAATAGCGATCAGTCCGGACAGAGCACTGAGAAATATTGCCCTGCACGTCAGATACCATCCCAGATATGTCCGACAATAGCCCTGGCCGGTCTTTCGCAGTGATCTGCACTTCAGCTTCGACCACCTGCCTGTTATCTACCGGCCGTTCCCACTCCGCGGGGACAAGACGCTCCGGCTCATCTTCCTGGAGCACGTTGGTGCAGTCGATACGATGGACAGTGGCTCCGCTTGCTCGAGTGAGATAGGCCACGATTCGGTCTGGTGGCCTGGGAGTGCAGCAGAGCGCACGCCGAACGACCAGGCCGCTGGCACCTTGGACTCGGATCTTGTAGTTTTCTCCTGCATCAGTCACTGCATCCAGACGCCGATCGGTTCCCGTCCCTCCTTGCGTAGGAGCCGCGGCACCCTGGGCAGATCCTAGTGACGCAGGCGATGATGCAGCAGTAGGCTGCTGCTGACGCAGTCGCAACTCGACTCGATTGGCCGCTGCCTGCACTGAAATCTCGCCACAGCCAATAGCTACGTAGAAATCATCAATGTCCTCGTGGAAAAACTCCCGCGCGACGTCCCGGAGAATGTCCACGGGGAGAGTATCCTGCGGACCGCGCAGCACCCGGCGCAGCTCGCGCTCGAAGACTTCCTTTCCGCGGGCCAAGTTCTCCGGTCGATCGCGACGCCGCAGCCACTGCTGAATACGTTGCCGGGCCGTCGAGGTCGCAACGAAATCAAGCCAGCCCTGTGACGGACCGTGATCACCACGTGCAGTGAGAATCTCCACAACGTCGGCATTCTGCAGTATGTAGGACAATGGCACCAAGCGGCCATTGACTCGTGCGCCAATGCAGTGATGACCAACCTCAGTGTGGATTCTGTAGGCAAAATCGACGGGTGTTGATCCTCGCGGCAGATCTTTCACGTCTCCTTGAGGCGTGAAGACGAAGACTTGATCGGGGAACAGTTCAGTGCTTGCCGCGTCCACGAACTCGCGTGCACTGCTCGACTCCTGACGGAGCTGTAGCAGCTGGCGTATCCATCGCAGCTTCCCCATTGGCATCGGCGAGGCGCCGCCGCTCTGCTTGTAGTACCAATGGCTGGCAATCCCATACTCTGCAACCTGGTGCATCTCGTAGCTGCGAATCTGGAACTCCGTGAGCTTTCCGCCTTCACAGAACACAGTCGTATGGATGCTCTGGTAGCCATTTTCTTTTGGCTTTGCGATGTAATCCTTGAAGCGGCCATCCACCGGGTGCCACAGCTCGTGGATCAATCCGAACGTCACGTAGCAATTTTCGCGGGTATCAACGATAGCCCGCACTGCATAGAGGTCGTAAATCTGACTGA
>JAMCRV010000052.1 GCA_023381555.1 Chloroflexota bacterium | reverse complement strand
CGCAGAAGTCTTCTACCCTTTTGGCTTCGACGACAACGGTTTGCCGACAGAGCGATTCACCGAGAATGTGCGCGGTATCCGAGCGCGCACTGCCGGTCGACAGGCCTTCATCGATGCTTGTCTCGAGTTGTCGGCTCAGGTCGAAGAGCAGTTCGAGGGATTCTGGAAGCGCCTCGGGCTGAGCGTCGACTGGCGCTTGCGCTACTCCACTATCGACCCTCGATCGCGCCGTGTCTCGCAAGCTGCCTTTATCGATCTCGTTGAAAAGGGCTTGGCCTACCGGCAGCAGTCGCCGACCCAGTGGTGTCCGGAGTGCGGCACCGGAGTAGCCCAGGCGGATGTCGAAGATCGCGCTGGCGTCGCCACGCAGTTCAGCACCATCCCGTTCACGCTCGATGACCAGACGGTCGTTCCTGTTGCCACCACGCGGCCCGAGTTGCTCGCTGCTTGTGTAGCCTTGATGGTACACCCCGATGACCCGCGCTACGCACGCTATGCTGGCGGGTACGCCACACCACCGTTGTTCGAACTGCGGGTTCCAATCATCGCTGACGCACACGTTGATCGCGACAAAGGGACAGGCGCGGTGATGTGCTGCACTTTCGGCGACGTCACCGATGTCGAATGGTGGAGAATCCATCACCTACCCTTGCGCATCGCCATCACCCCGCAAGGGCGGATGAATGACCTGGCTCCAGGCTATACCGGCCTAACGATCAAGCAAGCGCGGCGCAAGATTCTCGAGGACCTCGCTGCTGCGGGCAAAATCCTGGAACAGCGACAGATCGAGCATACGGTTGGCGTACACGAGCGCTGCGGTACCGACATCGAATATCTGGTAGCCGGGCAGTGGTTCATTCGCATCCTGGACTCAAAGGACAAGTTCCTTGAAGCTGGCCGGCAGATTCGCTGGCACCCCGACTACATGCGTACGCGTTACGAGTCCTGGATTGAAGGGCTCAACTGGGACTGGAACATTTCTCGACAACGGTTCTACGGCGTGCCATTTCCGGTGTGGTTGTGCGGGCATTGCGGGCACGTCATCCTGGCTCGCCGTGAGGATCTGCCCATCGACCCACAGGAGACGCCACCACCTATTCAGCGCTGTCCTGAGTGTGACGGAACAGCGTTTACCGGTGACCAGGACGTGATGGATACGTGGGCGACCTCCTCAGTGACTCCGCTGATCTGTGGCACGCTGTTGGAGCCTTATGGAATCGCACCGGGCGTGTTCGATCGGGACCTCCGCCCAATGACGCTCCGTCCCAATGCTCACGACATCATCCGGACGTGGGACTTCTACACCATCGTCCGCAGTCTCTACCAGGCGGGCAAGATTCCCTGGACGGATGTGCTCATCAGTGGACACGCTCTAGACCCCACGGGCAAGAAGCTCTCGAAGAGCAAGCGTACTGCTGCTGAGGATCCAACCGCGCTGCTGGATGAGTCGTCAGCTGATGCGGTACGCTATTGGGCTACTGGAGTGTCGGTCGGGAGCGACACCGTCATCAGTGCGGAGATCATCAAGAAGGGTCAGCGCCTCGTCACCAAGCTTTGGAACGCTGCTCGCCTAGTAGCGCCGCACCTGGAATCCTATCAACCCGCCGGATCGTCCCCTACGTACCTCACCGTCAGCGATCGCTGGCTGTTACACAAGCTGAACGCTACGATACGCCGGAGCACCGAGCTCTTCCTTGCCTACGACTTTCGAGGTGCACGTGAAGAGGCAGAGCAGTTCTTCTGGGGTGACCTCTGTGACAACTATCTGGAACTCGTCAAATTCCGGCTCTATGGTCAGGCTGATGGCGTCACCAGCGCGAGTCGCGACGCTTGTCGCTACGTTCTCTACCACACTCTGCGTACCGTGTTGAAGCTCTTCGCGCCGTTCCTGCCCTTCATCACCGAAGAGATCTACAGAACAGTCTTTTCGGCTTCCGATGGCGCTACTACTTCGTCGATCCATCGCGCCTTGTGGCCCGAAACCGTTGATAGCTGGGCGGATGAAGAGGCGGCGGCGTCAGGCCGGCACATCCTCGAGGTCGTCGAGACGGTGCGCCGGTTCAAGTCAGAACACCGACTCAGTATGGGCGCAGACCTCTCTGAGCTGCGCATCACCGCCCCGCACGCATCAACTCTGTGGCTAGCGAGCGCTGAGGTCGACATTCGAAGCGCGACACGTGCTCAAACGGTTCGCTTCACACCTGGAGATGCTCTGGAAGTTGACATCGTCTGCTGAGCAGTCAGCGAGCGACCTCTACCCCCCATCCGTTGAGCCCCCGCTGGAGGCCCCAAGAGCCTCCATGCATGGTGGTGTGAACGAGACCCTACGCTTGAGGCAGCGGCGATTGATTGCTCATCCGAGTTCCATAGTATCCGGACAGGAACGGTGTCTTGTAATGCAAGCTCGCCCGCCAGCGATGCGAGCCGTCAAGCGACCACGCGACGAGCCCCTGCCCAGACAAGGGCTCGATCGCTGAAAAATCGACGATTGCCACACCACGAAATAGCCTGACTTCGTATCCACAGCACTTTCCGCCAAAGTTAAATCCTTCCACGGTGGTGTTGCGAAGGGCGGGGCCCTCACCCCGGCTCACCAAGGCTCGCCACCCCTCCCCCAAGCTTGGGGGAGGGGCAGGGGGTGAGGGTCTCCTTCGCAACGCCATTCTGGTTTGATTTAGCCTTCTAGGGCTACACAGGGGCCGAATGGTGCAAGTGCCGCTGTCGGATAGGGGTTGAAAATCGTGTCTTGGTGCAGCTCCGCCTGTTGCCACAGGAGACGTACCATGCCCCGCTTGACATCGGCATACCGTGGATCGTCCGCCAGGTTGTGAACCTCGTGCGGGTCCTCTTTGAGGTCATAGAGTTCGTCGAGATCAAAACCATTGTAGACGTACCGGAACTGTCTGGTCCATACCGAACGTTGCGTGTAGTACAGCTCGACACCATTCATCTGGGTATACCCTGTAGAGCGCCAGACGGCCGGCTGCGCTCCTTTGAGGAATGGCAGCAGCGACGCCCCGTGAAGATCGCCGGGCGCCGGTATGTTGGCCACCTCTAGGATCGTCGGAAACACATCAGCGAGCGACACAATCGCATCACACGTCCGCCCTGGCTCGACAGCACCTTGTGGCCACCGGATGACGAACGGGACGTGATAGGCCTCCCGGAAGGCCGGAACACCCTTGAGATAGAGCCCGTGACTCCCCAAGTAATCACCGTGATCAGAGACGAAGAGCACGAGCGTATCGTCACGCGCCCCCGACTCGTCGAGAGCGGCGAGGACCTCGCCAAACATATCATCCATCATCGTGCAGTAGCTCCAGTAGTGGGCGATGGATTCCCTGACTTCGTCGGGGCTAAGCTGCCCCCACAGCTGGTCGCGCATGCGCTGATAGACGCGCGGCTTGTCGCGGAGAGGATCGTTGAAAGACAGGGGAAGCGCGACCTGCGCTGGATCATACATGGTGGCGTAGCGCTCAGGAATGATGTAAGGATCGTGCGGCCCCAAAACACCAATGAAGAGGCACCAGGGTTCCTTCTCCTGACTGAGCTCACGTAGGGCTTGGATACCATCTTGGACGACGAGATAGTCACGATGGCCATCGTAGGGTTCATCAACTCGGCGCGGCATAGATCCATACAGGCGGTAGGTCCCCCATCCAGGCCGCTTGAGACAGCCACGTGGTCGAGGAGCGCCCTCCTGCGCGGTTACCGTCGCCCACCGCTCACGCCACATGTCCATGTCACGATTGCTGTAACCTCCTTTGCCTGCCGTGACCCGGCCTTCACGCCAGCCGCGATCGGCTGGCCCCTCCAAGTCGGACACATGCCATTTGCCGCTGTACACGAGGTTGTAGCCAGCGTCAGCGACGAGCTCGCCAAACGTTGTCACGCCTGGGTTGAGACCGCGATGGATTGCTTGCGGATTGGAGACATTGTTGTACACACCGTGTCTGCTCGGGAACAGCCCTGTAAAGAATGTAGCTCGAGATGGACAGCAGTGTGCCGTGGGGCAATATGCCTGAGAGAAGCGCACGCCTTCACGTGCCAGATCATCCACGTGAGGTGTGCGGCACGGGCTGTCCGGTAAACAGACGTCGGCTCGCTCTTGGTCAGTCATGAAGATCAAGATATTTGGGCGGCTCAAGTCTCATCCTTTCGCTGCTTCGACACACACCGCGGCATTCTCTCTGTGGCATCTCCAGTAGCAGAGAGCCCATCACCTGAGCGTCGCTTGCTCCTCGGTAACCAGTTTCCCGACAGCCGGACGCGTGTAACCACGAGGGTCCTCGTGGAATGGCGTCACATCGCTGGTGCGCACATACCAGCTCAAGATCTGCTGCTCAAGGTCGGTACGCACGAGTCTCTGATTTGGGTCATCGTAGCGGTTGTCAAGCTCTCGCGGATCCTGGACGAGATCGTAGAGCTCAGAGCGATCACCCGGGCGATAGATCAGCTTGTGACTCCGCGACCGGATCATGACTGAGCGGCACACGGAGAGTGGCTCACGCTGCTGCAGGTTGGCCTTGGGGGAGTAGATGTGACCAGGAGCACGCAGGGCCTGATCACCACCTTCATGCCCCTCAAAGCAGTGAGGCTCGTGAAGATCGTAGCCACCTTCGGCAAACGCACAACGTGCAGAGTCACCTGCGGCACCAAAGAGTTGTGAAGTCAGCGAACGGCCAAATTGAGTGTGCTGCAATGGGATGCTCGCCAGATCCAAGACGGTCGGCATCAGATCAAGCAACTCCACCACCTCTGACACAGCGTGGCCCCGCACGCCGCCGGGAGTTCGCACAACGAATGGCACACGCGTCAGCGTATCATCGAGCGCGCTCGGCCACTTCTCGACGAGACCAAAGTCTCCCGCCCAATCGCCGTGGTCGGAGAACACGATGACAGTGGTCGTCTCTGACAGACCCGTTTCCTCGAGTGTATCGAGCAACTGGCCCAACATCCAGTCTGTGTACGACACCATGCCGAGATATACAGCCTGGAGCTCGCGGAAGAATGGGTCATCGAGCTCGTCAAGTCGCCGGCTCCGCCGGATGTCCCGATGGAAGCGTGGCTTGTTCTCCTCTCGAGGCGGCCTCAGGGCAGGCAGATCGTCGGCGCGGTACAGCGAGTGAAAGGGAGCCGGCGCCGTATAGGGGGGATGCGGGCATGATAACGGCAAGAATAGACAGAAAGGCTGGTCGTGCGGTTTGCGCAAGAACTGGAGGCCAGCTTCCAGGTTGTGATAGTCGTGGTGCTCTGCCGGTTCTCCGCCAGCAGTGTAGAGGAAGCTGTAACGTCGCGGATCATCCTCGGCAAAAGGATTCGCCCCTCCTCGGTGTGTTCCACGAGCACTTCGTGCTTCCGACACAGAAATGGGAAACGATTCGGGGGACAGCATATCATTCTTGCCGTACATTCGCACGTCATAGCCAGCCTCGAGCAAGTAGCGGAACAGGTTCGGCTCATCTGGACGCAGCGAGTGCCAGAGTGTGCGGTGCCCGCGCACGTGGGGGTACCATCCTGTGACAAATGAGCAACGGCTGGGCGTGCAGACAGTGTGCTGTACGTGGCACTGGTCGAAGCGCGTTCCGTCAGCCGCCAGCCGGTCGAGATGGGGGGTATGGACGGCCGGGTGGCCGTAGCACCCGGCAGACTCTGCTCGCCACTCATCCGGATTGAACAGCACGAAGTTCCGGCGTGTCCCACTTCCATTTCCATGCAACATCCTGCTCCCGTGTCCTCCTCCGTAGCACGTACCTTTCAACACGTATCGACATTGGCACTCCGAGCAGCAAACGTCAAGTTCCTGTCGCTTGCACTTCCGGACAGGTGACCTACGCTATGTTCACGCGACGGTACCGAAGGGAGAGCTGATAGTCAGCAGAGTCGTCCCGCCTCGGTTCTGAGGATGGGCGCACACCATTTTGGGATTCGGAACAAGGAGACAGCGATGCACGTGAAAAAACCTAAGGTCTTTCTCAGCTGGCGCTTTCCGGACCCAGGGCCCCAGCTCGTCATGGAGCATTGCGAGACCCAGGTCTGGGAAGGTCAAGCCCCTATAGAGCGCACCCAATTCTTATCGGTGCTCGCGGATGTGGACGGAGTTCTGGTCTCTAACGCCACAGAGCAACTGGACCGCGAAGCAATTGACGCTGCACCGCGGCTTCGTTGCATCAGCAACTTTGGTGTGGGATATGACAACGTCGATGTCCCGTATGCCACGAGCAGGAGAATTGCGGTGTGCAACACTCCGGGTGTGCTCACAGAGACAACCGCGGACCACGCCTTCGCATTGCTGCTCGCTGCCGCACGTCGAATCCCCGAAGGAATCATCCACGTGAAGGAAGACAGGTGGCGAGGCTGGAACCCTTGGCTGCTCGTGGGACGAGAGGTCAACGGGGCGACACTGGGCATAGTAGGTCTCGGAGCTATCGGAACGGCTGTCGCCCGCCGCGCTCGTGGCTTTGGCATGTCAGTCCTCTATTGGAGTCGAGCACCGAAACCTCACGAAGAATCTGAGACTGGCGCTGTCTACTCCAGTCTCCAGTTCCTTCTCCAATCCTCCGATTTTGTCTGCATCACCGTCGCTCTCACGCCGGAGACCCGCGGGCTCATCGGGGCACGCGAGTTTGCCCTCATGAAGCCGGCAGCCATCCTTGTCAACGTTGCGCGAGGCCCGATCGTGGATCGCAGCGCTTTGTACGACGCGCTTCACGACGGCACCATCTCTGGAGCTGCCCTGGATGTGACAGACCCTGAACCGCTGCGTGGGACCGATCTACTCTTGACGCTACCGAATTTACTGATCGTTCCACATACCGGCAGCGCGACAGATCGTACACGTTCGAGAATGTCGGAGCTCGCCGCCCGCAACCTCACTGCAGCGCTCTGCGGCGAACGCCCGCTGCACATCGTGAACCCCGAGGTGCTTCAGAATTGAGTGTCAGCTTCACTGCGCCCCAGTGAAGACTTCGTGCAGCGACACGACCACCATCAGCATGAGGAGGACGACCAAGCCCACGAAGTGGATTGCCCCTTCGATCTGGGGGTCGAGGCGGCGGCGGCGAATCCCCTCAACGAGCAGCACCACAAGCCGGCCCCCATCCAGCGCTGGTAGCGGCAACACGTTCATGAGAGCTAAGTTGAGTGACAGCAAAGCGGTGAGCTCGATGAGTATGCTCGGACCGGCCTGAGCGGCCTCACCGGTGACTTTGGTAATACCTACGGGTCCAGAGAGCTGCAGGTTGTTCGTCGCAACGGCTGCGTGCAGCGCTCCGAAGAAGGCCGAGGTCAGCGTGAGAGCCTGATGCAATCCCTCGCCAGGGGCCTGCCAAATCGGAAAGCTCTTCGTCACAAGATGAGGTGTAAACGAGATGCCGAGATGCCCCTGCCCGGGTTGCACTGTGACTCGTGGCACGACAATGACCGAAGACCTCTGGTTTGGTGAGTCCGTAGCGCTCGCGAGCTCCAGCGTGAGTGGCTGCCCAAGGTGGCGGTCAATGAGACTGACAAATTGCCGCTCACTGGTCAGGACCTGCCCCCCGGCAGCGAGGATCACTGTGCCTGGGTGCAGACCAGCCTGGGCCGCAGGGCTCCCGGGCTCTATCTGCTGTACGGTCGCCCCTCGCATAACCGGCTCGCCTGTGACTGCAACTCCAGCCAGCAGGGCCGGCACCAGCAGCAGATTCATCGTGACACCGGCTGCCAATATGATCGCGCGCTGCCACCCGGGGCGGGCAGGGAAGCTGTATCGAGACACAACTTGCCCGTCTTCCCCCTCCATCCTGACATAACCGCCGATTGGAAGCAGATTCAGCGCATACACCGTATCACCGCGACGCACGGACAGAATCCGCGGTGGAAATCCCAGAGCGAACTCTAGAACGCGCACCTTGAAGAGTCGAGCAGCCAGGAAATGGCCCAACTCGTGAACAACGATCAAAAACAGTAAGACCGGAATAATCCAGAGATAGTACAGCCAGCTCAAGGTCAGTGCCGTTTCTCAAGTTTTCGGGAGCAGTCGCTTCCCACGACCGGATCAGGGCCTGGTAAGCTCTCTCTTCTTATCTAGAGTACCGCTTGCCGGGAGTAACGTCTGCATAGGGACTGGGCAACATTCCGAGCTTCTGCATCGGCCGCCAAAATTTCTTCCAGCGACGGGTCGACAATCTGCGTGTGCTGGTCAAGCGTTTGCTCAATCACCGCGTGCATCCGTGTCCAGGAGATCTCACCCCGGAGAAACGCGCTGACCGCCACCTCGTCGGCCGCACAGAGCACTGTAGGATACGTGTGTCCAAGCTCTCCTGCCGTCATTGCTAAGCGAAGCAAGGGAAAGCGCTCGAAATCTGGTTCAAAGAAGGTCAGGGGCTGGATCTGCAGTAAGTCGACGGCTGGCTGTTCCGTATGCCAGCGATCAGGCCACGATAGGGCATAGCTGATTGGCAGGCGCATATCAGGAGTGCCGAGTTGGGCCTTCAGAGATCCATCAGCGAAGTGGACAAGAGAATGAATGACGCTCTGCGGATGAATAGCCACGCGAATTCGCGAGAATGGCAGATCGAAGAGCCAGTGGGCTTCAATGACCTCCAGACCTTTGTTCATCAATGTCGCTGAATCAATAGTGATCTTACTGCCCATCGACCACACAGGATGCTTCAAGGCCTGACTTGGCGTCGCTTCAGCTAGCTCCCCAGCAGCCCAGGTGCGGAATGGTCCGCCCGATGCGGTGAGGGTAACCCCCTCCACATTTTGGCGGCGTTCACCTTGCAGACACTGCCAGATCGCAGAATGCTCGCTGTCGACCGGGCGCAACAGGCATCCGGCGGCCTTTGCCTCGCGTACAACGAGCTGACCAGCCATCACCAAGGCCTCTTTGTTGGCAAGCGCAATCTTTTTTCCAGCACGAATTGCCGCAATTAGCGGTTGAAAGCCCTCGCTCCCGCTTGTAGCCGCAACGACAAGGTCAACTGCGTGTAGCGTCGCTAACTCCACCAGCCCCGGCGCACCGTGGAACGTCTCTACACCCTCGACACTTGACGACCACCCAGGTTGGTTGCTGAGACAAGCTGCAGCCGGGTGGAATTCAGCAATTTGGTCTTCGAGAAGCGCCGCATTGGTACGGGCCGCAAGGCCAATCACTTTGACTTTGTCTGGATGGGCACGCGCCACCTCTAGACTCTGACGGCCGATGGAGCCAGTGCTACCTAGGATTGCGATGCGCAAGAGATCATCCACGACCAATGAGGATAACACAGCTAAGCAGAGCCGGGAACGCGAAGAGCCAGCTGTCGACGCGATCGAGCAAGCCTCCGTGACCGGGAATCAGAGCGCTACTGTCTTTGACCCCGCACTGCCGCTTCACAAATGATTCCCAGAGATCACCGGCGACTGCGGCACTCGAGACAACTAGACCCAGAGCGCTTCCCACAATCCACGGCAACGATAGCCAGACTAGAGCGATAATGGCCCCGACAATCATTCCGGCGCTGATACCAGCGACGACACCTTCGACTGTCTTTTTCGGACTGATCGATGGAAAGAACTTATGCCTCCCAAGAGTGCGCCCACCAAAGTACGCACACGTATCACAGGCCACGACGATCGACACACCAGACATGAACCAGGAGAGGCCAGCTGGCGAGCCGCCATACGAGCGGAGCACGACCGCGCTGAAGACCCCAGGAGCTATCCAGCACACTCCGGCAACGGTCGCTAGGATGTCATCTAGCGACCGTTGCGCTGCTGGCAAAGCAAACTGACGGATGGCTAGGGTGGAAACCGTAAGCATCCAGAGAAGTGGCCAGAAAGCCGGCGGAAGCAAGGGAAGACCAGCCGCAGCGATGACGAGCAAGCCACCGCCCCATACGTCCACACGTCGAGAGACTGCCGGAAGAAGGCCAGCATACTCCCTCCAGCTCTGCGCTGCAGTGACTGCAGCGAGGGCTGCAAGCCAGGGGCCGCCCGCGACAACAAGTGGGCCTGCCACCGCAACAAGGAGAGCCGCACTGCCGAGGCGGATGAGCAGGTCACTACGGGTTGCCATCCTCAGAACCGCCCTACAGCTTATCGACTGTTAGACCTCAGCAATCTCGGCCTGTTTGGCAGCGCCGATCTTCTCGACCTCAGCCACGTGCCGGTCCACTATCTTCTGCAAGTCATCGAGGCGGCGCTTCGCCTCATCAGCCGATAGCTCGCCAGCCTTCTCAGCCTTTCGGATGAGCTCGTGGGCATCTCTACGCTCATTGCGCAGAGCAATCCTTGCTTCCTCTAGGCGCTTCGCGACGACCCTCGCAAGCTCAGTACGCCGCTGCTCCGTCAGGGGTGGCAAGATGATGCGGAGAATCTCACCGTCATTGGACGGATTGAGTCCCAGATCTGACTTCATAATCGCACGCTCAATCTCCGGAACGAGCTGGCGATCCCACGGCTGCACGATAATGGTCCGCGCATCTGCTGTGGAGATAGTGGCTATCTGCTGCAACGGGGTAGGAGAGCCATAGTATGGAACGGTAATCCGGTGCAGGAGCTCCGGAGATGCACGACCCGTGCGGATTCCCAGGAGATCGCGCCGGAGCACGTCCAGCGTCTTGTTCATGCGCTCTTCAGTGTGCTCGAGAGTAGGTGCTGGCATCCTGATCATCCCTTCTCTGTGCGCAACGCAAACAGACCGAGGCCCATCTTCTGATTATCCTGACCATACGTCCTCATCAGTTAGTAGGATCCACGGCTCTGACCCAGATTTTATCGGTAACGTCTGTCTCGAGCTGGATGGGCGCCGAGTGCGCAATGGCGTGCACTCGATGCCCATCATTTTCCACTATGGCGAGGCACGTTTCAGGGAAGAGCCGGTTGCTCCCCAGAAGTCGGAGCAGCGCTGTCTCGTCCTCTACGATTTCTGAAATGCACACGACCTCGACGGACTGGCCGGCGGTGGTGCGCGACAATCGAAAGGCGTGCCGCACTCGAAGGAAGTCGGCGGGACTACGTCCCGGTGCTGGAATTGGATTACCGTGAGGGCACGTCTCCGGATCGCCGAGTAGTTTCCTAATACGCTCCTCGACATCCTCAGAGAGATCATGTTCGAGCCGATGCGCCTCTTCGTGGGAGGTGATCCAGTCGAGCCCAAGTGTTTCTGAGAGAAAGCGCTCAAGCAGCCGGTGGCGACGGAGCCCTGCTTCGGCTAACTCTTGTCCGAGTGGGGTGAGGCTAATGACTCGCCTCCCTGTGATGACGACGTAGCCGTGTTCCACCATTCTTCGGAGAGTCTCGCTGACCGTAGGCGGCTTGACGTGAAAGTGCTCAGCAAGCCGCGCTGCGATGACGAGATCTCCTTCCATCGTGAGGTTGAAAATGGTCTCGAGGTAGCTCTCTATCACCGGGGTCAGCATCGGTATGAACTTTCCTCAGTCCGGGCAATAAGCGGTATCGGCCCCCACGTACGTTCCAATCATCTCGCCGCGAACCGCCCGGACGAAGGCATCCGGCTCATCTGCATCAACGACGATGATCGGTAGTCGATTTTCCATACACAGCGTCAGTGCTGTATCGTCCATCACCCGCAGCCGGCGTGTCAACGCATCCATATAATCCAATGAGCGATAGCGCCGCGCACTCTTGTGGACCCGGGGATCAGCATCGTATACACCATCCACGCCATTCTTCGCCATAATGAGCACATCGCCGTGGATCTCCAGGCACCGAAGCGTTGCTGCAGTGTCCGTAGTGAAGTAGGGGTTGCCCGTACCTGCCGCAAAGATGACAATGCGTCCTTTCTCCAGATGGCGCACTGCTCTACGGTGGATGAACGGCTCAGCAACCTGTCGCATCTCGATAGCAGTTTGCAGACGAGTAGGAACCCCCAGTCCCTCAATCGAAGCCTGTAGTGCCAGTGAGTTGATGACCGTCCCAAGCATACCCATGTAGTCCGCGGAGGTACGATCCACACCCTGCTCTGCAGCAACTCCTCCTCGGACGATGTTGCCGGCACCGACGACGACAGACAGCTCGATGCCTTCTCGAAAGACAGCAGTCAGCTGTTCGGCTCGTTTTCTCACGATCACCGGCTCAATTCCAAACCCGCGCTCTCCAGCCAGTGCTTCCCCTGAGAGCTTGACGAGTACGCGACGGTACGATGGGGCCGAGGTCACTACTCGCCTCCGAGCACATACCGGTTGAAGCGAGAGACACGGATGTTTTCCCCGAGCTTGCCAATCGCCTCCTTCAGTAAATCAGCAACCGTCTGGTTACCGCCTTGGAAGCGCTGCTCGAGTAGCACCTGCTCCTTGAGGATAGTGGCTCGCTCTTCGGCTGGGAGGTCCGCTGGAACGTTTTCCTCAGATACGTAGAGGGGACCGGCAGCGACAATGTGTTGCGCAATCTGATGTGCGAGATGCTGGAATTGCTCAGTACGTGCTACAAAGTCAGTCTCACAGTTGAGTTCTACGAGCGCTCCAACGCGGCCTACGCCGCTGTTGTAGTGGATATACGAAGCGATAGTTCCTTGTTTCGTTTCGCGGCCAGACTTCTTCTCGGCGGATGCAGCACCCCACTCCCGCAACAGTGCCTTCGCCTTCTCCTCGTCACCATCGGCCTCCTGCAGAGCGCGCTTGCAGTCCATAATTCCGGCTCCAGTGGCCTCGCGAAGCTTCTTGATCTGTTCCGCTGTCACAGCCATAGATCAATCCCCTCATCTCTTCAACTGCTGTTCTTGGGTGTCATTGAGCAGGCAAGCAAGAACGAAGGGGGCTTCCCTCACAGGTCCGC
>JAMCRV010000047.1:431-2500 GCA_023381555.1 Chloroflexota bacterium | reverse complement strand
AATACGATGCTCCTCAAGCATGCTTCAAACGTGACGGGCTGCGCCCTCGCTCTCGAACGCCTCTTCGGCGATCTAGGCTTTCCCACCGGAGTGTTCCAAACCATGGTGCTCTCTGGCAGAGCAGTGGCACCCATCATTCGTGATGACCGTGTTGCCGCCATCACCCTTACTGGTAGTGAGAGCACAGGCAGCTCGGTTGCGGCCGTGGCAGGGCAGGCACTCAAGAAGCTCGTTTTGGAGCTTGGCGGCTCCGATCCCTTCATCGTGCTGGAGGATGCTGATCTCGATCGCTGCGTTGAGACCGCCGTCCGTGCTCGCTTTCAGAATGCCGGCCAGAGCTGCATCGCCGCGAAGCGCTTCATCGTCGTCGAACAGATTGCCCGCACCTTTGAAGAGCGCTTTGTCGCAGCTATCCGCTCGTTGCCAGTGGGTGATCCTCTTCGCACCGAGACTCGCATCGGACCGATGGCACGTGCCGACTTGCGTGAAGATCTCCACGACCAGATCAATGCATCAGCACAGCAGGGAGCCCTTCTCGCAACTGGAGGGCACGCGCTCGAGACTCCCGGCTTCTTCTATGCACCCACAGTGCTGCTCCGTGTGCAACCCCACATGCGCGCCTTTCGCGAAGAGGTATTCGGACCAGCTGCTGCCATCATCCGTGTCCCCGATGCTGCGACCGCCATCGCCACAGCCAATGACAGTGTCTACGGCCTGGGTGGTAGCCTCTGGACAGGTGACGTCGATCGTGCCAAACAGCTCGCTGCAGACATCGAGTCAGGGCAGGTCTTCATCAACGGGATGACAGCCTCGGATCCCCGCCTCCCCTTCGGAGGCGTAAAGCGAAGCGGCTATGGCCGTGAGCTGAGCTGGTTTGGCATCCGCGAGTTTGTCAACGTTCAAACAGTATGGATAGGCCCAGCGGCAAGCTAAACTAACAGGAGATACAATCACGGTCTCTAGGGCACGCCACCTCCGACACTCGGAGGCAAGTGTGCTCGTTGTCCTAGAGAGCGTCCTTGCGACGCGAACGCTATAGCCAGGAAAGGGAAGAAGTCGCATCACGTGGCGGCATCTTCCCTTCCACGCAACGAAGTAGGGATCAGGACTATGCAGACGAAGGATCTCCGGATTGAGACGATCCGGCCGGTCGTGTCGCCAGTGGTGCTGAGGGAAGAGTTTCCTCTCAACGATGAGGGCGCTGGGTTCGTCAGCGCAGCCCGTGACAGCGTCGTGAAAATCCTCGCCGGCCAGGATGACCGCCTTCTCGTCGTCGTCGGTCCGTGCTCGATTCACGATCCCCAGGCAGCGCTAGACTACGCACGCCGGCTTGCGGACCTCGCGGCCACCCTTGTCAGCGATCTCTACATTGTCATGCGCGTCTACTTCGAGAAGCCAAGGACTACTGTCGGCTGGAAGGGGCTCATCAATGACCCGCGTCTCAATGGCACCTTCGCGGTCAACGAGGGCATTCGGGCGGCACGTCACCTGCTGCTTGATCTCGTGACCCTGCGCCTTCCTGCCGGCTGCGAGTTCCTCGACCCAATCTCACCACAGTTCTTTGCTGACGTCGTGACTTGGGCAGCTATTGGAGCGCGCACGGTCGAGAGTCAGGTCCACCGGCAGCTCGCTTCCGGCCTCTCTATGCCGGTGGGCTTCAAGAACGGCACGAATGGCAACGTTCAAGTGGCAGCAGATGCTGTGCGCGCTGCTGCCCACCCCCATAGCTTCCTCGGCGTTACCGAGGAGGGACTGGCGGCCATCGTCACGACGTACGGCAACAGCGATTGCCACATCATTTTGCGTGGCGGTGACACCGGCCCTAACTTCAACACCGAGCACGTCAAGAACTCGCTCCGGCTCCTGAAGAAGAATCACCTGCTACCCCGGCTCATGATTGACACGAGCCACGGGAATAGCAACAAAGACTACCACCAGCAGCCATTGGTGACCGAGAGCATCGCCCAGCAAGTCGCTGCTGGTGAGCGAGGAATCATTGGCCTGCTCATGGAGAGTTTCCTTGTCGATGGCCGGCAGGATCTTGTCGACGGCGCTCCCCTTGTCTACGG
>JAMCRV010000047.1:0-421 GCA_023381555.1 Chloroflexota bacterium | reverse complement strand
CCGATGCGTGCATGGGTTGGGAAATGACCGTGCCCGTGCTCGAATCCCTGGCTAGAGCCGTACAAGCTCGCCGCCGCCATCGAGAAGCAGAGCAGCCGGCACCGCATGTTACTGCGCCGCTGACCCGCCGGGCCTGATTCCACAGTTCTCTCGCCTGTCGCTCGCCCCCAAGCGACAGCTCCGGCAGCCAGCGCGAGCGCCGCCCGGATCAGAACCACGTTACATATCTCCCACACTGCTATAACAGGTGCTCGTGCGAGAGAGAAGCTGATGTCGTTGCGGGGGGCAGGTCCTGCTGGGGGGGGTGTGCAGAGTGTGGGGGATGGAGGGTGGATGGGAGGTGAGGAGCAAGGGATCGGCCATTAGGACCGCTTCGCTGGGGTGAAGCGCTTACGCGCCTTCCACGTGCGGCCTAGCAACC
>JAMCRV010000066.1 GCA_023381555.1 Chloroflexota bacterium | reverse complement strand
CCAGGCCATGCACGAATAGCGGTGCGCTCAACGTCTGATAGACCGTATGGATGGGATTGAGGGAGGCGTAGGGATCCTGGTGGACGATCTGCACGCCACGACGGAACGCCGTCTGAGCTTGGCGGTTACCCGATAGGACATTCTGGCCTCGGAAATACAGCGCACCGGATGTGGGTGCGAGTAAACCGGCCACCATCTTGCCGGTCGTGGTCTTGCCGCAGCCGCTCTCGCCGGCGAGGCAGACGATCTCCCGTTCATTCAGCGCCAGGACGAGGTCGTCCACGGCCCGGACGTCGCCTCGACGCGTGGTGAAGACCTGGCTGGCGTGTTCGAGGGCAATAATGGGCTCAGACATCTATGAGGCTGCTTCCTCAGCGCGCGGGGTACGCGCAGAATGCATCACGCGGGAAGGTTCTCCAATTGCTGCTTCCTCACCGCGTGGACTACGCACTTCCTGCCAGCGCAGACAGGCCGACGTATGCTCGTCGCCCACCACAAAGGCAGGGGGATCCTCCTGCGCGCACTCTGGTCCGGCCAGAGGGCAGCGCGGATGAAACTTACATCCCGACGGCAGCGTGATGAGGTCCGGCGGCGACCCCGGGATGGAACGCAGGTCTTCCAGCGTACCCCTGAGCGGCGGCACGGACTGCAACAGGCCCAGGGTGTAGGGATGACGCGTATGGTAAAAGATGTCTCGGACGCTGCCGAGTTCGATGATGCGTCCGGCATACATCGTAGCGACGCGATCGGCCAGTTCCGCCGCCAGGGAGAGATCGTGGGAGATGAAGATCATGGAGAAGCGCAACTCCTGCTTGAGTTGGCGCAAGGTCTCGATGATGACACGCTGCGTCAAGATATCCAGCGCCGTCGTCGGCTCATCCAGCACCAGTACCTGCGGTTCGAGCAGGAGTCCGAGCGCCAGCAGCACCCGCTGGCGCATACCGCCGCTGAGCTCGTGCGGATAGGCGTGTAGCACCCGACCAGGGTCGAGCTGGACGAGTCGTAACAGGTGGGAGGCACGCTGCTCAATCTGCCCTCGGTCGTGCTGCCCGTGCGCCCGCGCCGTGTCGACGAACTGATCGGCGACGCGCAGGACCGGATTGAGGGAGTTGAGCGCCGACTGGAAGACAATGGCGCACTCCTGCCAGTGAAACCGGCGCAACTGCTCCTTATTCAGCGTTAGAATGTTCGTCACCTTGCCCTGACGCTGATACAAAACCTCACCCGTCGTGATTTGGGCCGAGCTGCCGAGCAAGCGGTTGATTGCCATGCCCAGCGTCGTCTTGCCGGAGCCGCTTTCTCCGATCAAAGCAAGGCTCTCGCCGCCGTGCAAGTCAAAGCTGACATCACGTACCGCCTGCACGGGACCACGGCGCGTGACGTAGGCCACGGAGAGCTGACGCACCGACAGCACCACGTCCGCCGGCACAGAGGCATCGGACGCTCCAGATCGCGAGAAGGCGTTCCGGCGTGTACCAAGCATCATGACAAGTTGCCTCGCAATCGCGGATTGAAGATTTCCTCGAGGGCGCGGGTAAGTGTGACCAGTCCGATGGAAAACAGGGCGATCGCTGTCACGGGCGCCAGAATGTACCAGATGCTCTGCTGAAAGAAGATGGCGCCTTGCACCCAGGCGAGGTTGATCATAATTCCCCAGTTGTTCCCAGCCAATGGTGCGAACCCGAGAAAGTAGAGGGCCGTCTGGAAGTAAATGGCGGCGACCATACCGAGGGAGAAGTTGATGGCGATGTAGGCCATCATGTTCGGCAAGATCTCCGAGAAAATAATGCGGCGGGTGCCTAAGTCCAGCGCGCGAGCGGCCTCCACGTAGTCGCGCTGGCGCAGCGACAACACCTGCGCGCGCACTGCTCTCGTCAGGGACGGCCAGGTCAGGACGCCGATGATCACCGCCATGAACGATGGATTAGTGAAGTGGATGAAACCCGCTAGCACGGCCAGGAGCGGGAACTGTGGAATGGTGAGCCACATATCGGTCACCGCCACGATGATCGCATCCACAACGCCGCCCAGGAACGCTGCCGAGGCGCCCAATGTCACCGCAATGAGTGTTGACATCCCCGCTGCGATGACCGCGATGATCAACAGCGTGCGACCACCCAGCAGCACCTGATCCAGCACGTCGCGGCCTTGCGAGTCGGTGCCGAGTGGATGCGCCGCTGAAGGCGCAGCGTAAATCGCGGTGACGTCTGGTTGTAAGTTGCCGGGCACGAACAGGGGCCCCACCGCGCTCAGCAGAACGAAGAAGGTCACCAGGATCAAGCCAGCTAGGCCCGATGGGCGGCGCGCCAGCGATCGCAGCAGGCCGCCTACGCTCTGCGCCGAGCGCACCAGTACGTTGCTGTCGGTGGTCAGCACGGCATCCGGAGCAGTAGTCCCGATGGCCATCTTACTGACTCCCCGCGATACGTACTCTGGGATCAAGCTTACCGTACAGCAAGTCCGCCAATAAGTTAGATACCACGACGGATATCGTCAAGATGAGAAAGATCCCCTGCATCACGGTGTAGTCCAGACTGACGATTGCGGAACCTAAGATCCAGCCGATCCCCTGATAGACGAAGATCTGTTCGATGACCGTGGATCCACCGACAATAAAGCCCACTGAGATAGCCAGGGCGCTGATGAGCGGCAGCATCGCATTGCGACCAACGTAGGCCGCGGTAATGCGTCCGTCGCGTAAGCCGCGCGCCCGCGCCACCAAGACGTAGTCCTCGCCGAGCGTGCTCGTCGTATTGCTCTTCATGAGTAACATCCAGCCGCCAACGGTGGTGAGCACGTACACGGTGATGGGGAGTGAGGCGTGAAAGAGGGCATCACCGATGAACTGCAAACTCAAGTTTGGTGAGACGCCGGGGGAGAGCGACCCGCGCATCGCCGTGAATGGAACGAGATGCAGCCGGATGCCGAGGAAGACAACGATCAATATGGCAAGAAGGTAATTCGGCACACCACTGATGAAGGCGGCGATAGTGGAAAGTACGTGATCCGGCAACGTGTCGCGCCGGTAGGCCATGAGGATACCGAGCGTGATGCCCAGCACAAAACTGATGAGAAGTGCCAGACCGACACTGAAGAGCGTCCACGGCAAGTACTGCAGAATCATGACACTGACCGGCGTCCCGGTGGACACGATCGAAACACCAAGATTACCGTGTATGAGGTTTCCAAGGTAATCCACGTATTGCTGCCAGAGTGGGGCGTTTACGTCGAACGAGAAGAGGGAGGCGGCCTGGGCCTGGGCTTGGGGGTACGTTAGTCCTTGCGTCTGCACCAGATTGAGGATGAAGGACTCGACTGGATTCCCGGGCATGAGCCGGACTAAAAAGAAGGTTAGGGTGACGACCAGATAAATCGTCAGGATCGCCTTGACGATGCGACCGACCCAATAGTTCCCGGCAATATCGCCGATGCGGCTGCGAACGGATTTTCCACGCAACCCTCGCGACGTTCCCGATGCGACGAGTGGTGACGTCGCGGCGCTCATCCGTCAATACCCCTTCCTGGCGAGCAGCATTTCCCGCGTATTCTCGCATACTGCCAGCACCAAGCGCCAGCCGCTATATGCGAGTGTCTGGAGACATCCACGTCCTAGCCGCGCCTGGACCTACCCGTTGAGGGCCGCTGTCCAGCGGCGCACTACTGCTCTCGCAGTGTGCATATTAATGTAGCATAGCTGTATCAGCGCCTATGGTACCCAATTGGGTTTCTAATGGGTTTCTAAGGGACGTCGGACAGGAGCCGGCCACCCGAATGCCGTGCTTCTCAAAGAAACGCGATGTGATCTTGGCGAAGCGCTCGTGCACAGCGTGTATACTCTAGAGGTGTCATGGTTTCACCAGGTGCCTACCATCAGCCGTGACTTGGTGGAACATAGTGGAAGTCAAGGGAAAGGTGCTCGACGAAGGTCCTAGTCAGGATGCGCAATGCTTCCTGATGGTCGTCTTCGGGTCCGCGGGTTGTGGCCTTGTGATGAGGCCAGTATCCCACTTCGCCGGCTGAGGTAGAGACTCCTTACATTCGCGCGCCTCGACCGGAGTGGTCGGGTGCCCTCCTCACAAGTCCGCAGTTGTTTGTGGTGAGGGGGGATGCCGTGACTTTTCTTTCCCAGCTGATGAATGCTCCGGTGTTTGATGCGCGCCATGATCGTATCGGTAAGGTGCTTGATGTCGGCGTCACAGCTAGCGAGCAGTACCCTCTCGTGTCCAGCCTGACGATAGGGACGGGTAAGAGCGGTATCACGGTGCCCTGGACCGTCGTTGGTGATTGCTCTGATCAAAGCATCATACTGACTGTTCCGCGCGATCGACTTGCCGGCTTTGCTGGCGCTTCCGACCCGAAGGAGGTGCGCCTGGTACGGGACGTGCTTGACAAGCAGATTCTCGACATCGAAGGTTCGCGGGTAGTCAGGGCGAACGATCTCCAGCTCGAGCAGCATAATAGCGCTGTTCATCTCGTGGGTATCGACGTATCCGGAAAGGCCATCATTCGCCGGCTAGGTCTAGGTCCTCTGGCGCGCAAGCTGGCTGAGCGGCTGCCTGACACCGTCATCTCCTGGAATGTTGTTGATCAGTTCGGATCGCACGGGGCTCCAGTTCGTCTCAAGGTCTCCGGCAGAGCCCTTGCCACCGTTCACCCGGCAGATCTGGCGACCCTCGTCGATCAGCTCCCGGTCGACCAGGGCTCTGCATTTGTTCAGGCGCTCGATCCGGCAACGGCTGCGGAGACCATGGAAGAGGTAGATCCGGAACGGCAGGTCTCTCTTCTCCAACAGATGGAGAGTGATCGCGCCGCCGACATCTTGGAGGCGATGAAGCCTGACGACGCCGCGGACGTCCTTGGAGATCTCCCAGACTCCAAGCAGCGAGAGCTGCTTAGCCTGATGGAGGCGCCGGAGGCCCGCGAAGTACAGGAGTTGCTCGGCTATCCAGAGGACTCCGCGGGAGGCATTATGACCACGGAATGCCTCACCTTTCCACAGCACCTCACTGCTGAAGATGTCATGGACCAGCTTCGCAAGACTCGTGCTCCCACAGAAATGGCTTACTATCTCTATATCGTGGACTCAGAGTCCGACGATAGGCTCGTTGGAGTGGTATCCCTCAAGGAGCTCATTCTTGCTCAGCCCCAGTCACCACTCCACACCTTTATGACGCGCCATCCCATCGCCGTCAACGTGCACGACCACCAGAACGATGTGGCTCGCGTGATTGCGAAGTACAACCTTCTCGCCGTTCCCGTTGTCGATGATCGTGGGGCATTACAGGGCGTGGTCACGGTCGATGACGCAATCGACGTGCTGCTACCCACTGCGTGGAAGAAGCGGCTTCCGCGCGTCTTTGCGAGACCACCGCTTCCCAGTGCCGTCGTAGGAGCCTGACGAAGCGATTTGGTTTCTTCGAACTATGGTGTCGGACCGGCTGCTGACCACGAGAAGATTCCTCGGTAGCTTACGAGTCCTGATAAGCCGAAGTCGAGATTCGGGATTTCTGGCAGCGCTGGCAGGTCGTTGGCAATGCGAAGCATCGTTTTGGACTGTACGTTATTCAGCCAGAGCTCGGCGTGGCTGCCTGCCTGGCGAACGAAGAGCAGCCAGTTTCCTCCTGATGACCAGGTTGGCACACTGTCGTCCGGACCACTCGTCAGGCCCTGAGGGCCCTGACGGCCATTTGGGGAAATCACCACAATACGCTTCTTAAAGCCCTGCGGTGTTGATGCCCCCACGGCCAGCGCGAGCTCCGTTCCGTCGGGTCGCCAGGCAAGATCATCAAGTGCCTGGCCGCTGAGCAGGACCTTAGACTGCACAGCGTCACCGGCAAGGTGGAGTAGCCGGACGTCGCTTGTCCCCGAGGAGCCGGCGGCCTGCTCAATGACCGCCACCGTCTGCGGGCGTACCGGATTCACTGCGACATCAGCGCTGAAACGGCGGACGTGGTCGAGGAGATGGATAGTCCGCTTCCCGGCCCGCTCGTCGAGCTGTGCCGGTGCAGTTGGTGGTGATCCAAGGCGAGCGGTCCAGAACAACACCATATCATTGCCTGCCGGCGCGCCAAGGAAGGGCGCGCGGAGCATGTCTTGGGGTTTCTCTGTCTGTGTCAGTATCTCAACGCGCCCAGAACGGGACACCTCAACGAGCTGTTGTCCGGAGCGATCAACGGCGCGTCTCTCGACCAGTACAGCGTTGCCATCGACGGTCCAGGCCAGGTTCGTGATCGGTGAGGTCGCTGGGAGAATCGGCTGCTCCGTGAGTTGACGAGGATCGACCAACCAGAGTGCACCGTTGGGGCTAGCCACCACAAACTCGTCGCGCTGTGGTGACCAGCGCGCCAAGCCCTGTTCCGCAGGCGGTGGCACTTCAAACGGGGAGTTCAGATCACTGATCGGAGCCAGCCAGAGCGTGGCCTGGTGTCCTACTCCTATACGTTCGAAGAGCAGCCACTGGCCAGAGTGCGAAAAGCGCGGAGCCACGAGGGACCCAGGCACACGAATGGTGCGTGATCCTTGGGCTGAGAAGATTTGCAAGGTGCCGTGGAGACTCACCGCGATCAGCCCGGGATAGGCTGGAGCTACGGTTGGGCTGGCTGGGGGCAGCGTTTGCCTCACCGAGGCCGGTTCCAACATTGAAGAAGTGGAGACTGCGAATGAGGTGGCCGTGCTTGCCGTCGAGGCAGTCACCAGTGCTAGGTGCTGAGCGGCGATGGTCTGGCTGGTTGTGGTCGTGGCTCTTGCAGAAGTTTGGACACCGGACTGCGGAGCGTGGAGGTAGCGGAGTGTGAGTGGCAGTGCGAGCAGCAACACGACGGTCAACGTCAAACCGATGAGGTTCGCGATCCCGCTACTTGCGTCCTCACGCCTGACCTTGGTCGCTGTTGCGCCTGCCGTATCTAGAGTGTCGGTCGAGAGAGACCGGGAAGCCTCTCGGTGGACAGCGTCGATCGTGGTGTGTCGCAACTCGATCCACTCCTGCAATCGTGCGCGACAACGCTTGCACTGCCTGAGATGGCCCTCCACGAGCGCCCGCTCTGGCTCTGTGGCCTCACCGTCGGCGTAGACCATCAGGAGGAGGTCAACGGAAGAACAGGACTGCGTCATGCTCTCCGGACCTCGAGCACTGCTGGAATAGTCTGGGAATGAGGTCGCGCAGTCGGAGATGTCAGCTCGTCAGCGTATGCCTTGCGAAAGGAGAGACGGGCACGGTAGAGGCGCTGCTTGATGGCGCCGAGTGAGCAGTTGAAGATAAGCGCCAGCTCTTGATAGCTCAGTCCCTCTGCGTACCCGACCAGACATGCCGCAAGATCGTGGGGCACACAATCGAGAGCTCGCGAGATCGCATCCCTCTCTACTACTCGTTCGTCCGGGCGCGCGTGGTCGCCGCGGTCATGCATATCGACATCGAAAGGAATCCAGCGAATGAGCCTACGGCGGCGGAGAGAGCTGATGGCTTTGTTGGTCGCGATACGGTAGAGCCAGGGCAGTAACTGCTCTTCGTGCTCAAGCGCTTGAACCGTCCGGTAGGCCGAAGCAAACGTCTCCTGGCAGAGGTCCTCTGCCAGCTGGGGGTCGCGAAGCATTCCTATGAGGTAACGGAGAAGCTGAGCTTGATAGCGCTCGTAGATCTCTCCGAAGGCTTCTCTAGAGCCGGACTTGGCGGCGCGGACAAGCTCCTTTTCCTCCATGTTTCGCCCCCTCACTCTTCGCGACGTGGACTACCCCTCTGCGGGTTCAGACGCACGAACGGTCTGACGTGTTCCAGCAAGCGATCCGCCTGCGCTCACTGAATTATCGGACGCGCAGCGCCTTCTGAGCACCTCGATAGAACCGATGATCAGCCAAAATGTGAGCGCGAGGTCGCCTGTGAAGTAACCCTCATCAACGAAGCCGTGTACCGACACATCGATGAGTGCGCTGAAGAGCGCAAGGGCCCAGGCACGCTCCGGAGTGAGCAGCCGTGCCGTACCCATCCGGAAGGCAAGAAAGAGCCCGGTGATGATGAGAGCAGTAAAGCTCAGGAAGCCAAGGAGTCCAAGCTGGAGCCAGGCGTCAAGGAACACATTGTGTGGGTGCGAAACGATGAAGAAGCGTAGCTCAGGGATGCCGTAGCGCTCCGGGTGTTGGTTGAGGAACTGGTCAAGGCCGATACCACGCAGCACGTGCTCCCGTAGCATCTCCAGAGATCCGCGCCATATCTCAAGGCGTGCCGCATTACTCCCACTCTTCAGGTTGAACAATCCACGCAGACGTTCAATGTGCGATGAAGCAATAGCGACGAGGCCAATAGCGGCAAGAACCGTCACGGTTGACATGACGCGCCAGCTCCGGCGCACCACCGCCACGGCGAAGATCGAAGCCGCAACGGCAATCCACGCACCGCGGGTGAAGCTGACGAAGAGCCCGCCCGCACCGACGAGTGCCAGAAGAGCCGCGCCGGCACGGGTGCGGGATTGCGGAGCAAACAGGGCGAGAGCCAGCACGATGGCCACAGCTCTACCCAGCTCTATTCCGAGAGCAGTCGCACTTGGGTCGACACCAAGGGCCCGAGCGACGCCGCCGTTCGTCCACGTATCCGACTCCGTCAGGAACTGACCCACGGCGAGCCAGCCGGTGCCGATGAGCACGACGGTGAAGGCTGTAAGACTGAGCACAAGCTGCGCTGGAGTCAAGCGGAGCCGGGTGAGCAGAACATAGAGGGCAAGAGGCTCAAGAGCAACCCAGCGAAAGTAGCGGAGAGCTATGTGGAGCTGATTGTGCGGAGGGACCGTCAAGGAGAGCAGCGCGCTCAGGAAGAAGACGGCTGCGAGGAAGTCGAGGAGGCTGAGACGCCAGGGGTGATCGACAAGCGGTAGACGTCGCTCTAAGAGTGACCGCACGATAACGGCGAGTACCGTGAGCGTGAGAGCGATCTCGGCCGGCGGAAAGTGTAAGTGCCCGACGGCGCGCGGGTGAAAGAAAAACGGAATGGTTGCTGCAACGGCAGTAACACCTGCCACAGGTTCCACGAGTGCAATGATGAAGAGAGCTACAGCGGCAAGCGCAGCTGCAGCTTGTGAGCCGATGAGAAAGAGCGCGAAAACTGCCGCGAATCCGAGGATGTATACGGAACCACGCTGTATCCACCACATCCGCGGCAGCAGGGGTTGGATCAGCAACAAGAGCGAGCCTAGACTCAGCAAGATGAAGAGCACGCCGGTGATGGCGTCGCCAGCGATCAGTCGTGCCCCGTGGGCCGTGGGCCCTGGCTCGCTGGCTACTTTCTCCATCTCGCCGTCGTATACCTCGAGTAGATGACGGTAGTTCGGCAGTAGACTGGCAACTTTGATCGTGTCTGCGGCCACTGCGGCAAAGCTCCGGGCATCCGCTCCAGCAACGGCTTGAGCGCCTCGCACGGACTGTTGAGCGTCTTGTGCGAGGCGCTCTGCTAGCGTAGTGAACGTTGCGCTGGTGCCGGGGTGCAGCGATGTTGTGAGTCCCAACGGTGGAGGAAACTGTTTGACCCACTCCACAAAAGGCCAGGTATCGGACCGGAGCTGCTCGACTTTAGGACCGAGAGAGCGGCTGCGTGCCATGAGAACATTGTCGTAGTGGACTATTGCTGCCTGATACTGCGCAGATGCGCTCGCCAGAGCGGCGAGCAGCCTTGCATCAGCGCTTAAAGTGTCAAGGGCGGCCTGGGCACTGGAACTTCCTTGAGAGGCCACGGTAAGCAAGGCGGGTAGCCGGCTCTTGCCCGTAGTCAAACCGGCCCGCGTTGCAGCCTCCCACGCCTGAGAAAATGGGCCAGCTGCCTGCACAACCGCAACGTGAGCAGCCGCAACCTCGCTCTTCGGCACCCGGACATCGCTCAGAACAGGTGGAAGGCCCAGTCGTGCTCGATTGGAAGGAAAGCCAACTCCAATGACTACTGAAGCTACGAGGAGGAGCAGCGCGACGATCTGTGCCCAACGTGAAGCTGGTGGATGGTACTTCTTGCTAGTAGCGTTAGCTGGCTGGCTAGTCTGCCAGTGGCTGTTCGTCACTACTCGACCGTCCTTGCCGCACTGAGCCAGCAAGTCTCGGGAGCGGTCACCCTAAGGCTCACGACGGCGCTGGGAGTCGAGCCATTCGTAGAGCTCGGGATCGTTGTACGCGGCCGTCCACGAATTATGCGTGGCGTCTGGGTAGATCGTGAACTTGGGTTCGGCGCCAGCTCGTTGCAGAGCGGTAACCATGTCTTCACTTCGCTGCAACGGTACTACAGGGTCCTTGGCGCCGTGGAACGCCCACACCGGAACGTGGGCAAAGCGCCGGACGGATACCGGCTCGCCGCCGCCACAGATGGGAACAAGTGCGGCAAACCGGCGCGGAAAAGTTGCTGCTAGCTGCCAAGTACCGAACCCACCCATACTGAGTCCCGTGACCATGATCCTATCGGGGTCTATCCGGTGGTGCTGCTGAACCTCGTCGAGCAGAGCGCCGAGCTCCCACGCATCCCACCAGAGTTCGGCAGGACATTGCGGTGCGACCACAATCCAGGGGACAGACAAACCATCTTCGATCCTCTGGGGAGGCCCGTAAGTTCGCACGCGATCGATGTCATCTCCGCGTTCCCCAGCTCCGTGGAGAAACAGAAGGAGTGGCCACGCTCGGTCAGACTGCTGCCCGTAGCTATCTGGGAGATACAGCAGGTACGTCAGGCGCGCGATGCGCGTGAATGGTCGCTCGAGTTTCTGGACAACTGGTTGAACGCTCACGCGAACTCTGGCCCTTTCTTGCATGATCTCCGTGGAAAGCTGACTCCCACAGGGCGGCGACGACTGCTCCCACTATGGTAGCGCAGAGATTCACGACATCATTATTGATCCATCGCTGCCCTCGAATGAGCGTCGCCGGCTGACCACACTCGTGGGTCACTTGCTCTGTGACCTGGTTGCACTCCTCACACCGATAGAGGGCCTGCACCATTGACCCGGCCACGCTGTCAGCTAGGGAGCCGGCTATCCCCGCAAGCAAGATGCCAAGCGCACGCTGCACTGGCATCCGCGGGGAATCTTGGGATCGATCCCAGAAGCCAATAACTGCGATCATTGCAGCACCGAGCAGGGATCCGGCGAGTCCCATCGCGGTAACACCGCCAGAGGCGCCTGGGAGCACCGGCGTTCCTCGCACGATATCGCGTGGCGGCTCTGGAGAATGTGCTCCGATCTCGGTGGCCCAGGTGTCAGCGGTGCTGGCAGACAGACTGCCGAGAATAGCCTGCTCGACGATTTCGCTGCGGCGCTGCCCGAAGAGAGCCGCCAATGTTGCCGCAATACCACCATTCGCGAGTACCTGCCAGGCGTCGCGCCTGCTCCTTTTCTCAACGATCTGACCCTGGTTAGCACTCTCCCGACGATTGATCTGGCTGAGACCAGATCCAGTCATGAAGAATGCTAGCAGCGCGATAGCGGAGCGGCTGCTGCCGTTGGTCAGGACGAGCGAGCCAACCACTGCGGCGGCAACCGCTCCTGATGGTGTTAGTGCTCTTGCCTTGACTGCGGTGAACGCTACTGATGTGGCACCCAAGGATGCCGTTACGGCTCGTCGCTGCCTAGAAGTCCAGCGACGCATCAGACGCGGTTTCCCCCAGGGACTCAGCCTCATCGGACTCCGAGCTATCCATGTTGCCTGTTAGTTCGTCACCCCGTTCGAGGGCATCGACCGCTTCGTCGAACTCTGGACCCAAATCCTCCCCAAGCTCCTTACCCATCTTGCGCGCCCATCGCGCGATACTGCGAGGATCATTCTCATCCACGTCAGCAAATGTAGCGGGATCGGAGAAATCCTCGAGGCGCTCATCGTCTGACCGGTGTGTAGAGAAGAGGGACACCAGCTTGACCATTGCCACCCTGCATTGCGGGCACGAAGGGGTTTGCACTTCGGCGAACGTCAAGAAGAGCTTGCTGATTCGGCGCCGGCACTGCGGGCACCGATACTCATAGACAGGCACCGTTTCCTCCTTTCTTTGGCCGGCCGTCACCGGCGCTCCCTCCGCATCATTGCGCCGTTCAAGTTTACAGAGCCACGGGTGAAGATTGGGCAGAAGCAGGCCTTGATCACTCGCCCAATAGCACGGTGGAATGCACATGCTGCTTCCCATTTGGGCCTATGTGGTTTGTGGAGTGACCAAGCTGGCAACGTACTAGCATCTGTATACTGGCTGCAGCAGGCGAGACCTGCTCAGTGCACAGGCATCGAGGAGAAATACAGCGGGATGCAACTGTCGAGTACTGATACCGGCAGCAAGCGACCTTTCCACCCAATCAGTGATCGGGTCGGGGTCTATGTTTGCGGTGTGACTCCCTATGACACTACCCACGTCGGGCACCTCTTTACGTTCGCCACCTACGACACAATAGTGCGATTGCTGCGCCTCCTCGGGCACCGGGTGGTCTACGTCCAGAACGTCACTGACGTCGACGATGACATGATGCGTAAAGCCCGTGAGCTAGGCACCACGTGGGACAAGCTGGCAGAGGACCAGGTGGGTCAGCTCCGGAGCGATATGCACGCTCTGAACATCGCGATGCCAGACTTTTTTCCGCGCGCCAGCGAGCAGATCGATCTGATTATCGAGATGACCAAGCGGCTGGTCGCACACGGTTGGGCCTACGCAGCTAACGGCAACGTCTATTACGAGGCCCGCAAGGACCCTGAGTTTGGGCCTCCGTCAGACTTGAAGTCCTATGAGGACATGCTTGTGCTTGCCAATGAGCGGGGAAATACGCCGACCGATCCGAATAAACGCGACCCACTCGACTTTATCTTGTGGCAGAGCTCTCTTCCTGATGAGCCAAGCTGGGAGAGCCCCTGGGGACGCGGGCGGCCAGGGTGGCACATCGAGTGTTCTGCGATGA
>JAMCRV010000013.1:49652-49996 GCA_023381555.1 Chloroflexota bacterium | reverse complement strand
GAGATCCGGGAGCTGGCCCGCGTGCTCCGCCAGGCGGACAATGGCCCCGAGGAGATGCTGTGGGAGGCCCTGCGCGACCGGCGGCTCCTCAGCCTGAAGTTCCGCCGGCAGCAGCCGCTCGGCCCGTTCATCGTCGACTTTTACTGCGCTGACCTCCGGCTCGCGGTGGAAGTGGATGGCGGTATCCACAGCGTGCCAGCAGTACGCAACCATGACACGGCTCGTGATGAATGGTTGTCCCAACGCGGAGTCCGGGTCATCCGCATCTCCGCAGACGGCATCCTTGGCTCACTCGAAGAGACCCTGACAGCGATCGCCGATGCCGCCAGGAGGCCCTCACCCCT
>JAMCRV010000013.1:39064-49642 GCA_023381555.1 Chloroflexota bacterium | reverse complement strand
GTGAGGGCCGGAACGCCTCCTGGCAGCTCGCCTCGGACGGGGCTGTGGCTGTGGCTGCGGTGCTCCACACCCTCGAAGGCCTCTCCGAGCGCCTCGTCTTCGCCGCCTACGACATCACTGGCGACGATCTGGCCGCCGTTCTCGACGAGACCGGCATACCGGCGGGCTGGTATTCACTGATCAGGGGCTACGATGCCGTACCGCCGCTTCCCGACGGTCTTGCCGTTCCAGATGAGGTGCTCACTCTGCTCGGCAGCGAGCCGCGGGTGGCGCCCGACGCTGCGAATCTTGCCGCCCTCAAACGCCGGTTGCGCTCCCTCTACGAGGCCGGGCCAGGCGGGAGCGCTGCGGACAGCGAGCGTGCAGCGGCAGCCACGGACGACGAGGTCGACGAGGTGGTCACCCCCGGCGCTAGCATTCCCATCCCCACCGAGACCTTCCTGGAAGAGCTGGCGCAGAAGCTGGAGCTGCACCCTATCAGCGTCTACTGGCTCCTCGAGGAGCTCCGCCAGGAGGGTGTGCGCGGCAAACCGGAGGAGCAGCGGCTGCTGGAAGACCGGCTGAGCGTGCTGGTGCTGCGGCTGCTGGGGCACCGCTGGCCGGAGCAAGTGGCGGCGGGGGAACCGGCGCCGGAGTGGGCGGAGCCGGGCGGCATCATCCCGCTCACGGCGGTGTCTGGCAAGGCGACGCTGGCGGAGCGGCTGCGCGCTCGCTTGCGTGCCGGGGACGGCGATCTGGGGGCGCAGCAGACGGAAGCGCTGCTGGCGGAGTTGACCGGGTTGTCGCTTGAAGACTGGCTGCGACGGCAATTCTTCGCGCGTCACGTCCGCCAGTTCAGGTACCGGCCCATCGCCTGGCATCTCGCCAGCCGGCCGCTGGCGCGGACGGGAGGCCAGCGGAGCCGTAGTGGCCGTGTCCCGCCGGCCTTCGAGTGCCTGCTCTACTATCACGCGTGCGGGGGTGACATTCTGGCCCGCCTGCGCACCCAACACATTGAGCCGCTGCTGCAACGGACGCGCGCCCGGGCGGAAGAGGACCGGCGGCAGCAGCAGGAGAGCGGCGCTGGTGAGCAGGTGCGCGAACTGGAAGCGTTCACCGCCGCACTGGTACACGTCGAGGAAACGGGCTTCGCCTGCCCGGAGTTGGACAAGCTACTGGCGACGGAGCCGCTGGATCGTTGGAGCGGCGATGGGCAGTGGTCACCCGGCAGCCGGGAGGAACTGGTGCACCAGGAGCGCGGCTGGCACGTGGACAGCAACGATGGTGTACGCGTGAACATCGCGCCCTTGCAGCTGGCCGGCTTGCTGGCGAGCGACGTGCTGAAGACGGCAGACGCTGCCAGGGCCATCGCCGGCCGGGCGCGCTGGCGGGCCGGTGAACGGCGCTGGGTGCGGGAGGGGAAGCTGCCGCGCTGCGGCTGGATGCCGGAGAGCGTGCGGCCCAGCGAGCAATGGATCGCCCTCGCGCCGCAACGGGAAGCGGAGCAGCGCAAGCTGGCGGCGAAGCGCGCAGCGGCGCTGGCGCGTATCGGGGGTGAAGAGATGGCTGGACGGCAACCGTGACCACACGGACCCCATTGACAGCAGGATGCCAAAGTAGTACGATAGCATTCAAAGGATCACTCTGGCGTGCGCATTTCGGGGGTGATCGTCTCCGCAGAGACGGAGACGCATATCTGGACCAAACACCACGTGACGCTGGAAGAGGTGGAGGAAGCGTATGCTGGCGATCCCTTGGTCCTGCGCGGACGGGAAGATAGCTATGTCGTCTATGGTCGGACGGACGCCGGTCGGTATTTGATCATCTTTCTCTATCCGCGCGGACAAGGCGTCTTTGCCCTGGCCACCGCCAGGGACATGGAAGATCGGGAGCGTCGCCGGTATCGGGCCGCAAAGGAAAGGTGAGATGACGATGACAAAGCAGCCAGCAAGGACACCCAGTCGCGTGCCGACGTTCGCAACCGCCGAAGAGGCGGGGGCCTTTTGGGACACCCACAGTCCCGAGGAGTTCCCTGAGGAGTTCGCGGAGGCGTCGGTGCAGTTTGAGCGGCCCCTCATCAAGCGGGGCCTCACTGTTAAGCTCTCGGAGGAAACGATCGGCCAATTGCGCACGCTGGCCGGGGCGCAGGGGATCGGCCCCTCGACCCTGGCACGGATGTGGATCCTGGAACGCTTGCAGGAGCAGGGGCGCCGCTCGAAGGCGACCTCCGGCTCGTCGTCCTAGCGATGGCGAGGTCGGCGCCACGATGAGCGCCTCCCTGGCCGAACGGCTGCGGTCCCTCATCCGTGACGTGCTGGACAGCTATCCCGGCGCCTGGCTGGCCTGGTGCGACCCGCAGGGCCAGTGGGCGCCATTGCTCGAGCGAGCAGCCGCCCTGGATAATGGGTTCGCCCTGCTGTCGATCACGGAGCGCACGGCCGGGAGTCTGGGGAGCCCGCTGGCCCGCCGGCAACTCCAGGAACGGCTGGAGCGCCATGAGTCGCTGGTCCTCCGCGTGACGGCCGGTCCAGCGGACCTCGGCTGGCTGTGGGCCCAGACGCTGCTGGCGGAGCGCACCTACAGCCGCTCGCTGCGGGAGCAGCTTCTGGAATGGGGCTGGCGGCCGCCGAGCCTCTCCTTCAGCGACGCTGAACTGGCCGAACTAGCGCGGCGGCAGGCAGATCGCGATCCCGCGGAGTGGGGTGGGGGCGGCTTACAGCCCGACGTGCTACGACTACTACGCGTCCTGGCTAGTGTGGCGGAGCCGGCAGCGGAGGACAAGCTACTCCTGGACACGACGGCAGCACAGATGGGCCTGCCGCCGCTGGATTGGGATGACGTTCCAGCCTGGCAGCGGCGGGCATTGGCTTGCCTGCTGGTCACCCAGGCACATCACGCGGTACCCGGCGTGGTGTCTGAAAGGCACGAACTGCTCATCCCGGCAGCGCAACGGGACACCGCTTTGCGCCTCCTACTGGAGCGCTGGAGCGACAGCGTTGCGTTGCGTCCCCGCCTGGCCGCAGCGATCCTTGAAGCGGATCCCTTGATCGGGCTTGCTCAGGCGCCGCTCACCGCCGGTGTCTTCCTCTCGCGCGCCGCCGAGGCGGCGGTGTTCGCCAGCGTCTGTAGCAATCTCGCCCGGCACGGCGGTCGGGAGTTGCTGGAAGCGCTCGCCGCCCAGCAGCCCCAGCTTACCGAGCATGCCGCCGGCTTCTGGGGCGACGCTGCACCGGATGGGCAGGGCATCGCCTGGGCGGAACTGGCCCGTCTCAGCCAGGCGGCGGAGCAGGCTCTCCAGGCGATGCCTGGCCGCGAGTGGGCAGCGGTGACGGAAGCGACGACCTGGTTCGTGCAATCCGGCTGGCAACTGGATGCGGCCGGCGAAGAGATCCTGCGCACGCTGTCCCGGCCCACGCCCGAGCTGCTGGCCCTGGTTGGACCACTGCGTGACGCCTATCGCGCCCGCTGGGAAGAGCTCCTCATCCGCTGGTCCCAGACCTGGATGGCGGCTGACTGCCCAGAGCTACCCTACCCACCGGCCGGTAGATGGCTGAAAGCCCTTCTGGAGCGGGATGCTGGCCGGGCAACGGCGATCCTGGTGATTGACGCGCTGCGCTACGACCTGGGGGCAACCCTGGCCGCACAGATCAATGCCGCCGAGGGCGCTACCCGTGCTACTGTGCAGCCGGCTCGCGCTCCCTTACCCTCGATCACGGCGCTCGGCATGGGGATGGCGCTGCCGGTCCCTTCCGAGACTCTGCGGGCGGACGTGGTGGACGGCGCCTGGCGACTGCGGCAGGTCGGTGACGAGCGCAATCTCAGCGACGCCGCCCAACGCCGGGCCTTCTGGCAGCAGCACGGCGTCGCTGCCGGCCATTTCCTCACTATGGCGCAGGTTGAAGCGGGAGAGGCGCCGGCGCCTGGCAAGCGTCCTCGACTGGTCATTCACGACGCCCTGATCGACAAGCTCGGTCACGACGACGAGCTGGAAGGACTAGGTCCGCGCGCCGCCCTCAATCGCTACGTGCGCGCCATCAGCCAGTTGCGGGACAAAGGCTGGCGCCGCATCCTGATCGTCACCGATCACGGCTTCATCCATACTGTCACTGCCAGTGAGACCAACAGCTCACCGCCCGTGCCGAATCCGTCCTACGCCTCCCGTCGGGCTCTGGCTTATCCGGCAGCGATCACCTGGGACGGTCCGCAAGCACTCGCTCCCGGCGGCGCCTGGCGGGTGGCAGTGCCCAGCGGCGCGGCCAGCTTCCGCGCCTACGGCGGCCTCGGCTACTTCCACGGCGGCGCGTCCCTCCAGGAGTGGCTGATCCCCTGCATCTGTGTCGAATGGCCGTCCAAGAGCAAGCCTACTGATGTCGCTCTACAGCCTCTACCGAGCGTGCTCAGCCTGCGTCCCCAGGTGACACTGAGCGTCGTACGGACCAACCTGCTGCTGGAGGATACCATCTCCCGGACGGTCGAGGTTCTCATCCGCGAGCCTTCCCGCCAGACCATCCTGTTTCGCTCTGGTCCGGTGGTCATCACGCCCGATCAGGAAGACGTCGCCATTCCCCTGGCGGTGGTTCCCAATGTCATGGCGGAGCGGGGCACGCCTCTGCGTATCGAGGTGCGCGACAGCAGTACCGAGGCGGTGCTGAACGGGATTGATAGTATCCTTATGGTTCCGCTGGAAGACTGGTAGGAGCACCGATGGCAGCGATCGCGACGACCGGGCGAACGCCGTTTGTGGCCGATGAACTGGATCGCCAAGCCTTTGGCGCGTTTCCTGGTTTGGTCATTCGTAAGGACCTCACCCAACTTATCCGTGGGGTGAGCAAGGCGCCGTCCTACGTCATCGAGTTCATGCTCGGCAAGTACTGCGCCAACATTCTCGACGACGCCGAGGTGCGGGAAGGGCTGCGTATCGTCCAGGAAGAAGTGGCCGCCAAGATTCCGCGGGGTGATGAAACCGAGGTCATCAAGGCGCAGATCCGGGAGAGGCCACCGCGCCGGCTGATCGACTTGGTCAAGGTAGAGCTCGACGAGCGCCTGGAATCCGGCGTCTACTGGGCGGCCCTCATGACGGCGAATATCCGCAACGTCAATATCAGCAGTGAAATCCTCCAGAAGTATGAGCGGCTGCTCATAGCCGGCGTCTGGAGCAACCTGCTGATCGGCTACGACGACACGATCCGTTACCGCAACAAGACCTACCCCTTCGTCATCGAGCGCTTGGAGCCGGTGCAGGTCGGCCGGGTCGATCTCGGCGAGTACTGCGCCGGCCGGTCCAAGTTCACCCGCGACCAGTGGATCGACACCCTGGTAAGGACAATGGGCTACGAGCCCACCGCACCCGAGATGACCGAACGGGTGAAGCTCCTCTACCTGGTGCGCCTCATTCCCCTGGTCGAGCCGAACTACCACTTGATCGAGCTGGGGCCGCGCCAGACCGGCAAAAGTTTCTGCTTCACCGAGTTCAGCCCCTACGGCACGCTGCTGGCCGGCGGCGCCGTGACGGTGCCCAAGCTGTTCGTCTCCAACACCATGCCCCCACGCCCCGGCTTGATCAATCAGCGCGATGTCGTCGGCTTCGACGAGATCGCCGGCAGCGCCTTCAATGCCGACGACGACAAGAACCTCTACAAGAACTATATGGAAAGCGGCCAGATCAACCGCGGCACGATCACCGTCAAAGGCGATGCTGGCTTCGTCTTCAACGGCAACATCAACTTCGATCCGCGCGAAGGGCTGCTGACGGAGCACCTCTTCAAATCGCTGCCGGCAACGGTGGCCGGCGACACCGCCTTCCACGATCGCTGGGCCGCCTACCTCCCCGGCTGGGAAATGCCCAAGCTCACGCCGGAGATGCTGACGGCGCACGTCGGCTTCATCCTCGACTACGTCAGCGAAGTCTTCCACCGCGAGCTGCGCCCCATCAGCACCTACGGCGCGCTCTGGCAACGCTGGTTCCAGGCCACACCCGGCGAGTGGAGCGCCCGCGACATGCGCAGCATCAACCGCACCTTCTCCGGCCTGACGAAACTCATCTTCCCGAACGGCGAGATGACCAAGGAGGATGCCCGGCTGTTGCTGCGTCTAGCGCTGGAGTTGCGGCTACGGGTGCGCCTGGAACTGCACCGGATGAGCTCGCGGGAGTTCCCGCTGACGGCGTTCAGCTATCAAGATCTCGAGACGGGCGAGAGGGACAATGTGCAAGTGGACGTGTGAATGGTCACGACGGTTCATAGCCAGTGCGTCCCCGATCGCAGCACCGCCTCCGCGAGCACGCGGAGCAGTTCGTCCAGCGCCATGACCAACCGCCCGATCGAGGCGGTCGTCGAACAGGAACAGCCAGACCTTGGCGCCCTGGAGCGACCAGTCGCAGTGGGCCGGGGCACTCGCCAGCGCCTCGTACATGCTATACACGCTATAGTCGGGTGCTCCGGAATGTTGGCCCAGCGAATACCTTCACCCGTGGCACCGGACGGCGGCTGCGGACGTCGAAGCACGCCCTTTGGTCGATGGCGTGGTGCAGCGGCTTCAGGTCCGCGGGTTGACGTGGAGTTCCTTGGCTATCCAACCCGGGTGATGCACAGCAGAGCCTCACCCTCTTTCGAGGTATATGGTATTTTCTCTACTTTTCGCCAACTCATGGAGGGGGCGGTGGCGTTCTGGCGGGTCGATCCGGTAGCGTCCAGATGTTGCCGCTGTGACTTACCGGAAGGACCCGCCAGATGCCGGAGCCAGTGTATCGTGTGCTGACGCTGCTGTGTGCCGTGGTGGTGACGGTGTCCATTGGGACGGAGCTAGAATGGCTGCACCTGCTCTGGATGCTGGTCAGTGGGCGGTTGCTCGTCTCGCGGGGTGCCGTCATCCCTGGTTTGGCAGAGGCGCGGCCGCCACGGTGCGTTTGCCCGGCGGCCAGCACCCGCGCCGAGCGCCACACCCGACGCGAAAACACTGGCGCGAATGCCCCGACCACCCGGCCACTCCCCAAATGGCTAAAGTCGAGATAAGGGGGTCAACGAGGCCGGCGGTTGGCCTCGCCCGCTGGCCGGATATCTTGCGCGTGAGGGGTGGCTCATTCAGTGAAGCACCAGGCACAGAGAGGTTCTGAGCGGGCTCATCGCTGCACGCACCCGAACATCCGGCACGGGGCGCGCTAGCGTCGCTTGATGTAGCCGTCGGCCAGAGCGTCGGCGGCCTCACCAATACGCAGCCCGACCACATCCAGGCGGCGGAGCAGTTCACGTTGCTTGAGCAGCTCTCCAGTCAGCGGTCGTTCGAAAAGCCGTGCCAACTCCTCCTCGTAGTTGCGGCGAATGAGGTTGCCAGCCTTGCGTGCGGCCAGAGCCTCCAGCGACACCTCCGGCACCAAGCTGGTCAACAGCATCGCCGCACGGCTGAGCCGCTCTAGTGCCTCGAGAACCGGCGGGAGGAGCGGTGCGCATGGCGTCAGGTCCTCGACGCCAAACAGGTCCGCTTCGCGCAGGAAGTCCCGTAGGTTATCCAGGACGTCGTCCACCGAACGCGAGAGGCGGAAGAGGTCCTCCCGATCGATAGGGGTGGTAAACGCACGGGAGAGCGCCAGTACTAGTTCACCCCGTGTGCGGTCACCGTCGTTTTCGATGCCCTTAATCCGCGCCCGGGCCTCAGTTACCGGTGTCATTCCCTCGACGACCTCCCGGACTAGCTCGGCGGCGCCGGTGGTCGCTCGAAGCTGCTTCACGACATAGTGAGAGAAGACCTGGCTCGAGTGGCCCGACAACTCTGCCGCTAGCCGGCGGATCGCGCCGCTCATCGTGTCAGGACTGCTATCTTGGCGACCCCAGCGGCGAGCACTGCGCTCGTGGGCAGTGTGATCGCCCACGCCCCGACTAGCCGTGCCGCTTCTTCCCAGCGCACTCTCCGCCAGCCAACCGCTGATCGGGCGCCAGCGAGACCGGCTGTGGTCGTCTGAGTCATGCTTACCGGCACACCGATGGAAGAGCCGGCTAGGGCTGAGATCGTCGACGCCAGTTCGGCCGTCAGCGCATCGAGGGAACTGGGGAGCGTCAGCCGGCGCCGCAGCGTCTGGGCGACCCGGCTGCTGCCGGTGGCTGCGCCAGCGCAGAAGATAAGGGCGATACCGACCAGCTCCGGTGCGTGGACCACTACTGGTCCATTGATACCCAGACCTGCGGCGAAGACGGCTAGCATACGCTGGCCGTCATTGGTCGCGTAGGCCAGTGCCTGCAGGACGAAGCCGGCGCAACTCACGGCGCGGAGGCGGGACCGGAGCAGCCGGTGGCTCAGCAGGCTGGCAACCGTCCTCACCAGCAAGCTGGACCCTAGCGCGACAAGCAACGGGGCAACGACTCCCAGCAGGACTACCAGTCCCACCTCGCCCCATGCCACCGGAAGTAGAGCACCAGCTCCGGCGCCAACCACGCCACCAACTGTAGCGAGCGTCAAACTCGTCGGCAGTCCCCGCCAGTTCAGCATCACGACAACCGTCATGGCGACGGCCACTCCGATGAGCAGGACCTGCGCCGCGGAGGCGCCCTGGGCTGCTACCAGTCCACCGGCTATCGTCGTTGCGACGCGCGTGCCAAGGAGAAGCGGCGCAATGATCAGTCCAACACCAAGGGCGCCAGTAGCCCCTAGTAGCGTGGTCCCTGTTCCTACCGACGCCACTGCGATCAGAGTGCTGCCGTTGTTCAGCCCATTCACAAACGTAAAGATCACCCCGATGACCAGGGTCATCGTCATCAAGGTGGGAGTCATCGCTTACCTCCTGTGATTGGTGAGACCGGATCCTCCAGCCGGCTCTCTCCGCCGGTCTGCAAGCGCCTCTGCTCGAGTCGCATCCGCATTACGACAGCGTCGAGGTGCAGTGTTCCTTCCAACACCGCTGCTTCTCCACTAGCTAGGGGCGGCACGCCACAGAAGCCTATGCTGTCTTGCGACGCCTGTGCCTCCTCACCAGAGACCCCAGCACCACGACGTACGGGCACGTATGCTATCGTGCCCGTCTTCTGCTTCCATTCCTGTCCACTCCGGGCGTCGAGCGGTCTTTGTACCTAGGCCGCCCCATCTGCGCCGAATGGGACGACTTTGACTGGTGACATCGTCCCGCTCGCGCGGTCACCGCCGCCGGTCAACGGTGGGTCAGCCACTTCTGACGTCGTGCAGGCGTGACGCATAGCCAGCAAGACGAGAAGGTAGGCTTCCGGAGTCGCCGGCCGGCGGCCATGGAGACAGACTGCCGCCAGCAGCGTGTGCTCCTCATCCGTCAGCGGCCACTGCCGCTCAAGCACCTCTAATGCACCTGGTTGCTCAAGTCGATGCTCGTCAGCCAGCAGGTAAGCCGCGCTGACCCCCAAACCGGCAGCAAGACGCAACAACACCTGCATGCTGGGGGTCTTCTGTCCATGCTCAATCTGCGATAGATGTCCACGGCTGATTCCCGCTGCCTTCGCCACCTCCTTAGCGGGACGGCGGGCGCGGCGGCGCACGTCGCCGATCCGTGTACCAAGCAACTTCATGAGTTCGCTCATAGAGCACATTTTACCACAGGAGTTCGCTAGCAGGGAATAAAACACGGGCAAGTAATAAGTGATAGAGGACGGGGGTGCCATTCAGAGCAGAGGTTGCGATCTACGCCTCCTGCTCGGTTGATCAGCTGGCAGCGTTGATGGCGACAAGGTCCGCCGCGTCCATCAGGGCTGGCTCCGGAATTGGTGAGGTGGAAGAGGAGCGCGACCAGCGCCACGTCGTGGAGCGGGCGCGTCGCCGAGGTTGCAGACGTCCTTACCCGAGCCAGAGCGGGCGGTAGGGCCGGTGGCGTAGAATACGGGCGTAGGCAACCACGACCCTCGCCCTCAGTTCGGCCACCAGCGATTGCGCCGCGCGCAGCGAGAGCATCCCTTCAAGCATCGCTGGTTCCGGAGGCTAGCGCGATCTCGAGCGCAGCGCTCGTGCTGCAAGGAAGAGTGCGGCGATGCTCACAGAGTGCTGGATTCGTCCGTTCGAGGCCGCCTCGAGCGCGTCATCCAAGGGAAGCCAGCGGGATACCATGTCCGTCTCTGATGCCTCTCGATCTGGTGCGTGCTCTGTCAGGCCTTGAGCCAAGTACACGTAGCCGTTCACCGCAATCGAGGCGCTGGGCCGCACCACCGTCAGGAGGCTCCATTGTCTGGCACGGAGTCCTACCTCTTCAAGAAGCTCACGCTGGGCACCAGTCAACGGCTCCTCCTCTCGCTCGAGGGTTCCCGCAGGCACCTCCCAGGAGGAAGCTTCCCACGTATAGCGCCACTGCCGGACAAGGCAGGTGAGGCCGCGCTCATCAACCGGGACGACACAAGTGAAGTCTGACTTGGCCTGAGCGAAGGTGTACTGGCGCGGCGCTCCGCTCGGGTCAAGCACTTCGTCTTGTCTGACGACAAAGGCGCCGCCATCAAGAGCGATTCGTCGCTCTAAGCACGTCCACGGGCTCCTTATTACGCTCTCCAGCTCTGTCACTAAGACCTCCACTCTCTGTGTCCGTTATGCTCCCGCGCTCACGGCCCTGTGAATATCCGGCGGGCTCTGAGCATACCGCCGTGTAGACTACACTCCTCAGCT
>JAMCRV010000013.1:0-39054 GCA_023381555.1 Chloroflexota bacterium | reverse complement strand
ACTTCGTGGGCGTTGCCACCTCAGTTGCGACTCAGCAACTCGCCGAATCTCTCCATCTCACCATGGCAACGCTGGGCGACACTCCTGCGCTCGACATCGACATCGATGGAGCGGATGAGCTCGACTCCTCGCTGAACGCGATCAAAGGTCACGGTGGGGCTCTCCTACGTGAGAAGCTAGTAGCGCTGGCGGCACGCGCCTTCGTTGTCGTCGTCGATGAGAGCAAGGTCGTCAGCCGGCTCGGCGAGAAGATGCCGGTTCCCGTTGAAGTCGTGCGCTATGGCTGGGAATCGACACGAAGTCGCGTCGAGCAGCTCGGATGCCAGGCCACGCTGCGAATGGCCGGCGACGAGCCCTTCACCACGGATGAGGGACATTTCATTCTCGACTGTGCCTTCGGAGTTCTCGAGCGTCCGGGCGAAGTTGCCAGCGCTCTCAAGCTTATGACCGGCGTAGTGGAGCATGGCTTGTTTCTCGATCTCGTTGCTAAGGCAATCATCGCCCATCGCGATGGCACGATTGAAGTGCGCCGCCGCTAAGCACGCTCCGCTGACGGTGTCGAGGGCCCGGCGAGTTTCATCTTACTGATGAGCGCATTACGATACATAGTGTGCTCACGTAGGTCTTGAGGCAGTGGCGCAAGCCACGTGACGCCTCCCTCGATAAGCACGAAACGAAGGCGAGGGTACTTGACGAATATGCCTTCCGCCACAAGACTCACCAGATGAGCCATGAAGTTCTGCGACAGGTCAGTATGCTACTCAAGGTAGAAGTGCGGAAACCCGGCCGCAGTGGGAGGGCCGGCAACACTGGCACCCTCGGTGCCCGGGTGGATAGCAACGGGGAGACCGTTGCGCTCCGCTGCCTCATAGATCGGGGGATAGCGTCGCTGACCGTAGGGCTCGTAGGCGCCAGATGCCATCAACACTTGCAGGATCTTGGGGCGCCCGTCGGCTCGCTCGACCCGTACTTACGAGCAACGTTGGAGGAGCGACTGCCGAATTTGGGATAATCACTGATGGCTACAGAGTTGCAGAACAAGGAGGATCAGGTGCGTTTAGGCATCGATAGCTATAGCGTCCGGGAGCAGGGCTGGGATGCTTTCCAGATCATCGATTATGCGGCTACCCTCAACCTGGATAACGTTCACTTTTCTGAGCGTGGCAACTTTGCTTCTCTTGATCGATCCTATCTGACGAAGCTTCGTGACTACGCCGCAGAGCGGGGACTCACCATCGAGGTGGGGATGGGAAGCTTCGAGCGCTTTGCGCAGTCGTTCAAGCCAGAGCTCGGTAGTGGAGAGCAGCAGCTGAGCGACATGCTTGATGCAGCCGTGGTGGTGGGCTCCCCCGTCGTCCGCTGCTTTCTCGGAATGGAGGTCGACCGGCACGGGAGTGTTCCATTGTCTCAGCATATCGATGAGGCGGTGCGGACCTTGCGAGCCGTCGCATCGAAGGCGAAGGACTGCGGCGTCAAAGTCGCCGTGGAGAATCACGGCGGTGTTGACCTACTGGCGCGCGAGCTCAGAGAGATTGTTGAGACCGTTGGCTTCGACGCTGTGGGAGTCTGCCTCGATACGGGAAACCCTGCCTACGGAGGAGAGGATCCCGTGGTATCGGCTTCGCTTCTCGCTCCCTACGTTGTGACGAGTCACTTTCGCGACACTCGTGTGTGGTGTGTTCCTCAGGGCGCTATGGTGCAGTGGTCTCCGCTCGGCTGGGGTAACGTCGATCTCGAGAAGATTCTCGGCACGCTCGAGATGCAGCATCGAGACATACCGATCGACTTGGAGATCATCACGGGCCGCCCCCCGAAGCTTCTTGCGTACTTTGACGATGCGAGCGTGTTCTGGAATATCTATCCAACGATGCTCGCAAAGGACTTTGCTCACTTCGTCCGTCTCGCTGAGACCGGCAAGCCTGGTCCGATCGAGCAAGTCACACTTGACTGGAGCAACCAGGGTGATGATACGACGCGGCAGCGCTTCCGCGAGCAGCAGCTCGCCCATTTCCAGGCAAGCGTGCAGTATGCTCGCAAGACTCTCGGCCTAGGAGGACGGAGATGACCGACTCAAAGAGCCGTCCGTAGTGGGTATACTCACCGCGTGATCACTCCTATCCAACCGGCCTCACTCCCGTCTTCGCGACGGTCGCGCCCGACAAACATCCTGCGCGTTGCCTGGATAGCGATCTGGCTGGGCTGCTGCATATTTCTGCTCATCGTGAGTGGGAGTGTGTACGCAGTCATTCATTACCTATCCACCGCCTGGGAGCCCCGGCAAGCAACCATCAGTGCGATCTCTGGATCAGTTCTGGTGCAGAAGCCGACGTGGGCGCGCCCTGCTCCCGCAAGCCGTGATCAGCATCTTGGCGACGGGGCCCGGCTATGGACAGGTCAGGACAATCAGTCCTTTGCGACGGTGCAGTTCTGGGAAGGCAGCACGCTGCACGTGGGGCCGCATACCGAGATCACTATCGTCCGGCTCCGCTCTAACCGGTACCGGCTTTTCTCCACTGAGCGTCGCCTCGTGGTAATTGCTCTTGATTCTGGTCGGGTTGAGGCTTCAGTAGTGAAGTTCGACTCCCAGCAGTCAAGATTCAGTGTCGCATCGCTCGGCACCACCGTTCAGGTGGTCGATGGAACGACAGACGTGTGGCTCACTCAGCCGCACGCAGTCAATGACTCCGGTGGTAACTCTCGATCGGCGCCCTTCACGATAAGTTGCTGCAGCACTCAGGTCCTTACGCTGGATGGTCAGGCAGTTGTGTCGGCGCCTGGAGGGGAAACGGTTCTCAATGGTAACCAGCGTGCTACTGTCCCAATGGGCGGGGCGCCAATCACTGCCGATCATGCCAGTTGGGACCTGCTGGTGAATTGGTCATTGCAGCCGGGTACGAATGGCTTGCCTGAGGGATGGCACGTTGGGTTCGATCCTCCGCAGCCGCTGGGTCAGTATGGAAATCATCTCAGTTATGCGAGTGGGACGAATCCGTATCTTCACCTCTTTTCGGTTGGGTCGAACTCACAACATCGAGCCGTGTCGTTCACCCAGCAGATCAACCGTGACGTACAAGACTTCCTCAACGTAAAGCTCGAGCTCGCATTTCGTATCAATGCCCAGTCGCTACCAGGGGGTGGACTCGCAGGGTCGGAGTATCCGTTCCGTGTCTCCGTTGACTACCGAGACAGCAATGGGGCGGAACATCGCTGGTTCCACGGCTATTACATCTTGCCGCCTAAAGGTTCCTACATCGCCGATCCCCAGTCGCAACAAGTCGTAGCCGGCAAGTGGTACACCGCTTCATCCCCCCAGACGGATCTCGTCTTGAGCGATCTCCCGGATCCCCCGGTGTTTGTGTACTCGGTAGAGTTCTCTGCCTCGGGCTGGGACTTCAGCACCGACGTGCGCGAGGTCAGGCTCGTCGCGCAGTGAGCCCGTAGCAGGGGAGACGCCGTAGCTAACCCCCTAACGTGAGGAGGTGACTGCTGTGACCAGCGTGTGCACCGTGGAAGAGATGCGCGAGTGGGAGCGCATCACCATCGAGCGAGGGACAGAGGTCAGCCAGCTGATGCTGCGTGCTGGCATGGCCTTAGCGGACGTGATACTGACCGATCCACGTGCCCAGTCACCTGTGGTCATACTCGCGGGACCTGGCAACAACGGTGGCGATGCTCTCATCTGCGCGCATCGATTGGCTGAATCCGGAGAGAGCGTCAGGATCGTCCTGTGGCGGCGGGATGAGACATCCTTCCCCGGACTTCCGCCAGGAGTGGCACACATTATTGCGTCGGAAGACTCGCTAGACGAGATTCTTCGCTGGTGCCTCCAGTCAAAAACGATCGTCGATGGGCTGCTTGGCACTGGCGCATCTCGACCGCCAGCCGGGGTACTCGCCGAGCTCATCCGTACCGTGGAACAGTGCCGCACCGGGAACCATCACCCGTATGTGATCGCTGCAGACCTTCCCACTGGCACAGATGCAGACAGTGGGAAGGTAGAGACTGTTGCGATTCGAGCTGACCGTACCGTGGCATTTGGAGCCATCAAAGCAGGCACTCTATGCTTTCCAGCGGCAGAACACGCCGGGCAGACTACCGTGGCCCATATTGGGCTTGTCGAAGATGTGCGCCCAGTTGGGCGGCTGATCGATGATGCCCTCGTCACTCGCCTGCTACCGGAGCGGTCCGCGGATAGTAACAAGGGTAGCTTCGGCACTATCGTCATACTCGGCGGTTCTGAGCAGTTCGTTGGTGCTCCGGTCCTCACTGCGAAAGCGGCGATGCGTGTAGGCGCAGGTCTGGTCAAGCTGGCAGTGCCCCGCTCGATCTATTCCATCGTCGCTGCCAAGCTCGATGAGGCTGTGTTCGAACCGCTCAGCGATGGAGACGGCGCGATTTGCTGTGATGCGGTGGAGAGCATCGAGCGCACACTGACGCGAACACGTGCTTTTGTCATCGGACCCGGGCTGAGTCAGCGTGGTGAGGCCCCCAAGATGGTGCTCGATATCCTGGAACGTCTCAGCGCTTTGCAGAGCAAGCTCTCCATCGTGGTCGATGCGGACGCACTCAATGCTCTCTCCCGGAGTGACCATTGGTGGAAAAAACTGCCCCAGTGGTGCGTGCTCACACCACATCCCGGGGAGATGGCCCGCCTCACCGGCGTTGATGTCGCTGCAATCCAGGACGATCGCGTTCGTGTGACGCGCGAAATGGCGGCTCGCTGGCAGCAGATCGTTGTGCTCAAAGGTGCCCACACCGTGGTCGCTCTCCCAGATCGGCGATGGTTTGTCTCAACGATTGCGACTCCGGCACTGGCGGTAGCTGGGTCTGGTGACGTGCTGGCGGGGGCCATCGGTGGACTTGTAGCTCAGGACATCACACCGTGGGATGCAGCAGTGGCGGGGGTGTGGTTACATGGCATGGCTGGCAAGATCATCGAGCGCGACATAGGAAGGGCGGGCGGCACGCCCAATGACATCGCTATGGCGCTTCCGCAGGCATTGCGGCACGTGCGTGAGACCATCTCTGAACATTCCTTTCAGGCGCGGTTTGCTGATCCACAGTAGAATCATTGGGTGCAAACGAGCTACGGAGAACCACTGTGATAGAGCGAGGGCCGCGCATCCTCGTTGTAGATGATCAATCCCAGATGCGCATAGTGCTCCGAGATCTTTTCGAGGATGAGGGATTCACCGTTCTCGAAGCCGAGACTGGGCGCCAAGCGCTCACGGCCATCACTCAGGAACAGCCTGACATTGTGCTCATGGATGTGCGTCTTCCTGAGCTGAGCGGTATCGATGTGTTACAGCAGCTCAAGCTTCGCCAGATCACCTCGACGATTGTGCTTATGACTGCCTATGGCACGAGTCACCTCGTCATCCGCGGAACCGAGCTCGGGGCTGTGGACTATGTAGCGAAGCCATTCGACAGCCTTGATAAGCTGCTCGATACGGTCCGTCGCCATCTCCCAGTGCAAGGGGTGACCAGTACTGTAGGAGAAGGCACAGGGCAGATCGAGCGCGATCCGAGAAACAGAATTATTGGATCGAGCCCACGCATGGTGGAAGTCTTCAAGATGATCGGCAGAGTGGCCTCGCACGATGTCACGGTACTTATCACGGGTGAGACCGGCACTGGCAAAGGTCTGGTGGCGGGGGCAATTCACAGCTACTCACCTCGCCGCTCGGGACCCTACGTGCAGGTGGCCTGTGCCGCGCTACCCGAGACCCTCCTCGAGAGCGAGCTCTTTGGACACGAGAAGGGCGCTTTCACGAGTGCGCTCACCGTGCGTAAAGGACGCTTTGAAATGGCCGACAAGGGCACGATCTTCCTTGACGAAATCGGAGAGATGACCCTGTCGACACAGAAGAAGCTGCTCCGTGTACTCCAAGACAAGACCATCGAACGTCTGGGCTCGGGCGTTGAGCGAACTATCGACGTACGCGTCATCGCTGCGACAAACCGACGGCTCGAAGAAGATATCGAAGCCAGCCGCTTTCGCGAGGACCTGTACTATCGACTCAACGTCATTGCCATCCATATGCCGCCACTGCGCGACCGTCGAGAAGACATCTCGCTCCTCGTCGAGCATTTCCTTGATCGGCATCGCTTCACGCCGGATGGGCCGCCTTCGCAGATGAGTCAGGATGCGATCGCGCTGTTGCTGGAGCATCAGTGGCCGGGGAATGTCCGTGAGCTCGAGAATGTCATCCAGAGAGCAGTAACGTTATCTGCTGGGAGAGTCATTCAGCCAGAGCATCTTCGACTCAGCCCAGCATCAGCTCAACCTCGCGTCTCGCACCCGCGTGCGCTCCCGGAATCGCTGGCTCTTCTCGAGCGGAAGATGATCTCCGAAGCGCTGTTTCTCAGTAATGGGAGCACGATGGAGGCGGCACGCTTGTTGAACATCTCAGAGGCGTATCTTCAACAGAAGCTAGATGTCTACGGCCTTCGCACCCCTGTGATGAGCGAAGGTCAGCGGGGAGCCGATTCGTGACCGAAGGACAACAGTCTCTCAGCGATAGGGAGATTGTCGCGTTACATATTCTGCTCACTACTGGGCAGCGCGTTGACGAGACCTCTCTCCAACACATCACCGCGCTGCTCGATACTGAGCTCACTGCGATGAGGAAGCGGATCGGGACGGTGAGATTTGGTGCGCTCCTCAAGAATGCCTGGCGACGCGACGGTGGCGGAGAGCACTCTGGAGAGGAACGGCCCGGTGCCGGGAGTTGAAGATGGCATCCCGTACAAAGCGGAAGATCTAGAGCGCTTTGCTTATGAGCTCTTCATCCGTTGCGGCGTCACAGAGAACGACGCAAAGCTGACTGCGAACTCTCTCATCGTGGCCAATTTGAGAGGTGTCGATACGCACGGCGTGACGCGGGTGCTGGTGCCCTATGTGCGGCGCTTACAGGCTGGTGTAACGAGCCCGCACACGAACATTCGCACTGTGCGAGAGACGATGAGCACAGCGCTGATCGATGGTGGTAACAGCATAGGTCAGGTAGTTGCGGCGCAGGCGATGAAGATCGCGATCGAAAAAGCGCGACAGACAGGCTGCGCCTGGGTTGGGGCGCAGCATTCCAACCACTTCGGCACCGCTGCCTACTATGCCATGATGGCTTTGGAGCACGACTATATCGGCGTCGTCATGACGAATGGCATTGCTTCAGTGGCTCCTTCAGGCGGTCTCGCGCCGATGCTCAGCACCAACCCCCTCGCCTTCGCCGTGCCGGCTGGAAACCAGCCGCCGGTCGTCGTTGACATGGCGACGACCGTAGTGGCGCGGGGCCGGATCATGCTGTACGCAAAACAGGGTCTGCCGATTCCAGAAGGGTGGGCTCTTGACGAACGAGGCCGCCCTACAACGGATGCCCATGCCGCGCTACGTGGCACTCTGCTGCCGATGGGAGGCTACAAAGGATATGGGCTCTCCCTGATAGTCGACATCCTTGCCGGCGTCATGACGGGGTCATTATTCGGGACGCACTTTCACGGTCCGCTTGCCGAGGACTTCACCAACCCAATGGATGTGGGTCACGTTTTCGCTGTATTGAACCCTGGCTGTTTTGTACCCCTGGATGAATTCAAGCGTCGCATGGATCAGGCGCTACGAGAGCTTCGTGATTGTCCGCCGGCGGAGGGTTCTCACGGCGTGTTGATTCCCGGCGACATCGAGCGTACCGAGACCGAGCGGCGTGCTCGGGCAGGTATTCCATTACCGGCACCCTTGATCCAAGAGTTTGAGGACCTGGCCGTTGAGCTAGGGGTACCGTTTCCGGAGCCACTCTCGCACTGAGCAGCGCCACCACCAACGAGTCATCGCCTGCCAGTCGCCCTCCGGTACTGATCTGCCTGCTGGAGCTCAGCTCGCCCGGGCGCCGGTCCGTGGCCGTAGGCTCTGGCGCTTCTCAGCGACCTTGTCGGGCATGGTCGGTGCTGTGGCCAGTGCGGTGGCACGGCGGGTGCTGCGCTTTGGCCTGGTCTTCTTTGCCGGTGTCTCCGGCGATTGCTCGGGTTGCGCTGCACCTTTCGGCTCTTCGTGTGGCACTTCTCGATCCTGAACAGAGTCCAAAGAGGCGGTAGTGTACCGACACCTGGGATAGGTAGAACAGCCATAGAAAGTGTTTCCCTGGTTGCGACCTCGCGTCGCTGTCCGTTTCACCAGCTTCCCTTTGCCACACTGGGGGCACGTGACGTCCGTTTGCTCTCCTGGGGCGGTAGGTCGCTCGGGCTTCTTGATGTAGCGGCACTCTGGGTACCCTGAGCAGCCGACGAAAGTTCCAAAGCGACTCTTCCGTTCGACGAGCGGTCGCCCGCACTGCGGGCATTGTTCACCGATCTCCACAGCCGGCGGCTTCTCGACACGTACGTGCGGGACGTTCTGCTTGTCTGCAACCCTCAAGGAGAACGGTGAATAGAACTCACGAAGGAGCTCCTTCCAGCTCCGCTCGCCAGATGCGACGTCGTCGAGCTGTTCTTCCATCTGTGCCGTGAAATGCGTGTCTACGATAGAGTCAAAGTGGTCAACGAGGAAGTCGTTGGTGGCAAATCCGAGAGGCGTGGGGACAAGCGCGCGTCCCTGACGCTCCGTGTAACCGCGCTCCTGAATGGTGCTGAGTATTTGGGCATAGGTGGAAGGTCGACCTATGCCCTCTTCCTCAAGCCTTCGTACCAGTGATGCTTCGTTGTAGCGCGGTGGCGGTTCGGTGAAGTGCTGCTCTGGAATACACTCGACGAGGTTGAGTGCTTCTCTCTCACGAAGATCTGGAAGCTTGGAATTCGATCTCTCTTCGGCCCCCGCATTGTGATCGGCTGCCTGCTCTTCTGCATTGACACCATACACAGCGAGGTACCCAGGAAACGTGAGCTGGGTCGCGCTGGCGCGGAGCGTCGCGTGGCGCTGCTGGCCCTCGGTGGCATCCACTTCGACCGTTGTCCGCGCATATTCAGCTGGTGTCATCTGCGAGGCCACAAAGCGCTGCCAGATGAGCTCGTAGAGCCGAAACTGGTCGTCTGACAGATGGCGACGAACGGTATCCGGGGTTCGATGCACCGAAGTGGGCCGGATTGCCTCGTGCGCTTCCTGTGCTCCGCGCGTCTTCGTGACGTACCGCTGCGGCTTATCAGGAACGTACTTACCGTCGAAATGCCGCTTTAGATAGCCCCGCGCCTCCTGGACCGCTGACTCGGCAAGATTAACGGAGTCTGTACGCATGTAGGTGATGAGTCCCTGCTGTCCTTCATCACCCAGTGCAACGCCTTCGTAGAGCTCCTGCGCTGTGGACATCGTGCGCTTTGTCGACATGCCGAGACGGTTGGAGGCCGCCTGCTGGAGCGTCGAGGTGGTAAATGGTGGAGCTGGCCGGCGGCGAATGACATTTTTCTTGATTGAGCTAACGGCAAACGCGGATCTCTGCAGCCGTTCGACGAGCGCCTGCGCTTGCTCCAAGGCGTGGATCTCGGGCTTGGCGCCGTCTATCTGTACAAGCCGGGCAGAAAACGTCTCATCGCTCTCTATTCGCTGCAGAAGAACGTCGAGCGTCCAGAACTCCTCCGGCTGGAAGCTGCGAATCTCCCGCTCCCGCTCACAGACAAGTCGGAGAGCCACGGATTGAACCCGTCCAGCAGAGATTCCTCTCTGCACCTTGCGCCAGAGCAACGGAGATAGGGTGTAACCAACAAGACGATCAAGCACTCGGCGAGCTTGTTGGGCCTCGATGAGATGGGCGTTGAGTGGTTGGGGATGGTTCAGTGCCTCTTGAATAGCGGACTTGGTGACCTCATGAAACTCAAGCCGCTTCGGATCCGGGATGTGGAGTACCTGTGAGATGTGCCAGGCGATTGCCTCACCCTCGCGATCGGGGTCGGTTGCAAGGAGAATGCTCTCCGCGGAGCTAGCCGCAGCGCGCAGATCCTTCAGGGCTTGCGGGCGTCCGCTGGTCACATAGTGTGGCTCGAAGGTCTCAGTATCAATGCCCAGTTGACTCTTCGGAAGGTCGCGGACGTGGCCTAAGCTGGCCTTGACCGCGTACTCGGGTCCGAGGTAAGCCCCAATCGTCTTCGCCTTGGTCGGCGATTCGACGATAATCAATGTCTTTGCCACAAGAACCCTCCCAGGTGAGGAGAACAAACAGAATACGGTGCGATCCGGATTGAGCGCAGGGCCATCCCATCCTGCGCCAACAACGCAGAAATGGTCTACCTTGCCTCTGGCTCAGACAGAGTAACGGTCTGTGAGTAGAAGGATAGTGCTCACAATGTCCCATCCCTCCGTCCAACCCTAGGTTACGTCTGTGCGAGCGATTGTAGCTCTGCTACACTTCAGCACTATGACAGGAATAACATATCAACGACAGTTTCGGACTGCTTTGAGCGAGGCGTATATCATCGTGCGTGATGGCAAGCCGTTCGGCCGGCTTGACCTCCATTTTGGTGGCACAGAGGTCTGCGGCACCCTTATTCTGCTCGAAGAGCCTCGCGAACAGGAGCTTTTACAGCTTATCTCTCAACTCGATGATGACCTTATTCTCTCTGCAGATACCCCCCGTGAGGACCTCCAGTTGACCGTGTTCCAGGGCCGGGAGCTACTGTTCTATACTGACGATCTGCAGCAAGACGCAACGGACAAGTGAGACGATGGCCTTGTGACTAGCGTGTAAGGTCTTCAGCGAGCGGCTCACCCAGCGATCGACTCTGATGCAACCGATCCAGGGCCGCGCGAAGACGTTTCCCGGCGATCGACAGCGTCTCTGCTCCGCTTCGCGGTGCCGTGAGAAGGCCCGCAAAAAAGCCGACAAAAGCGCCGACGGCTAGCAGTAAGAGTCGGGAGAGAACGGTGTTCCTAGTGCTCGTTTTGTATCCTCCAGCGTCTTGTCCGTATCCTAACATAGGACACCCTGATGATGAAGCAAGGAGGGTGGGGCTCGCCGGCCGCCATCAGAAGCCGGCATGGCGTACTATCTGAAAGGCCGTCTCCGGAAAGAAGCCACGATGCTCACCATATGCCATTCCCTCGCCGAAGGCAAGGCGACCATTTTGCGGCGAACCCCTCTTGAAGATGCGCCTGTTCCACCACGCATTCAGCAGGTCTACCGCAGCCTCTTTGGTCGCGATCTCACACTCGGTGAAGCCGCCGGTCACATCGTGCGTGCCGTTCGCGAAGGCGGGGATGAGGCCGTCCGGAGAATTAGCTTGGCGTTCGGAGACGAAGTCCCGTCTCACTGGCGGGTCCCTGAAGCTGAGATGGAGCACGCCTACCAGACACTCGGTCCCGAATTGCAGCGTGCGCTTCGCATTGCTGCGGAGCGCATCCGCTCGTATCACGAGAAACAGAAGAAGAGCGGGTACGTCGACATCGAATCGGGCGTATTGCTCTCACAGATGGTGCAGCCTATCGACAATGTTGCTGTCTATGCTCCTGGCGGGCTTAGCGCGTATCCGTCGTCGCTTCTGATGGCAGCGATACCGGCCCACGTGGCGGGCTGCCGTCGTATCGTCCTCGCTTCACCATTGCGGCCACAGCCCGAGGAGCGCGCTTTGATGCTCGCCGCCGCCTATCTGGCGGGTATCACCGAGGTCTACCAGGTGGGTGGGGCTCAGGCAATTGCTGCGCTGGCTTACGGTACGGAGACGATAGCCCCAGTCGATAAGATTGTCGGCCCTGGCAATGCTATCGTAGTACTCGCGATGCGGCTCGTCTACGGGGAAGTAGGAATAGGCGGCCTTCCTGGTCCGAGTGAGGCCTTCATCATTGCCGATGACAGCGCACCGGTCTCGTGGGTTGCGGCTGACATGCTCACCCAAACTGAGCATGGGCCGTATAGCGTGTCCGTGCTCGCCAGCCCCTCTGAAGAGCTGGTGCGCGCTACCGACGCCGAGATGGAGCGACAGGTTGAGCATCTTCCACGACGTGACGTCATCCGTCAGAACTTTGCCTTTGGCGGCGGAGCAGTGATTGTGAGCAACTTGGAGGAGGCGTTTGAAGCGGCGAGCGTATTTGCTCCGGAGCACCTCCAGTTGAGCATCCGCGACGCTGCCACGTGGCTGCCTCACGCCCGCAACGCGGGCGCCGTCTTCGCGGGCCACTACACCCCGGTACCTCTCGGTGACTACGCGGCAGGCACGAATCACATCCTGCCGGTCTATCGTATGGCTCGCTTCGCCTCAGCCTTGGGGGTGGATGACTTCACGCGCCGCGTGAGCATTCTGCACTTCGGTGAGGTACAGTTCCAAGCTCTCGCTCCAAGCGTCATCGCCCTCGCTGACGCCGAGGGGCTTCACGCTCATGCCCAGGCGATGCGTCTGCGCCTCGTTGATCTCAAGGGGGAGGAGTGCGAGCGATAATCATGCAACAAGAGGGCGTGCGTCGCGGAACCTATGAGCGTACTACGGGTGAAACGGCTGTGCGCGTTACTATCGCTCTTGATGGCGCCGGTCGACATACTGTCTCCACGGGCGTCTTATTTCTTGACCACATGCTCCACCACATCGCTCGCCATGGCTTGTTCGACCTCGACGTTGCCGCCCGTGGAGACGTGGCAATGGATAAGCACCACACCGTCGAGGATGTTGCAATCACCCTCGGCCGGGCCTTCTTCGCAGCCCTTGATGATGGCCGGGGCATCGTGCGGGCGGCTCACTGCGACATGCCGATGGATGAGGCGCTCGTCAGCGTGGCTATCGACCTGTCTGGCCGGCCCTATCCCGTCATCGATCTTGGCCCTCACGTCACAGGGACGGTCGGCGACATGGAGGCCGACCTCGCGCGGCATTTCCTCGAGAGCTTTGCAGTAGAAGCACGCTGCAATTTGCACGTGCGCGTGCTGCGCGGTGTCAATGCTCACCACGTCGTTGAAGCCACGTTCAAGGGTTTGGGACGTGCACTCGACGCCGCCAGTACGATTGATGCCCGGATAGCTGGACAGATTCCCAGCACTAAAGGAACACTGCGTTAGCACGGACGCGTATTTTCAGGGAGAAGAGATGAGTAACGACAACGAGTTTGCCAGCTACGTTGCCTTGGTCACTGGCGCGTCCCGAGGCATAGGGCGCGCTGTCGCTGTCCGGCTGGCAAGCGGTGGCGCGACGGTCGGCGTTAGCTATCTGTCCAACACCAAGGCTGCTGAGGAGACAGTGCACACGATCGAGGCCGCGGGTGGAAAGGCTGTGCTGCTCCAAGGAGACGTTGGTGCACCTGGAGTAGCGGACAGGCTAGTACGAGAGCTGTTAGCCCTGTTCAACCGCATTGACGTGCTTGTGAACAATGCGGGAATCACGAGAGACAACCTGGTGATGAGAATGGATGATGCCTCTTGGGATGCGGTCCTCACCACGAACCTTAAGAGCGCATTTCTCTGCTCAAAGGCCGTTGTCCGCCCGATGCTCCGCACCGGTGGTCGTATCATCAACATCTCCTCGGTGAGTGGCGTGATGGGGAACGCTGGACAGGCGAACTACAGTGCAGCAAAGGCGGGCATGATCGGTCTGACGATGGCCCTCGCCCGTGAGCTGGCAAGTAGAAACATTACGGTCAATGCTGTGGCTCCCGGCTTCATTACGACTGCTATGACTGCCCAACTAAAGGAGGAGCAAGTGGCGCATCTGCGCCAGTTCATCCCCCTCAATCGCTTTGGCTCAGTAGAAGATGTGGCTGAGGCGGTCGCCTTCTTGGCTTCCAGCCGGGCCTCGTACATCACAGGACAGGTGCTGCGCGTCGATGGTGGAATGGTGATGGGATGAGCATGTCTCCTGCGAACCGGGTGTGGGTAGGGCGGACTCCGCGCACAATTCGCAACAATGCGTGCTTCGCGTGCGGGCCAGTGAATCCTCGCGGCCTCCAGCTTCGCGTCCAGCATCAAGACGAGAAAACGTTCATCGACTTTGAAGCAGACGAGTCTTGGCAGGGATTCGGTGGAGTCGTCCACGGTGGGCTTGTTGCGACAGTACTTGACGAAGTCATGGCCTGGGAGCTCTACGGTCATGATGATTTTGCAGTCACCGGTAAGCTCGAGGTGAGATACCATCGACCTGTGCCCATACACCGGCTACTGCGCGCGACCGCCGAGCTTGTGGAAGACCGCGGACACGCAAAGAAACTGCGGGCGATCATTACCGACGAGCAGGGAACTGTCTACGCGCGCGCCGAATCGCTCTTCCTCAAGGTCCCGCGTGCTCTAGAAGATGAGCTGCGCCGGCAGTTTCCCGATGATGGCTCCGCTCCAGAGGAGATGGACGCAGCTGCCGGTTCGACCACGGGCGGGTAGCCGGTGCGCCTCTTCTCAGCACGTGGAGTGATTCTGCTTCCAATCGCGGATTGCTGCGCGCTGTCCCTCAAATGCGATTTCTTCCGGGAGAGCATTGGGTGAGAAGAACTCTACTTGCGCGGCATCGTCATCCGGGCGGAGTCCGCCACCGACGATGTGGGCCGCGTAGACGATGAGATGGGCAGCATCCCTAGGGTCGTCGGCTCCAAAGTACACGCCGGCTAACCCATCGAGCTGAACCTCGAGCCCGCACTCTTCACGCGCTTCCCGCACCGCTGTGTCACAGGCCGAGTCGCCATATTCGACGTAACCGGCAGGGAGCGTCCAGCTACCAGCGAAGGGCGGATACTTGCGCTGCACCAAAAGCAGTCTTCCTTGCTCAGTGATAGCCACTGCAGCACCTGTGGCATTCTTCGCATAGTAGGTCCAACCACAGAGCGGGCAGATGGGGCGCTCCCGACCTCCCCTGTTCATCATCCGGAGCGGCGAGGCGCATTTGGCGCAGAAGAAAGGCCTTCCTGGATCGTGGACATCTGACGGTGTGCGGCGAGTCACGTTCTCATGTTCCTCACTGGCTGCTGTCTCTCGCACACAGCGTTTGCTCCGACGCTAACGTACCATGCTGATTTGGAGCTGCGAAGGTGAGTACGTGGTGAGTCAGACAAGGCTTATGTTCCGATCTCCACGGGCTCAGACGCTCGCCAGTAGCGCCGTTGTCACGCTGCTCTTCTTTATTGTCTATGCCTTGACCGCCGCTCCCACAGTGACCTGGCAGCACGACTCTACGGATAGCGCCGAGCTCGCGGCTGCGGCTTTCGTCTTTGGTGTTCCCCATCCCACAGGGTATCCTCTCTGGCTTCTCCTCGCAGTGGGATTTCTGAGATTGCCACTGGTCGGAGATCCAGCAGGACGCCTGGCGCTGCTTTCCGCCCTTGCAGCAGCTCTCTCCTGTGGGACGGTCACGTTTGGTACAGCAGCATTCTTACGCGCCAGCGGCGGGCAGACAGTCGCTCTCGTCGGAGGGGTGGTTGCTGGACTGACCTTGGGAACATCAACAGGACTGTGGAATGTTGCTGTTGTGACCGAGACCTATGCCCTCCACACCCTCCTCATGTCTCTGGTCGTCACTGTTGCCATCAACGAGGCGGTCACTGGTTGGAGCACACTCCTTCTCGGGCTGACTATGGCCAATCATGTGACCGGGATTCCGACTGCACTTATCGGGTTGTGGCGCAACCAGCTTCCACGGATCTCTCAGGTGGCGTCGCTCGCGTTTGTCCTTCCGGGTGCCGCGCTCTACGCCGTCTTGGTTCTGCGGGCGCGGGCGCATCCACCACTGAACTGGGGAGATCCCGAGACTCTCTCAGCGCTGTGGCGGACGGTGACGGGAGCACAATATCGTTACCTTCTGCTAGTGTCCGACGTTCCCCTAGCACTGTCGCGCCTTGTCGCTTCCATTCACGACCTCGTAATCCAGTTCTCGTGGTTGGGCTGGCCATTGGCGCTCGTGGGACTGGCCGGAACCTGGAAGGACTTGCGTCTTCGCCCCTGGTTTGCCCTCATTCCACTCTACATCGCCTTGCCCGCTTTCTACGCTGCTGCCGGCGTGGAGCACTATCAATTACCTTTGGTCGTGTTTCTTAGCCTCTGTGCAGGGTTGGGGATAGCTCAACTCGTCGCTGGATTGGAGCGGGGGCGAGTCAGGGCATTCATCTGGAGTGGTGCCATTGCTATTGGTTTGGTTGGGAGTCTGGCGATCGGAGTGCACGTCAGCTCGCTGCGCGGAGACACCGAGGAGGTCAGATGGGTGCGGCAGCTGCTTGCCGCTACTCCTCCAGGAGCGATCATTCAGTCGTCAACGGACCAAGAGACATTCGCCTTGTGGTACGCTCAGCTCGTCTTGGGGCTTCGCCCAGACGTGCGTGTCGTAGACACTCGACTGCAAGCATTTCCTTGGTACCAAAAGACCCTTATGGCTTATGAACTGGCAGTGAGGCGTTACGATGCTCACTGAGGAACAGCGCGCACAGTTACGTCAGCAGGTCGAAGCGGCCCAGCGACGCGTGTCACGGCGTGCTCTTCGACGCCGCATCCTACGAGTTCTCGCTTCTTGCGTTGGCGTTCTGCTCTTGCTGTACGTGCTCTCTGGTGTATTCCTAGGAATCGAAACGTGGCGTGGGACTTCTGCACTTCGACGAGTAGCTGCTGATGCCAGTCCTACTCTCCTGCTGCAACAGCCCGTAAAGCTGCAAGACCTTGACAGCCAGCTCCAATCCGCGACGAGCGACCTGAGTCGAGCGGTCGTCCCGCTGCCACTGTGGTCTCCGATCCTTGCCGCTCTGGGGCACCTACCTCACTGGGGTCCGCTATTCCAGAGCGCTTCTCCGTTGCTCCAGGGCACAGCATGCCTGACCGCGAGTGCTGCTGATGTATCTGATGTATTCGCATCGCTCTCCGCAATCGCGAAGAGTCAGCCACCGCTGCAAACACTCCACGATGCAGCGTTCGTGCTTCAACACGAGGAAAATCGGATCAAGCAAGCGCGAGACCAGTTTTCGTGTGCGGTAGCTCAGCGCAAGCGATTCTCACCTCAACTTTCAGCGATCTCTTCAAGGCTGAACGTACTGATTGCCAAGGAGGACGCAGTGTTGAACGAGCTCGACCAGGCGACATCGTTGATACTTCTACTGCCTCACGCCGCCCAGACAGCACTTGGTATGGACCACAGTCAGAGCTATCTAGTTCTTGGGCAAGATCCGTTCGAGCTGCGGGCGACGGGCGGGTTCGTTGGTGGTATGGGGCTGGTAAATGTCTCGAATGCTCAGATCACCAAGCTCGATTATAGGGGGGTTCTCGACTTCGAGACACCGAGTCAGCCGCACCTTACGCCGCCCTTCCCGCTCGAGCACTACATGGGGATCGCGGCCTGGTACCTCCGTGATGCCAACTGGTCGCCAAACTTTCCTACCTCAGCCAAGCTCGAGGAACAGTTCTTTGAACGAGATCAACACGTCCAGGTCAACGGCGTGATCGCAGTGGACACCTACGCCGTTCAGGATCTGCTTCGAGCGATCGGCCCCGTGTACGTGCCACAGTATGCTGAGACGATCTCTGCTGACAATCTGCTGGCAGAGCTTTGGAAGAACATCAACGCGTCGGGCTCGATCACGTCGCAGCGTGAGATGGACAAGACCGACTTTCTCTCAGCGCTGGTTCGGGCCGTGGTTGCCAAGCTCGAGCAACCGGCCAATGTTAACCTCACCAAGCTCGGTGCTGCTTTGGTCACGTCGATTCAAGAAAAGCACCTGCAAGTCTATTTCAATAATCCATCACTCGAAGCCTTTGCCAAAGCGGCCCACGCGGATGGCTCAGTATGGTCGTCACCAGGAGATGGCGTCGAGGTAGTGGATACTCAGGTGTCATACGGAAAGATGACCGCGGTGATGAAGGAATCCGAGCATCTCACCGTGGAAATTGGGCCCGACGGCCAGGTCACCCGCGACACGCTGACGATTACCTATCAGAACCTCTACAATGAGCTCGGTGCGCTACGCGTGTGGAAGGAGCTCCACAGTGAGTTGTATAACTTTCGCACCAATACCATGCAGAACGGCACAGGCATCTTCGCGACGTATGTGCGGGTGCTCACTCCCCTACACACTCACCTGGAGCAGATCACCGGCAGTGACGACACTCCTGGCTACGTTATCGCTGATGGCAAGTCTCAGCTCACTGCCTATCTCGTCGTCCACCCCGGACAGACACGCTCGTTGACCTTCGCCTACCAGCCGGACATTTCGAGGGTTGCAACCAATGAGTATGCGCTCACGCTTCAGAAGCAGCCTGGAACTGTTGCCAATCCTATCACTGTTGACGTGCATCTGGCACCGCAGCTGCACCTCGTCAATCCCCCGTCGGATTGGAAGCGAATTGCACCAAGCGTGTGGCAATTGAACACTAGGTTGCGCACGGATGAGCACCTGACATTGCACTGGAGGTACTCGTGATCGACACAATGTCTGTATCTGCTGATGCCGCTTCGTCACCTGAAGGCGAGCCTCCACGGGGCGTGGTGGCAGTTGCGATTCCCTCGTACAACGAGGATCGGTTTATCGGCTCTGTGGTGCTGAAAGCTAAGAAAGTGGCCGGCATCGTGGTCGTTGTGGATGATGGCTCTCGGGATCGTACGGCCGAAGTGGCGGAAGCCGCAGGGGCGACGGTCATCCGCCATGAGCGTAATCGTGGAAAGGCTGCAGGCATCGCCACCTCATTTCGCTGGGCGGAGGAAGCAGGAGTCGATTGCTTAGTACTTATTGACGGAGATGGCCAGCATAATCCAGCCGACATTCCGCAGGTCGTCGGGCCTGTGCTTCGGGACGAAGCCGACATGGTCGTGGGTACTCGTTTCTCTGGGGTGCAGAGTCGCATCCCTACGTATCGGCAGTTCGGCCAGCATGCCCTCACCACGCTGACCAATGTCGCTTCGGGAGTGGCCATTTCTGACTCTCAGAGCGGTTTCCGCGCCTTTTCGCGGGCGGCGATCAAGAAGATGCGCTTTCGGAGCACACACTTCGCTGTGGAGTCTGAAATGCAGTTCATTGCATATCAAGCGGGCCTACGAGTCACTGAGGTGCCCATTCACGTAGTGTATGCCGAACCCGCGAAGCGGAGCCCGGTGCGCCACGGCACTCAGATCGTGCACTCGCTCCTCGATCAACTGGAGCGGCGCCGGCCGCTCTACCTGTTTGGCGTGGTCGGTACGTCACTCATCATCATCGGCTTGATCTTGGGTGTGAAGGTCACGGCCACCTATGCACTCAACGAACAGCTGGCGGTTGGCTTTGCCATATTAAGTATGGCGCTCATCATCGTTGGGGTATTCTTTGCCCTCGTTGGCATCATTCTGCACGCATTGAGGGTGATGATCGATGACCTTCGTCAGCCCTGAGAGAGTGACAGGGCGCTGGTCGGCTGTTGTTGTCTTCTGGCGGAGCCTAGAACAGCTTAAGGCGTGCCTTGCGGCTCTGGACCGTGCACTCACCGGCGATGACGAGATCATCGTCGTCGACAATTGCGGCGATCTTGACTTGCTTTCTCTCACCAACCAGTGGTCCCGGGTCAAACTGGTGTCATCAGGTCAGAATCTGGGCTACGGAGGTGGGAACAATCTGGGGGCCGAATGCGCCTCTGGAGATTTCCTCTTCTTTGTCAACCCTGACGTCGTTGTGCAGCCGGACTGCCTGCAGAAGCTCGCACGAGCTCTAGACTCACTGCCGCCTCTCTCACTGGCGACTCCAACGCTCCTTTTGCCCAATGGTCTCATCAACACCCAAGGTAATCACGTGACGTACGCCTTCTTGACCTATTGCAGGGGGCTTGGCCGGTCGTTACGCGACGTTGGATGGCATCTCGTCCCAGCAGTATCAGGGGCCGCCTTTGCTGCCCGCAAAGCAGATTTCCAAGCACTCGGTGGCTTTGATAAGAGCTTCTTTATGTACCTTGAGGATACCGATCTCTCACTACGTGCTATTGAGCAAGGTGGGACGTGCTGGTGCGTTGCGGATGCCATCGCGATGCACGACTATCGTTGGAATTTCACCCCTTTCAAGCTGGGGGAGCTTGAAGCGAACCGCTGGAAGCTGCTCTTCAAGCACTATTCGCGGGGTTTGCTGTTCACCCTACTCCCCGGCTTGATACTGGCAGACCTTAGCGCTCTTGTGTATTCTGCTCTTCGGGGTCCAACATTCTTGCGTGCCAAGCTTGGAAGTTATCTGCACGTGTGGCAAGTACGGCACCACGTGCTCGAACAGAGGGCACAGATTGCTGCCACTCGAATTGTGGGCGATGCGGCATTGCTCAGGCTTCTTTCTCCCCACGTGCTACTGCGTCAGCAACTGGGCAAGACTGCCGGTATTGCTGGCGAGGTTATGTTGACACCGTTCTTTGCCATTCCCTACGTACTGGCGCGGATGATGGCGCTATGGAGGCGAGCTTGAAGATCGCGCACGTCACGGCGACATATCCGCCCTACTACGGTGGTACTGGGAGGGTTTGTCGCGAGCAGGCTACCGTGCTCATGCATCGTGGCCATGACGTCGCTGTCTACACCGTTGCTTACTCTGGTCATACTGTCATCGAGTGTGAGACGCCGCGGGTAGTGCGCTTCGCCCCCCAGCTTGTCTATGGGAATGCAGCACTCATCCTCCAGCAGCTATGGATGGATAAGCCTGACCTTCTCCACCTTCACTACCCGTTCTACGGAGGTGGGGATTGTGCCTGGTTGGGAGCAGTGATGCGGCATATCCCGTACGTCGTCACCTATCACCAGGACGTTGCCTTGCCTGGTATCACCAACGTGATCGTACTGGCACATCACGCGACCATGGGTCGAGCTATTCTCCACAGAGCCAGAGTTATCATGCCTACCTCAGCAGACTACGCGGCATCTAGCCGGCTTGCACCGATGCTATCGCGGCAGAGCAGTCGTGTGATCCCTCTTCCACTTGGAGTCGACACCGAGCGCTTTCATCCCATGCGGGACCGCGCCGAGCAGCGAGCCGCCCTCGGATGGAGCACTTATGAGCGCATCGTTCTGTTTGTAGGGGCGCTCGACTGTGCTCATTTCTTCAAGGGTGTCCGGGTGCTCTTGGAGGCGGTCCGGCTTCTCGCACAGCCCGAGACCCGGCTCGTCATCGTCGGGCGAGGGAACCTGCTGCCAGCGTATCGCACTGCGGCACAGGAGCTTGATATCGCTGCGCGTGTGACGTTTGCAGATAGCGTTGAGGACAGGGACCTCCCAGTGTTCTATCGAGCTGCTGACGTGACGGTTCTGCCGTCGGTGACACGCGGAGAAGCGTTTGGTGTCGTGCTGTTGGAGTCGCTCGCGAGTGGGACGCCGGTGGTCGCTAGCGACATTCCGGGAGTGCGAAGTGTTGTTGCGGCGACAGGTGGAGGTTTGCTTGTGAAGCCGGGTGATGCGACGGCGCTGGCACACGCGATTGGGAGAGTGTTAGGGGATTCGCGCCTGGCCGGACTGCTCTCTGCGAGAGGGACAGCGGCTATCAGCCGCCTCTTCACGTGGCCGCACATCATCGACCGGCTCGAGGAAGTTTATGAACGTGCTTTGCAAGAAGCTTGAGCTCTTGAGCTCTGTCGCAATGTCCACTGATTGCGCACACGGTGTAGCGCTCTTTCCGGGGGGATTCTATCCCTCCCAGAGTTGGAGAGTAGGGAAGATGAGATGATCGTTCATCGGGGAGCGACGCGGTTAGTCTGCGACGACGTTGGCACTGGCCCGGTGCTGCTCTTCCTCCACGCTTTTCCCTTGAACCGGCACATGTGGCGCCCTCAGGTAGAGTATCTGAAAAGTATTGCTCGCTGTCTTACCCTTGATTGGCGTGGATTCGGTGAGTCGGATTCGGCGCCTGATCCCTATCCGATGGAGATGATGGCCGGTGATGCGCTGGCAGTGCTCGACGCTGTGGGCGTGCAGCGAGCGGTCGTGGTGGGGCTGTCGATGGGCGGATATGCAGCGCTGGCTCTGGCGGAGCTGGCGCCACAGCGGCTTCAGGGGCTGGTTCTGGCCAGCACGAAAGCTGAGCCTGATTCAGAGGAGGTGCGAGAGGTACGGCGTGCTCAGTGTGAGCTTGTCTTGAGAAACGGCGTGCCGGGTCTCGTGCCGGCACAGCTGCCGCGACTCGTCTCTGCCTCAGCAGCAGAGGATCTGAAGCACTGGGTACGCGACATGATTCTCGATACCTCTGTGTCTGGAGCGGTTGGGGCCTTACGTGGCATGGAACAGCGACCTGATCGTACGCAAGTGCTTTCACAGTTGCATTACCCAAGTCTGTTCATCGCCGGGCACGATGATGCCGTCACGCCGCCACCAGTTGTGGCGGCTATGGCGCGCATCTCTCCACGGGGGAAGATGGTCGAGCTCAAGCGTGCTGGGCACCTGAGCAATCTGGAGGCGCCGGAGCAGTTCTGCGCGGCACTACGTTCGTTCCTGACATGTATAGGATTGGTTAAGACGCTAGCGGAAAGGATTGACGGGAGTTTTCTGGAGTGATAGCTTCAGAATATTCCGAATTGTATGCTCGCTGAAGTCGAGTCTGTAGATCGAAACCAGAGTGTAATTAGGCTGTGTTGAGGCTCCGAATAGCGCGCGCAGCGGCGATCGTAGTCGCCGGTAGCATTCTGCTGGCAGGATGTGCGAATCCAATCGTGGCGAGTGTCGCTCCCACACCAACTCCTGTACCGACACCCATACCCCCGCCTCGCCCTACCTTCACTGTGACGCGGGGCTCTATTGTGGACAGCATCAAGGCTCTGGGACGCGTCGTCGCTGTGCAACAGCAAGACCTCTACTTCCGCGTACCAGGAAACCTGCAGGCAATGAACGTGCAGGTAGGTGACAAAGTAACAAAGGGCGAGGTTCTGTCCTCGTTGGATACGTCGACGCTCCGGAAGCAGATCGCGCGCGATCAGGCTGCTGCGGATGCTGCAAAACTCAGTCTCCAACAGGCCCAGGCGGCCCTTTCAGCATCGAACTTGGGTCTCAAAGACGATGTCAAGGCGGCCGAGGCAAATCTTGCCGCAGCTCAGGCTGGCTACAATGCGGCCGGGGCCAAGCTCAATGGTCTCCTGCACCCAGCGAGCATCGATGTCTCAAAGGCAAAGGCCGCAGTCGATGCAGCGACGGCGACGCTGAACGCGGCAACGTTGCAGCTCCAACAGCTCCAACAGGGACCAAACCCTGCTGACGCACAGCGAGCACAGGCGGCAGTGATAGCTGCTCAGGCTGGGTTGACAATAGCCCAACAGCATCTGGCTCAGCTCGAAGCAGGACCGCAGCCACAGGATGTAGCGCTTGCGAAGGCGAAGCTCCAGGCTGCCCAGGCTGCTTTCGATGCGGCGCAGGCACAGTACCAGGCCTTCAAAAATGGCCCGACCCCTGCTCAAGTCCAAAAGGCTCAACTTGCAGTAACGCAAGCCAAGAATGCGCTCTATGCCGTTCAGACACAACGTGACGCCGCGTGTGGACAGAGCACCAGTGCTGCCAGTTGTAAGGCGGCGAATGCTGCGGTCAATACCGCCCAGACAAATTTGGATGCGGCCAATCAGACGCTCGCCACCTTGAATACGGTCTTGCCGACGGATGCCCAGCAAGCCAGCGCAACGTTCCAAGAGGCGCAGGCTCAACTGACAGCGGCGCAGGTAACCTATGAGCAGGTAGTGGCCAGGGCCACCCCGACTGATATTGCTCAGGCGCAGGCGGCCGTCCAAGCAGCTCAAGCTGCGCTAGCGCAGGCAAGGGCCAGTCAGGCGGCGCTCACACCTACGTCCGCCCAGATTGCTCAGGCTCAACAGGCCGTAGCCAGCGCCCGTGCTGGATTGGAGTCGGCCCAGGTTGCGTATAACAGCCTGACCAATCCTTCCCCCAATGTCGTCCGGGAACAGAACGATAGTGTGGCCCAGGCAACGGCGGGAATCACGGTCGCGCAGGCCCAGCTCGAGAAGGCACAGCAACAAGTCGCCCAAGGTAATACGAACAGCATTAGCCTGCAGATCTATCAGAAGAAGGTCGACCAAGCACAGTTACAGCTCGCTCAAGACAACGACGAACTCGATCAGATGGAGCTCGTCGCTCCGTTCAATGGAATCGTCGTGGCGGCTCAGGGTCAGCCGGGTGATCAGGTGGCGGCATATACAGCAGTGATCACCGTGGCGAATCCGACTCAGCTCGAGCTGGCGGTGAGTGTGCCGCAGTCTCAGCTCACTCAGGTCGCGGTCGGACAGAAGGCTACAATCACGATGAGTATCTTCCCCGGAAAGAAGTTCGAAGGGGCAGTCTCCGCTCTACCCACAGTCAGCGCTGCCTCGACAAGCTCGTCAAGCTCGCCCGATCAGACCGGTTCATCGAGCCAGAGTTCCACGCCTCCTCCAGGAACGGCTATAGACCAATCACCACGTATCATGCCGCAGTGGCCGGGACCAGGAGCTGAGATTGGTCAGCTGGCCAGCGTCACGATCGTTATTCAGCGAAAAGACAACGTTCTGCTCATCCCGACGGGTGCTGTCAACACCATCAATGGCCGGACCTTCGTGTTGCTCGATGAAGGTGGCAGGCAGCAACCGGTGGACATTCAGATCGGCGTCCAAAATGACCAAGAGACGGAAGTGGTCTCCGGTCTCAAAGAAGGGCAGCGTGTCTTTGCACGCAACATTTAGAGCGACCTGCCGTACGATTCTCATCCCAGCTTGCTGGCTGTGCGATCGGTCTCTTCGGTTGTTCGCCACTGTAGGTGTCCTTCTCCTGACGGGAGCTCCGCTTGGGAGTCCGTAGCGGCACCTTCCCCCAACGGTCGGGAGCGCTCCTGCATACGGGGATCCGCACGGCCGGTAGGCTCTTGGCGTTGCTGGGCGTGGGGATTTTCGGTAACGCTGCCTCCGTACTGGTCATGGTGCTTGAGCGTGCCCGCGCGAACGCTCGTCTTGTCGCAGCAACCACCCTAGGCCTCGTGATCAGTGTAGCGCTCGTGTCCGCTATTCCACTGTACGCTGACGGCATCTCGGAGAAGCTGCTCCATGAGAGCTTGCAGAGTCAGACTGATCAAGCTCAGCCACCGGCAAGCCTGCTCTTTCACTGGGTTTTCAATTCAAACAGTCCCAATTCAACGCCAAGCAACGCGACACCTCCACCGCCGGTGTCGCAATACTGGGCAGCGAACAACTACCTGGAGAAGAATGGCCCGAGTACCGTGGATCTTCCCTTGCAACAAGGGGTGCGCTACGGAGCAACCGACAAGCTCCCTGTGTATGCTCTCGGGCAACGGACAGTAGCGAATGGCAACCAGTTCAAGAACTATCTCGCTATCGGCTTCCTCAGCGACCTGCAGCAACACATTGTGATTACCCAGGGCAAATTCCCTGACCACGTATTCGATAGCCAGCACAACGTTGAAGGGCTCATGACTCAGGCTGGAGCCGAAAAGTATTTGATCAATGTGGGCGATGTAGTGACCTTTGCGAATCAAGGCGCTTTCCAAGCGGTCCCGATCAAGGTTCGTATTGTCGGCACCTGGCGACCAAAGAATCCCAATGAGCCTTACTGGTTCTACCGCCCAGACACATTTAATGACTACGTTCTTGTACCAGAACAGAACTATTTCAATGGTGTCCTTAAAGTAAACCCGAATGCCGAGTATGAATACTACTGGTTCTTTATCTTCAACCAGCACGATATTCATTCTACTAATGCTGCTCAGGTGATTAGCGGCTCACAGCAGCTAACCGCAACGGCGTCCTCGTTGATGAGCGGGGTTACTCTCGATATCTCGCCAGTCAAAGTGCTCGAGCAATTCGAGACAGATTCGTACTTCCTCAAGATCCTCTTGTTCGCGCTGTCCGTTCCCACACTCGCCATCGTGCTCTACTATATTCTGCTCGCTTCGACGATGCTGGTCGACCGCCAGCGAAACGAAATCGCGGTACTGAAGAGCCGTGGCGCCAGTAACATTCAAGTTCTCGGCATCTACGTTGTGGAGGGAGGTTTTTTTGGCGCCATCGCCCTTATTCTCGGGCCGCTAATAGGTGGTCTGGTAGCGCAGTTCATCGGATTCACCTACACGTTCCTCGTCTTCGTGAATAGGGGACTACTTCCCGTCCGGCTTTCATCCGACACATATCGTTATGTGCTCGCAGCTGTCGGACTCTCATTCTTTGCCCTGTTGCTTCCTGCGGCAGCAGCGGCACGCTATACGATCATCAGTTACAAGGCTGAAGTCGCGCGCAGTTCGCGAAAGCCATTCTGGCAGCGCTACTTCCTCGATTTTGCCGTTCTTGGTGTGGCCATATATGGCTACAAGCTGCTGCAACAGAATGGGTCGCTGCTAGCGATCAGCCAGAGCGGCACCGCCGTCCAGGATCCTGTGTTGTTGCTGGTACCTGCCTTCTTCATGTTTGCCCTTGCACTTGTTGGTATGCGCGTGTTTCCGATTCTCTCGGAGGCTGTTGCCCGACTGAGCCACCGGGTCGCTCCGCTCTGGATGCTCCTGGCTTTTCGCCAGATCAGCCGGACGCCAAGCCAGTACACGCGTCTCGTGTTGCTGGTCACCCTAACGATGAGTCTGGGTATTTTCAGCGCTTCTATGGCGCAGACGCTGGATCAGAACGTCTCTGATCATCTCTACTACCAGAATGGCGCCGACCTCACGTTCTTGGAGCGGGGGGAGTATGACCAGGTGCATCAGGTGTGGAATATGGAGCCCATTCAGCGCTATCAGGGCCTGAAAGGGATCCTGGGAGCCACACGGATGTTGGTGGATTCCAAAGCAACCGTCGTCACTACGGCTGGCCATTCGAGCGGCACGGTAAAGCTGGTGGCGATCGACCCGTACACGTACGCCTCCTATGGTTGGTACCGGCATGGCCTTAATGCTCCCGAGACCGAAAATGACGTCCTATCGATGCTCCGGTCTGAAGATGATGCTGTCGTCGTAAGCAGCTCCTTCATGAGTAAGAATCATCTGAGTCCAGGACAGACGATCCTCGTCACCGTCGGGGGAAACACTACTCCGGTCACGACTATTCCTCTCGTGCTGAAGGGGACCGTCAACGTCTGGCCTACGGTCTACCCCCAAGATGGCGACTTCTTCCTTGTCAATATTGACTACGTCCTGGGCATAGAGGGTCAGCAGCCGTGGACGGTGCTGCTCAAGCTCGCTCCAGGTGCATCGCCGACAATGGTGCGCAATGAGCTTGCAAACCTGCCAGAGTATCCTATCTATGAAGTTACGGATACACAGTCGGAGATCTTCAAAGCGCGGAGTCTTCCCGAGACCACTGGACTCTTTGGAACGCTGACCGTGGGCTTCCTGGTGGCGACGTTGCTTACGGTAATGGGCTTCTTACTCTATTCTTTCCTGAGTTATCAACGGCGAATGCAGCAGTTCGGCATCATGCGGGCAATCGGTCTATCGGTATGGGGCTTGGTAGCTATGCTGGGCTTCGAGCAACTCTTCCTCATATTCCTGGGCGTGGGTCTCGGTACGGTTATCGGGCGCTATGCAAGCTCTTTGTTCATCCCGTTCTTGCACATCGATCTGGACAGCCACGCCAACGTTCCTCCTTTCCTGGTGCATACGCCGTGGGATCAGGTATTCAAGCTGTACACGGTTCTGGCAATCATGCTCATTTTGGCGCTGCCTGTGATGATTGGCATGCTGCTTCGAATGAGAATCTATGAAGCAACCAAGTTGGGGGAGGAGCAAGGGTGAGCAGGCTCGATCTCGCCAACGATGAACCTTTGGTGACGTGCGAAAACCTGGTCAAGATCTACAAGGTGCAAGATCTCGAAGCCATGGCCTTGCAGGGGCTCGATCTGACCGTCCAGCGAGGAGAGCTCATGGCCATTGTCGGCAACTCCGGTTCGGGCAAGACGACCCTGCTGAACGTGCTTGGTGGACTTGATCGGCCATCTGCGGGAAGCGCGATGGTCGCCGGTTACAACCTCCTCAAGATTCCTGAGCGGACTCTCGTACGCTACAAGCGGGAGGTTGTCGGCTTTGTGTGGCAACAGACATCCCGGAATCTCATTCCCTACCTGACGGCATTACAGAACGTCGAGGTGCCGATGATCATTTACGGTGCGTCACCGCGGAAGCGCCGTGCTTGGGCTCAAGAACTCCTGGAGCAGGTAGGACTGGCGGACAGGATGCACCATCTGCCCTTGCAGATGTCTGGAGGTCAGCAGCAGCGTGTTGCCATCGCCGTGGCGCTCGCCAACAACCCTCCCCTACTCCTCGCGGACGAGCCGACTGGGTCCGTCGATACGGCGGCGGCACATCTCATCTTCGAGATCTTTCGCCGCCTGGTTCAGAGCTATGCCACTACTGTGATGATCGTTACTCACGATCGGACGGTGACGTCGCGCGTTGATCGGGTGGTTTCCATTCGTGATGGCAAGACGAGCACAGAGAGTCTCCGGCGCACTGACGTCAACCTTGACGATCCACTAGACTTTGGGAGCACACACGAGGAATTCGTCGTCCTTGACAATGCGGGGCGACTACAGCTTCCAAGGGAGATGATGGAGCGCCTCGACATTCACCGGAAGGTTCAGCTCGAAGTCACTGACGGCAAGATCGAGATCCGCCCCGTCGACGAAGGTGGAAAGACTCCACAACGGAGGCCTCAGTGATCCGGCTGCGATTGCCTCAGCTGCGACGTAGTGGAACACGGACACAGTCGGTTCCGACAGACATTGCAGACATCCTGGCACCGCTGGAGCGAAGCACGTATGACGGTCCCATCATTGACGTGCGTGATGTGACACGCATCTATCGGTTTCACGGGAATGACGTGCCAGCGCTCACAGGGATCACCCTGAGTGTTGAAGCCGGACAAATGGTCGCACTACGTGGGCGATCAGGCTCTGGCAAGACCACGTTGCTCAACATCATCGGCGGCTTGGATCGACCCACGGCCGGATCAGTCCGTATCGAAGGACAGACCATCAGCTCACTCACTGATCGGGAAGCGACTCTGCTACGCCGATCGAAAATGTCCTTTGTCTTCCAGTCTTATGCGCTCTTTCCGGTGCTCTCGGCTCGAGAAAACGTCGATCTGGCCATGCGCATCGCTGGTTTACCGGCGGCTGTCCGTGATCGGAGGAGCCGCGACCTATTGGAGCTCATTGGCTTAGGACACCGCCTCGACCACCGTCCATTTGAGCTCTCCGGTGGACAGCAGCAGCGTGTTGCCATCGCTCGTGCGCTTGCCAACAATCCACTGATCATCTTGGCTGACGAGCCGACCGGCGAGCTTGACAGTGTGACCGGACTCCAGATCTTACGCCTCTTTCGCAAGATCGTCGTTGATCACGGAGTCACCGTGATAGTCGCGACACACGATCCGACCATCAACGAGATAGCCCACATCACCTACGAGATCCAAGACGGACGGCTTGTGCAGCTCGTGTAGTGACAGTTTACGGCTGGACCGCTCGCCCTGTGTGCGCTATTGTTGTGATAACAATAAGACCAAGGAGGCGAGCATGTCTGATCTGGGTACCGTTGCGGTTGGGCAGTCTGGTGGCCCCACTGCCGTCATCAATGCCAGCCTCGCGGGCGTGATTGAGACCGCGCGTGCTGCTGGTAGCCAGGTCTTAGGACTTCGTTACGGGATTCAAGGAGCGCTCAACGACGATGTCATCGATCTCACGAATGTCGACACCGATGCACTAGCTGATACCGCTTCAGCGGCTTTGGGAAGTATTCGTTACAAAGTCCAGCCGGCGGAATACGATCGCATCGTCTACGCCTTCCAGGAGCGAGGGATCAAGACCTTCATTTACATTGGTGGTAATGACAGCATGGACACTGCTGATCAACTCGCCCGAGTAGCCGTCCAGCGAGGCTTACCGCTTCAAGTTCTCGGGGTGCCTAAGACGATCGACAATGATCTTCCGTTTACCGACCACTGCCCTGGATATCCCAGTGCAGCAAGATACGTCGCCATGGTCGTTCGCGACGTAGGCTTGGATGCGCGGGCGATGCGGCGCGTCTACTTTCTGGAGATCATGGGCCGTCACGCCGGCTGGCTCGCCGCGGCGAGCCGGCTGGCACGTGACGAAGATGGTGCAGCACCTCATCTCATCATGCTCCCGGAACATGATTGGGATGAGGATCGCTTCATCTCAGGAGTCGATCACGCTCTGAAGTTGTTTGGCCACTGCATCGTGGCAGTCGCCGAGGGCTTCGAGCTTCCTGAGGGGAGCGCGAACCTGGGCATCGTGGATGCCTTTGGACACGTGCGTCTGGGTGGCATCGGACGGCATCTGGCAGAGTTCACACAACAGCGCCTAGGGCTCTCTAGCACCCCAAACAGTGACATTCTCGGGTACATTCAGCGAGCAGCATCATTCGCGCGCTCATCGATCGACGTTGCGGAGGCCCGCCAGGCGGGGCGAGAGGCCGTGACGGCCGCCCAGGCAGGCAAGTCGGGGTATATGGTCACGCTCCAGCGCCGATCTTCCGCACCGTACAGCATCAACTACGGATTGCAGCCGCTCGATACTATCGCCAACGTAACCCGGGCTCTCGATGATCACTTCATCGTACGCGATCGCTACGACGTAGCGGATGCGTTCATGGGCTATATTGCGCCAATCGCCGGACCGCTGGTCAAGCCGTACCGGCTGTACTGACGTGTGGGGCGGCGCTTCGCTGTACTACTGCTCTTCTTTGACAATCTTCAGGAGATCTCTGAATTCTCGTGTGCCAGCTCTGGCTTGAAGCTGATACAAGAGCATCTCGCTGTGCGATGGGCGCGCTCCGTCGACATAGGCAGCTCTCAATCCCACTTCGCGAGCTGAGCGCGTTCTCGCACCAATAGCATCTTCGAGGAGTAGCACCTGGTAGCCCAGCAGCTGTGCTTGCAGGGCCGTCTGATAGACACAGATGTGCGCTTCAACGCCACAGATCGCCACAACAGGTCGATTGAGCTCTTCAAGCTGGTCTCGAAAGTCGTCGCAAGTGAAACATCCGAAGTCGAGCTTCTCGATAGGAGAGATATCGCCCAGCACCTCACGCACGGGTTCGACCGTATGGCCGAGCCCGACCGGATACTGCTCGGTCAGTACAATGGGAATCTGGAGAACACCGCAGCCACGGATCGCTCGACGACATCCTGCGATGACCTCACTGGCGGCGTGAATCACTGGCATGAGACGATCCTGAACGTCAACGACGATGAGGACCACCTTCTCTGCGGTGAGGCCATCGAAGCATTGTGGTGCGCTGGACTTCATCGCGCTAGTGGGACCCACTGGACGAGCTCCACTCGATTGCCTTCGGGGTCACGAAAGAACACGTTGTCGAGGTGGAGACCTATCTCCGAGACATCCTGGTGCGCGATCGGAGATTCCAGCGTGACACCCGCTGCGATAAGCCGCTCGGCAAGTTCCTCGATGTTGAGCACCGAGACTGCGAGATGATCCATAGTGGTCCCGCTCACCCGCTCGCTGCCATCGGCTTGCACCAGCTGGACGGCCTGATACCACACAACACGGGGAGCATCTGTATTTCCGAGGCGACGAATGTAGGGCAACCCGAGCACCTCACCGTAGAAGTGCATCATGCGACTCATGTCCCTCACCCTTAACGCAACGTGATGATGCTCGGGGTTCGTGATAGCGTGAAAGCTTGATGGCACTACTGCTCTCCTTCCTTACAGGTTGCCTCTCAATGGGGTATGTCCGTGGCTCCAGACACCCGACTGCATACTTTGTACCTGGATGCGTCAAAAGCCATAGTGTTCGCGCAGGTGGTGCTCTACACACGGTGGAACTGAACCGGGAATGATACGCCGACCCTGCTCAGCGGCCTCGCGTACCAGAGTGGAGCTCAAATGAGTGTATTCGGGGCGAGCAATGAGCAGAACTGTCTCGAGTTCTGGCGCTAAGCGCGCGTTGGCGATGTCCAATGCGAATTCTGACTCGAAGTCGGTCATCGATCGTAAGGCGCGAACGATGGCCCGCGCGCCGATCTCACGGGCAAAGTCGGCCGTCAGACCGTCAAATGGAACGATGTCGACCTTGTCGATATCCACCTGATCCAGGGCTTCTTGTAGCATTATGACACGTTGGTCGATGGAGAACACTGGCTTCTTCCCTGGGTTGCGCCCGATACCTACCACGATGCTCCCGAAGAGGCGGCGAGCACGTACGAGTATATCGAGATGTCCATTGGTCACCGGATCGAATGTTCCGGGATAGACCGCAAACGCTTGGCGCATGCTACTCGACCTCTCTAATCGCTGGTGCTTTCGGGAGTGGAATGCAACCTCTGGGTCCATTCCGTCACGAAAGCTAAGAGTGCTGTCGGGTCCCGTTCCAGGATAAGCCGGCACTGCTCGAGTTCATTGGCCGTGCTCGCTCCGACAAGCGTGACATCGACGAGCGCTTGGCTAGTTGAGAATCCAAGCGCGGCCTCTTCAATGTTGAGTCCATGCTGATCCAACAGCGCCAAGAGCTCATCTACACGTTCCAAGACGTCCTCGGGAGTGTCGGGAGCATCGATGATCTCATCAATTCCTGACGGTGTGAGCCGGCCTCCAGCAAAAGGTGCGCCGTTGATGGTGAGGATGTGCGCCCTCTTTGCCTGTGCAAAGAGCGGATCGAGCGCCGAGTCATCGAGTAGATGCGTGTGTCCGAAGCTCAGCACTGCTTCGAACTCTCCGGTTGCGAGCGCTCTGCGAAGGAGCAGAGCGTCTGCGCCACTTACTCCGATGTGCTCCACGATTCCCTCGGAGCGTAGCCGGGATAGCGCTCCCAATGCACCTCTATGGTGGAGAAGCCGATCGAGTGGCGGGTCATCGCGGACGACGAGGTGGAGAAGTGGAAGGTGATCCCAGCCAAGTCGCTGCAGCGTTCCATCGACACAGTAGAGAGTGGCATCGAACCCACCTTCGAAGCCACCGTCGGTATCGTTGAGGTGGGAAAGGAGGACGACTTCCTGGCCTGGCTTCTTGATTAGCGCCCCAACAACCTGCTCGGCTAGCCCTTGCCCGTAGCGGGGGGATACTTCCCAGAAGTTGATGCCGAGATCAATCGCCGTGTGGAGGATTGGCAGGAGATCATCAAGATGTCTTGCTGATCTACCGAGGAGTCTCCCCAATCCCCAACCCACCGATCCCACCTGACGTCCGAGTGGCTCGAGAAGAACCGTTCTCAAGTCTTCAGCGTCCTGACTAGAGATCATATCTGCGAACTACTGGAATCGAAGACCTATCGTAGCACTCAATGTCCGCCCGGTAAGAGGTACAGAGCGGACACTGCGGTAATAGCCCAGAACAGGATGGCAATCAAGAGCGGTCGATCCTGGAGTAAGAGTTCATCGGGGTTGCCGCCGCCATCGGGCGTATGAATTAGGAACATGTAGCGGAAGACCGCATAGAGCACAAAGGGAATCGTGAGCATCATCGAATGATTCGCCGGGACGGTCTCGCCAAAGAACGTGTAGAGTGAGTAGGCGACGATCGTCGATGAGGTCACTACGGCGATGAGCTCATCAAGTAGCTCAGGAGAATAGTGGCGGAGGACCTGACGGTAGCGTGTAGCACCTTCGCCGAGCAACAGAAGCTCGTGGCGGCGCTTAGAGAATCCGAGGAACAGCGCCAAGAGGGCAGCGCATACGAGTAGCCAGGGGGACAGCGACGCATCTACGACAGCGGCGCCTGCCGCGGCACGGATCACGAATCCGGCGGCAATCGCAAGGACGTCCAGGAGCACTTCGCGCTTGAGCCAGAAAGAGTAGCTGAACATGAGCACGATATAGGCAAGTGAAAATAGCAAGAATGTCGTGCTCAATATAACCGCAGCGATTACCGCGCCGCACAGGAGAACTACCGCTCCCACAACAGCCCACGGTATGGGGAGCGTTCCCGAAGCGATGGGACGGTGGCGCTTACGGGGGTGTTCGCGATCTCGCTGCACGTCAGTAACGTCGTTGACCAGATAGACAACGCCAGAGAGCAGACAGAAGGTGAGGAACCCTGCAGTTGACCGGGCGAGGCTCGCCGCGTGAAACAGCTGACCTGACCCGAACGCACCTGCGAATATCACGAGGTTCTTCGTCCACTGCTGGGGACGAAGACTGATTAGCAAGGCACCCAGAGGAACCCCTTGGCGGGGGGCGGCTGGCATCTTGGTCAACCGTTGACTCCTCGAAGCTACGCCCTCTCGGCCCATGAGCATACCTTCTGAGAATGACGGCCTCGCGATCGTCTGAGCCCTAGGCGGCCCACACACTGCGAAGCAGTCTCCACGTCTCCGAGAGATCTTGAGGGATGAGTCGAGTATTCCCAGTGATCCCCATGAAGCTGGTGTCGCCTTCCCATCTCGGAACGACGTGCATGTGGAGGTGATCGTCGACGCCTGCTCCGGCCACGTGACCCAGATTCATACCGATGTTGAGTCCGTTGGGGCGCATTCCCCGTTCGAGGGCACGGACGGCGGTACGCGTCAGGTCCCAGAGTTCTACGGCAGTGTCTGGAGATAAGTCCGCCAGGTTCGCCGTGTGCTCGTACGGAACGATCATGAGGTGGCCGTTGTTGTATGGATAGAGATTGAGAATGGCAAAGCAGGTCTTTCCCCGGTGGAGGATGAAGGTCTTGTCGTCGTCCAGGCGCGCCACCGCTTCGCAAAAGATACACCCTGCTTCTCGTGGGCCCAGTATATATGCCATGCGCCAGGGGGTGAACTTCACTTCCAAGTTCTGCTCTCTCACCTCTCACACGCGAACCGCGATGTTGCATGCTACACGTCTTCACGCGTTTTATAGATACTCTTAGCTCTTCTGCGCTGGAAACTTGCACGGAGTCGAGTAGGGGGGTAGGCTGTGAAGTCGTTGAGTTGTATAGGGGAGTGTGAGATGCTCAAAGGGTTGCTGAAGACCAGCCTCATCGGGTGCGTGTCCCTCGTTCTTCTGCTCGTTCTCCTAGTGGCAGGCCTGATGGCCTGGGACTATATCGACCAGAAACTTGCGGAGAAGCAGGCTTCATCTCCCGCACCCGCCCCCGCGCCTTCGGAAGGGTAATGCTCCGCTCACGTGTCCGTGACGGGTGCGTCTCGTCAGCGGAGTGCGCGGTTCCGTGAGGAGGCTTCTATGTCCAGAGAATCGCCGTCTCGTCAACGATCTCTCAAGAACGTGTGGAGGGTCGAAGACGGTATCGATTTTCGAGACAATGGTGGCTTGGTTAAGAGAGTGCTCTATCCCCAGACGTGTGGTTGTGAGAACGCCACCCTCGCTGTCGTCTATCAAAACCCTGGTGAATCGGTGAAGATTCACCAGCACCCTGAAGAAGAACTCTACTATGTGTGTCACGGGCGTGGTGTCATGACACTGGGTGAGGAACGTATCGACCTCGAACCTGGAATAGCCGTCTACATCCCTAGTAATGTGCCGCATGGCCAGACTTGCACAGGGCACGAAACCCTCAACATTGTCTGCGTCATCGCGCCGCCGTTCGCGCGTCGCCTCACGCAAGGAGCGGCCCGCTAGGATGGACGCTGCTGCAACTCGATACGGTTTCCACTGGGATCCTCGATATAGGCTTGAATGGTACCGTCTGTGCGCACAGATGGATATCCGCTAATCTTCACCCCCGCGCTTTCGAGGTCAGAAACCTTCTTTGCCACATCGTTGCAGCGAAAGGCGATGTGATAGCTTCCTGTCAGCTTGTCATCGTTAGGGCGGACGAGCAGATGGATCTCCCTGTCACCAGCCAGAAACCAGGTCCCCGGAGCGGAAATGTAGAACCGCCGCGGGATCTCGACGAGCCCTAGCAGCTCACCGTAGAAGTGGCGCGATGCTTCGAGCTCGTTGACCGCAATCGTTGCATGGTCAAGAAATCCCAGGTTTTCAGACACGAGCCCATTCCTTTCCCTTAGCCTGGCATCGAGAACGCCCGTTCCTATAGAGCATCATGAAGTGTAGACGATCTGCAGCGATAATGACTTGGCGTCGTGGATGTCTGTGCGCCTTCCTCTGCCTAGGCGGTATAGTGTGAAGGCCTCTCCAGGATGCTTTCACCGAGACTCTGAGGCCAACACGGTAGCGGATGCTGCGTGAGAGGAGCTTCGATGGCCATACTCGCCCTGGAGGATGGCACTATTTGGACCGGACATGCCTTCGGAGCCGTCACTGAAACTGTCGGCGAGGTCGTTTTCAATACCGCCCTCTCTGGGTACCAAGAAGTCCTAACTGATCCGTCATACCACGGCCAGATGGTGGTCATGACGGCGACTCAGGTGGGCAATACAGGAGTCAATTTCGAAGACGAGGAGTCACGCCGCCCGTATGTTGCCGGATTCATCGTGCGTGAGCTAAGCCCAGTTGCCTCTAACTGGCGGAGTCAGGAAGCCCTTGACGCCTACCTGAAGCGGGGCAATGTTCCAGGAATCACCGGCCTCAACACTAGGGCACTCACTTTACACTTGCGAACGCACGGTGCTCTGCGCGGCGCGCTTTCTACCCTTCCAGAGGCGCAGCCTCGTGACCTGGTCGACAGAGCGCGTGCCTGGAGCGGCCTTGCCGGCAGAGATCTGGCGGTAGAAGTCACGTGTACAGACACGCACCAGTGGCGGGAGCCGTCTCGAATAGAGTGGGGACTTGCAGGGGCTAACGGCGTCTACCGGCCACGAGTAGTCGTGTATGACTATGGAGTCAAGCAGAACATCCTGCGACGCTTGCACTCACTCGGGTGTGACGTTCTGGTCGTTCCGGCTAAGACGCCTCTGAGCGTAGCTGACAGCCTCGGTCCAGACGGGTATCTCTTGTCAAATGGACCGGGAGACCCCGAGGGCCTTCCCTACGCAGCGCAGACTGTTGCTGCGCTCATCGAGCGTGGTAGCTGCACGCTGGGAATATGTCTCGGGCACCAGCTTATCGGTCTTGCTCTGGGAGGTCGTATCTACAAGCTCAAATTTGGCCATCACGGCGCGAATCAGCCAGTCAAGGACGTCGAGGCAGGCCGCGTTCGAATCACGTCTCAGAACCACAACTACGCTGTCGTACCGGAGTCCTTGCCCTCGTTTGCGATACCCACGGAGATCAACCTCAACGATGGAACCCTAGAGGGTTTCCGGCTGCTCGACCGCCCTATATGGAGCGTTCAGTACCATCCGGAGGCGTCTCCTGGTCCGCACGATGCCGATGAAGTTTTTCAGGAGTTCGTCACCAGTGTCAAGGAGCGTGTCTGGTTGCGCTCCGGTCAGTCATAGTAGGAGAGTGGACTAAGATGCCACGTCGGACGGATTTGGCTTCGGTCCTTGTAGTGGGCTCTGGCCCAATCATCATTGGTCAGGCTGCCGAGTTCGATTATTCCGGGACGCAGGCGATCAAGGCATTACGTCGTGAAGGCCTGCGCGTCATCCTGGTAAATTCGAACCCCGCGACGATCATGACTGACCCGGAGCTTGCCGATGCCACGTACATAGAACCGCTCACCGTTGACGTTCTCGAGAAGATCATTGATCAGGAACGTCCTCAAGCGCTGCTTCCCACTGTTGGCGGTCAGACGGGGCTGAACTTGGCGGTTGAGTTGGCAGAGCGCGGCATCCTTGCGCGCTTCAACGTCGAGCTCATCGGCGCCAGTGTCGAAAGTATCCGCATCGCCGAGGATCGCTTGCGCTTCAAGAACGCAATGCTCCAGGCTGGGTTGGAGATGCCGCGCGGCGAGCTCGTCCACAGCGTGCAGGAAGCACGAGAGCTCGCTCGTAAGATTGGGTTCCCATTACTCTGCCGGCCGTCATTCACCCTTGGTGGCACCGGAGGAGGAGTTGCCTACTCGTCCGATGACCTCGCCGCTGTGGTCGAACACGGCCTGCGCGAGAGCCCCGTCCACGAGGTTCTGGTTGAAGAGTCGGTGCTCGGGTGGAAGGAGTTCGAGCTCGAAGTCATGTCCGACCGGGCGGACGGCTTCGTCGTCGTCTGCTCGATTGAGAACGTCGACCCCATGGGGGTGCACACTGGTGATTCGATTACCGTGGCTCCTGCCCAAACTCTGACCGACAAAGAGTATCAGCGTCTTCGAGATATGGCTCGGCGCGTTATGCACGCAGTAGGGGTGCAGACTGGTGGCGCCAACGTTCAGTTCGCCGTCGACCCGGAGACCGGGCGTACGCTCGTCATCGAGATGAATCCGCGCGTGAGCCGATCGAGCGCCCTCGCGTCCAAGGCGACCGGCTTCCCGATAGCTAAGCTGGCGGCACTTGTAGCGCTCGGCTACACACTTGATGAGCTCAAGAATGACATCACCGGTGAGACGGTCGCAGCGTACGAGCCATCGCTGGACTATGTGGTGGTGAAATATCCCCGCTGGGGATTTGAGAAGTTTCCAGGCGTCGATGCCACCCTCGGTCCCCAGATGAAGTCCATCGGAGAGGCAATGGCCATCGGCCGGACGTTCAAGGAAGCATTACAGAAGGCCGTTCGCTCCCTGGAGAATAGCCGGGACGGTCTCGGCCCTCGTGATCCCGACAAGCCCGGTGGCAAGTGGCCGGCGTGCCACCCAGGGCCACAGCGACTGTTCGCGATATATGAAGACTTTCTCGATGGCGCTGCAGTCGCTGATCTGCATCGGCAGACTCGGATTGATCCCTGGTTTCTGGAGCACATTAGGGCGATTGCCAGCAAAGAAACTGAGCTTCGAGCTGACGTTCCTCAGGGGGTCCCGCTTGAGAGACTCCTCTCATCTGAGCGGTTGTGGACACTCAAGGAGTATGGGTTTTCGGACCGGCAGATCGCGCGCATCTGTAATGTCTCCGAGGAGGCGGTCAGGCAGCATCGCTCCTCTCTTGGAATCCGGCCGACGTTCGCCCGTGTAGATACCTGTGCTGCTGAGTTTGCGGCGCAGACGCCCTACATGTACTCCACCTATGAGCGCCCTCTAGCTCGTATTATCGACGATCACCTTGTCGTGTGGCTTCCGCCAGAAGAGGCTCCTCCTTCGTCGCGACGCAAGGCGATGATCCTCGGGAGCGGCCCGAACCGTATCGGCCAGGGGATCGAATTCGACTACTGTTGCTGTCACGCTGCATTTGCTCTCCGTGATCTCGGCTGGGAAACCATCATGGTGAACTGCAATCCGGAGACCGTAAGCACCGATTATGACACGAGCGACCGCCTATACTTTGAGCCACTGACCCTCGAGGATGTGCTTGCAGTCATCGAACGCGAGCGTCCGGATGGAGTCATCCTCCAGTTTGGTGGCCAAACACCGTTGA
>JAMCRV010000041.1 GCA_023381555.1 Chloroflexota bacterium | reverse complement strand
GAAAGTCTCCGTAGACGAAGAACGAGTAGCCGACGTTAGCCGGGTTGAGCTTCGACGTCGCCTCATTGAAGTAGGTTGCTAGGAAGTTGCTCGTAGGCCAGACGAGCGCCGTCTCCACCATCGTGAGAAACCGCTCATCTGGATGAATGTGTGTGCCGTCATCCCAGTTCAGGCCGATGAACCGGAAAGCCGCCGCCAGCAGAAGGATCGCAGCGAGCAAGAACCGGACAGTGAAGAGAGCACGGACCTGACCGAAGAGATCCGGGAGGCTAAAAGCAGGTGCTTCTTCCTCGAGCTCGTCCTCTGTGTCGCTGAGCGAGGGGGGAGGATAGGTGCGACCGCTCACGCGCCTGGTTTCCCGGTGCGGGAGTCAGCTAGCAGCCGCAGGTCGCAGTACACTGAGAGACTATCTTTCCCATCTCAAGAGATATTCGAGCGTGAGGTCACACTGCCACTCCCTGACTTATCCACTGTCACATTCCCTTCTCCGAGTATATTGCCGCGCCTCTGGCACTGCCAGCAGACGCTAAGACAGACATAGGAGAGACCTCTTAGAATGACGTCCTAAGGTCTTACTGCTGGACGACAGGGAGGTCCTGTGGGTTGGCTTCCCACGAGAAGCGCTCGTTATTGGGGCGCTCGCGCAAGCCGTCAGGCCCTTCGACCCAGGTGTCGGATCCATCGGAAAAGGCTAGTGTCCCATCGGACTTCTGGTACACCAAGATGCCTTCAGTGGTGTGCTGGATGATGTCACCACTGGTAGGGTCAGTATGCTCATTATCAACGCAGTCTCCGACGATCGCTGGAATCTGTCGCTGAATCATGAGGAACCCGTTGACGAACTGGCAGCGCGCGGTGGCAGTGACTGCCGGCGCAGCCGTGGCCACGACTGGCAGTCGGGTGGGATTAGCCTCCCACGAAAAGCGCTGAGAGTTTAGCCGTTCTTGGACGCCATTCGGGCCATTGACCCAGGTGTGATAGCCATCGGTGAATGCTGTGAAGTTGTCGGACTTACGCCAGACAAGCAGACCGTTGGTGGTGTGCTGCAGGGCGTCACCCGTGACAGGATCGTGCTGCTCGTTGTCGAGGCAGCTACCGATAACCGACGGAATGAGATGGTCGAGTGTGGCGAAGCCGAGAACGAAGCTGCACGTTGCTGCTTCGTATGGCCTAAATAGGCCTCCGGCCCCTATACTTCCCAGCCCGAGAGGGCCGAGAAGCAGGCTGAAGACGGCGACAATGATCGAAAGCGGACCCATCAATACTCCTCTTGGATCCTTCGTCAGCAGAACTGCGGCACTCTTTGCTCATCAGAGTGGTACGAAATCCGGCACAGCTGCTGATGAGACCAACACGACAGGCACTTCTGCATACCAGATTCGCCCTATTCTAGGAAATAGGTACTGAATCTTCCTACTGGCACGCTGTTCAAGACGAGTGCAAGACTCTACAGAGTGCACGGCAGAAGACGTGTCCAACTGAGTGACGGTGCGTTTGGCTCGTCAGGCTGCTAACGACCGCCTGCCCGTCAATACCCGCGAGCGATGGCTTCCGGGAGCCTTCATCTCCCACTGCTGTGTCACCTCCACTCGAAAGATGCACGGAATCCACCATCCCAAGATGGTGGTTTTTCATGATGCCGAGACTCCGCGGGCAGCGAATACTGAGACCATCAAGAGGAATGGTACGCGGACCACCTCACAGAGGAGAGGGACAACAAGATGGCAACGCTTTTCGATGGTCTCAAGGGTCTGGCAAGTCGCAAGCTGGATCGCCGTGGGGTACTGGCCGGGCTGGTAGGCACATCAGCCGTGGCGCTGGCTGCCTGTGGTGGCATCGCTCAGTCGAAAGCCTCCGCAGGAGCGGCAAATGAGCAGCAGGTCTATCTCACCGTCATGGGCAGCATCAAGATGGGGCCCGACGGGAAGATGCACGATGCCTTCACGCCAGCCGACTTCAGTGTCGTGCAAAACCGGCCAGTCAAGGTGACGGTGTACAGCTATGACGATGCACCCCACTCGATCACGGCTCCGGCTCTCAAGCTCAATCAGGTCATCGCTCCACGGAAGACGAAGGGTACTCCTGCCGTCACAACGTTCACGTTCACTCCGACCCAAACCGGCAAGTTCCTGTGGAACTGTGATCTACCGTGTGATGGTGATGCAAATGGCTGGGCAATGCAGAATCCGGGCTACATGTCAGGGTACATTACGGTAACACCGGCATAATATGCCGGAAGCCGTGAGGCTTTGAGAGATAGCGCCGGTGTAGGGGACGCTCTGCGGAAAGCAGTGTGTCCCTTGCATCGGCGTGTTTCGTTTGTAAAGAGGAGATGTCTGTGGCAGTCACCGAGCCCTCTCTCCTGAAGGTGGAAGCACTGCGCCGCCAGTTCCCGATTTTCAAGCGCTCCTTCAACGGAAAAGAACTGGCGTACCTTGATAATGCGGCAACGACCCAGAAGCCGGGGATCGTCATCCAGGAGCTGACCAGGTTCTACTCGGAATCCAACGCGAACATCCATCGCGGTGCGTATGCGCTCAGCGAGGAAGCTACGGCTGCCTATGAAGGCGCACGGCAGCACGTGGCTGGGCTCATTCACGCGAGATCTGTTCAGGAGGTCGTGTTCGTCCGCAACGCCACGGAGGCGATCAACCTGGTCGCGTATGCCTGGGGACGCCGCAACATCCACCCAGGTGATCGCATTGTGCTCACGGAGCTGGAGCATCACAGCAACCTAGTTCCCTGGCAGCTGCTCGCCCAAGAACGAGAGGCTCTACTGGAATTCGTCCCGATCGACGGGCAAGGGAGGCTTGATCTCGCAGTGCTGGATCGACTCCTCCAGCAGGAGCCGAAGCTCGTGGCCGTCGGTCACGTGTCGAATGCCCTTGGAACGATCAATCCTGTGACCGAGATTGTCCGGAAGGCACACGCTGCCGGCGCGAGAGTGCTCGTCGATGGAGCGCAGAGCGTACCGCATCAGCCTGTCGACGTGACTGAGATTGACGCCGACTTTCTTGCGTTTTCCGGCCACAAGATGTGTGGTCCCACAGGCATTGGCGTGCTGTACGGCAAGCAGGACGTGCTCGAGGCCATGCCGCCCTTCCTTGGCGGCGGAGACATGATCCGGCAGGTCCAGCTTCACGAGTCGACGTGGAACGATCTCCCGTGGAAGTTTGAGGCGGGCACGCCGCACATCGCTGGGGCTGTCGGATTGGGTGCTGCGGTCAAGTTCCTGCAGGGGATTGGCATGCAAGCCATCTTCGTCCACGAGCAGCAGCTGCTTGCCACGTTGCTCGATCGCCTCCAGTCGCTCCCCTACGTCTCGCTGTATGGTCCAAGCGATCCGGCGGAGCAGGCAGGGATCGTGTCATTCACGCTCGGTCACATCCATGCCCACGACGTGGCGACGGTCCTCGACCGGCACGCAGTCGCGGTGCGCTCTGGTCATCACTGCTGCCAGCCACTCATGGAGCGGCTGCACGTTCCGGCAACGGTACGCGCCAGTCTGTACCTGTACTCCACGGAACACGAAGTGGAGCGGTTGGTGCAAGGGATCCAGGACGCGGCGAGAATCTTCAGGTTGGATCGAGCGGTGAGAGGTGACGCACGTGGATGATCTCTATCAAGATCGTATTCTCGATCACTGGGAGCACTCACCGTTCCGAGGCCGCATTGAAGCTCCCGACGCCGTCGCGGACGGCTACAGCAAGCTCTGCGGTGATGCGCTCCATCTGGAGCTGAAGCTTAATGGAGATCGCATTGCGATGATCCGATTCGACGGGGATGGCTGCATCATCAGCCAGGCTTCTGCGTCCATCCTGGCCGAGCGAATGGAAGGAAAATCTATCGCCGAAGCGCAACGTCTCGACGGTCCCCAGGTGCTCCAGGAGCTCGGCATTCCGCTCAGTCCGGCGCGTGTCAAGTGCGCGCTGCTTGCGCTCTCCGTGTTACACCAGGCGTTGGGTGAGGTGGAGCAAGAGAGGGAGAGCAACGGGGTAGCGTAGTGTCTCTGGTGGCTGGCTGGGTTGCGCGCGCTGGCGATGCGGCTGGCGGCAGTTGGGTGAGCGTTGCCAGCGCTTTCTGTTGTGCCTCGCCGGGAGGAATGACACTGTGTTCCCGTGGCGCGTCCAGCTTGCCCAGCGCATTGTACTAAGCGTCGCCGCCGGATTGGCGCTGATACTCATCATCTTCAGCGGACTAGCGGTCTGGACGGTGCAGCAAGCCACGAATACTGAGTACGCCGCGCGCTTGGAGATTGCCCGAACGCTCGCAGCCGAAACTGATCTCACCGTGCAGTCTCTCGAGCAATCCCTCCGCAGGGCAGCGCTCCGGATCGGCATCCTCCCCAGTGTCACTCTGCCGGCCGAGCAGCGCAGCGCCTTGCACGAGCTTCTGGCGCCAGTGGGCAGCTTCAGTACGGTCGAGCTCATCGGCGCCGACGGCCGTCTGCTCTGGTGGGGGTCAAGACATCTGAGCACAGCGGCCCCGCAATGGCAGCAGCTCCCACTCTTGGCGACGGTTACCCGCACCCGTGATGCGACAGCGGGAATGTGCCCGGATGATGAGCATCCAGACTCCCCATCTCTCTGCCTTGTCGTGCCCGGGTTCGCGCTGGCAGGGCACGAGCCAGGTGCACTTGTGGCAGAAGTGGACGCCAATGATGGCACACTGCCGCTGGTCCCTGCGGTTGCTGGTCCGGGTGATGCTGACGTTCAGCTGCTCGATGCAACGGGTACCGTCGTGGCAGGTGCCTCGGAGCCAGCGCGCATGGCTGCGGAGCACGTCGCTTTGCTGCGGCAGTTCATCCAGGCGCACACCGCCGGCGTGCGCCTGCACACACCGGGTCCAGGGGAGTCGTTCCCTGCCCATCTAGTGGCCTATGCGCCGCTGCAGAATGTGCCAGGGTGGGGCCTTGCCCTGGAAGTTCCGGAAGATGAGGTGCTCGCTGCGCCTCATCAGCTCGCCAAGCGCCTCGCGTTCTTCATTGTGGGGGCTGAGCTGCTCGCGGCCCTCCTCGCGTGGAGCGATGTGCATCGTGTCGTACACCCGCTGCGTGTGCTCACGCAGGCGGCTGAGCGCTTTGCAGCGGGCGATCTCGATATTCCCGTGACGCTGCAGCGGCGCGATGAGCTTGGGCTCCTCGCATCGACGTTCGAAAGCATGCGGAGCAGGCTCAAAGCTTCATTGACGGAAATCGAGCAAGGCCGGCAGCAGCTCGAGCAGAGAGTGATCGAACGTACGGCGCAGATAGAAGAGCAGAACCGGCGCCTGGCTATTCTCAACGAGCAGGCGACACAGCTCAATGCTGCGCTGCAGCAGCGCACGGCTGAGCGAGCGATGCTGCTCGGCCGCGTGCTCAGCGCACAGGAGGGTGAGCGCGAGCGCATCGCCCGTGATCTGCACGACAGTACCGGACAGTCGCTCGCTGCTGTGCTGCTCTCGTTGGAGTTGCTGGAGGAGAGTATCCCAGCAGACCTCTCCAACCTCCACCGGCAGATTGCTAGGAGCCGCGAGCTCACGGCAGCGACACTGGCTGAGCTTCGTTCGCTCATCGCTGGACTGCGGCCGGCGGCACTCGATGACCTCGGTCTCGTCGCTGCCTTGCGTGCCTTTGCCCGCCAGTGGCTCGAAGAAAACGGCGTCAGTGTGACCATCACGGCCGACGTACCCCGCCGGCTGCCAGCGGCTGTGGAAACCGCCGTGTTCCGGATCGTGCAAGAAGCGCTCACAAACTGTGCGAAGCACGCCCACGCACAGCACGTCGATGTGACGCTTCACGTGCAGCACCACTCCGTGCGAGTCACTGTGAAGGATGATGGACAGGGCTTCGATGCCGATCAAGTGCGCGCCGACGCACTCCACGGCAGTCACGTAGGGTTGCTGGGTATGCGCGAGCGTGCCGAGCTACTCGGCGGACACCTCAAGATCGCGTCTGTCCTTGGGCAAGGGACGGCAGTGGAGGTAGAGGTGCCGATTGAAGGCGTAGAACAGGTCGCGGTATGAACGGACCGATTCGCGTGTTGCTTGCTGATGATCACGCCTTACTCCGCGAGGGTGTCCGCATGATCCTCGAGAGCCAGCCGGATATCGTCGTCGTGGGTGAGGCGGCGACAGGGCGTGAGGCCATTCAGGAAGCCCAGATCCTCCATCCGGACGTCGTGCTGATGGACCTCACGATGCCGGAGGGGGGCGGGATCGAGGCAACCCAGAAGATCAAACAGGATCTCCCGAATACGCAGGTGCTCGTGCTGACCATGCACGACACGCAGGAGTATTTCTTTCGAGTTCTCCAGGCGGGGGCTTCGGGTTATGTGGTGAAGGGGGCGCAGAAGAGCGACCTTCTCTCCGCGATACGAGCCGTGGCCTCGGGTGGGGTGTATCTCTTTCCGACTGTAGCGAAGCGTCTGGTGGGTGACTATCTCCGGCAGGCTCATCAAGGCGAAGGAGCGGAACCGGTCGAAAAGCTCACCGAACGAGAACAAGAAGTCTTGCGACTCTTCGTGGATGGGATGACAGGGCGAGAGATCGCCGAGCATCTCTTCCTCAGCCCGGCGACCGTTGACCGGCACCGGGCAAACATCATGGCGAAGCTTGGCTTGCACAGTCGTGCAGAGCTCATCAAGTATGCACTACAGCGTGGCCTCATCCAGATGGATTCCTAATCGCGAACGCACGCAATTGCCGGTGTGATGCTGTGTCCGGTGTGCGCACTGTTCTGACGTGCTCATCTCAGATGGCTACTGTTGCCTCGCAGTCACGCGGCAACAGTAGCCAGGCGGCGGAGAAGCGTATCGAGAGATACGTCCGCAAGTGAGGAGATGCGCAGATCAGCACCTCCCAAAGGTAGATGCTGGCTGAGCGGACCAGGTACAGCAACGCAACGCAGACCAGCGGCTTTCGCTGCTACGATCCCGTTGGGAGAGTCCTCGAGAGCCACTGCGGCGTGAGGTGCCATTCCGAGCGCCGCCACAGCCTGAGCATAGAGGGCGGGGTGAGGCTTCACGTGCTCGACATCTTCGGCGCAGAGCAAACAATCGAAGTAGTCGAGCAAGCCCAGCCGCTTCAGGTGCCTCTCGACCCAGCCGTGCGGGGAGCTCGAAGCGAGCCCAATAGCGAGTCCCTGAAGCCGAGCGTCACGGAGGTAGTCGCGCACGCCTGGGAGTGCCTCCTGCTGTGCTGAAAGCGCTTCCTTCCGCCGCTGCCGCTCGCGTGTGAGCGCTTCCGCATCGACTGGATGGCCAAGCTTGCGTTGAAGGTCGGCGAACACGTCGAAGGCGCTGCTGACGGTTCCAAGACACACAGCCCACTCCTCGGTGGTGAGGGTCGCGCCAAGCTCGCGGTAAATCTCCGCCCACGACAGGAACGCCGGAGTCTCGGTATCAACTATGAGGCCGTCGAAGTCGAACACAATGGCATCTACTGCCCGCACTTTACCCTCCTCTGGAGAGATCCAGGACCGTCTGAGTGTCACTGGCGCTCAACGCTGTATAGCTGCCGGCGCGATCGTCGTGGCGCCAGGGTGAGCACGCTCAGCGAGCTCGCTGAGCAGTTGCGCCATTGCTCTACCAGCTCAGCGCTAAGGCGCTAAGGATTGAGATCTCTTGCTTCGTTCGGGCTACCATTAGCGCACCTCCTCGCGTGTTCCCAACAAGCTTTTCTAGTGTACGTGGGCAGCTGCGCGCTCCTGCGGCTTCAGCGCGCGCTGGTAGCGCTAGGAATCATCGCGGGAAGGATGATGAGGTAGAGGAGAACCCTATCTTGTACCGTATCGTCTGTACCATATCCGCCGTGGGAGCGAGTGGTTTTAATAAGTGGAAGGGAATCACAGCGTGAACAGTGGCGTTGTCCTCATCGTCATCGGCATCATTGTTGCACTCCTTGGTATCGTGCGACACTTCTCGCAGATCGCCGTCGTATACGTTCCTCACCTGAGCTCGATCTTGGTCGTTCTGGGCGTTATCATCCTCATCATCGGTATCGCTGTGAACATCCAAACCACCCGCCGGTGATGTCGACGGGAGGCTGACATCCGGAGAGAGCGGCTGCTCCAGGCGACTGCACGAAATGCGGCCTGACCTGAATTGTCGCTCTGGCGCTCCGGCGGCAGCAAGCCGCACTTAGTAATTACGCGCAGGAGGATCCGGGCTGGTGCCCTGTGCAGTAGCGGCCAGCTGGCTCGATCAACGTCCTGGCGCTGGCCGCCGCGTGCAGGGTCACCGCGAAGAGAAGGGTGAGGAGACTTTCGCTGTGACGGCAGCGTGGTTTCGGTGGACCAGCTTTGTGAGCCCCAGGCTGAAGAACGCCAGCGAGCCGAGCAAGAGAAGCTCACTGCGCGGCCACGTGGTGCCACCGCCAGCGCCTGTAGGAGGAACGCTGGGTAGGCGGTGGCTGTTGAGCCACGTGATGAGCGTCTGCAGCGGAGCCTGGGCAATCGGCGCGAAGTCGTCCATTATCTTGCTGCTGGCCGGCCCCAGGCTGTGACCCAAGCCAGGAAACAGCTTCAGCGTCTTGTCGGTGGTGCCTGTCAGCGCGTTGTAGAGCACGGTGGCGCCGCTGGGAGGTACGTTTGCGTCGTTCTCTCCCTGAAGGATGAGAACTGGCAGATGGAGCTGTGGCGCCTGCTGCGTCACGTCAGGCAGCGCCCTGTCCGCGGCGTAGATGCCGAGGGGGCCGCGGGGGCCCAGCAAGACCTGGAGGAAGGCATTGAGCTTGGGGAGGAACTGCTTGTCGATGTTGATGACCCCTGTGTGGGTTGGATCAAAGAACGGGTTGAGCCCATTCCCTGCCCCTTGCGCATCGAGGTTGCGCATGAAGAGCGCCCCTTCCTCTGCTACGAGGCCCCCGGGGCCGGCAATCGCCTGCTGGACGGTGTGCAAAGTCATATTGCCGTCTGGGGCAAACTGGCGAAGATAGGGCACGCCGACATCGGTGATCTGATAGTGGAAGAGCTGGAGCCACGGCTCAGTGACAGCGCCCTGGACGATCAGCCCGGCGAGCTCCGGGTGCTGCACGGCAAGCGCAGCGGCTACCGTGCTCCCCTCGCTCCACCCATAGAGGAAGATGCTATGAGGGTCGATGTGCGGGTTGGATTCAGCAGCCGCGAGCACGGTGCCAGCATCTACCAGCATCTGTTGCAGGGTGAGCTTCGTATGGAACGCACGCGTGTCGGCCTGCGTGGCGCTGACCACGTAGTGCTTGTTGTAGCGCACGACGGCGTACCCCTGAGGAACTACTGCGTTCGTGATGTCGAGGAAGATGTGGGACAGCACATGATGCGTCGCCGGATCGAGAATGTCGGCATTCATATCTTCCGTGCCCGAGCCAGGGATGAGCACCAGCGCCGGCAGTGGGCCGGTCGCCGTCGCAGGGTAGTCGACCTGACCCCTTGCCGTGAAGTCTCCAAAGTTCAGCGATAGATCTTGGGAGGCGATTCCTGGGGCTAGGCTCTCCCCTGCGCTACTACCGGCCGCGAACACTGGCTCTGTGGAGCCAGTGCAGAGCGCTAGGATAGTGAATAATACGGCTAGGGTTCGATATATGGCAAAGGAGCGTGAGACCAGCACCATCGAAGCCTCCAAATCCAGCTGCGAGAATGCCTTAGTGTACTCCAGAGACTCGGTACCGTCCGTTCATCACCAGGAAGGGCTAGCTAGAGATGGATGGCGTGCCCCTCCGTGGCCAGAGCTGCTTCTCCCACTACCTCTGAGAGCGTCGGGTGCGGGTGCACTGAGCGGCCGAGCTCGAAAGGAGTGGACTCGAGCATGCGTGCGATCGAGAGCTCGCCGATGAGCTCGGTCACTTCTGGGCCGATCATCTGTGCCCCGAGGAGCTCACCCGTCTGGGCATCGGCAATAATCTTCACTTGGCCCTCGAGTTCGTTGAGGGCCTGGGCCTTACCATTCGGACGGAAGGGGTAGATGCCGGTGGCGACCTCGTAGCCCTTCTCTTTGGCTTGCGCCTCGGTGAGCCCGATGGAAGCGACTTGTGGCTGGCTGTACGTGCACCGTGGCATCGAGTGGTAGTCGAGCTTGACGGTGGGGTGGCTGACGATCGTCTCAGCGGCCACCTCGCCTTGTGCAAAAGCAACGTGTGCCAGCGGTAGCTTCCCAGTCACATCACCAACCGCGAAGATCGAGGGTGCTGAGGTGCGCATGTAGTCGTCGGTCTCGATGTAGCCTTGTTCATTGATTGCGACACCCACTGTGTCCAGTCCCAGGTTGTCACTGTTGGGTGTAAAGCCTGCCGCGAGGAGAACCCGATCGACCGTCACCGTCTGCTCTGTACCGGTTGCCCCTGGGGCCGGAGCCAGCTTGACCTCGACCTTGCCATCGACCACTGCGGCGCTCACCACAGCAGTAGAAGTCAGCACCTTCATGCCACGCTTCGCGAAGCTCTTCGCTAGCTCCGCACTGATCTCGGCATCCTCTCCTGGTAGAAGCCGCGGCAGGAACTCGACGAGCGTGACGGAGCTGCCGTAGGCTGAGAACACGGTCGCAAACTCGACACCGATGGGACCGCTGCCAATGACGAGCACCGATTGCGGCAGCGTATCGAGTGCCCAGATCTCCTTTGAGGACACAATGTGCTCACCGTCCACCGTGACGCCGGACAGCGGCCGTACACGCGAGCCCGTGGCGATGATGATGTGCTTGGTGTAGACTTCGCGATCACCAGCGCTCCCGCCGCTCACACCGATGCGATCCGTGGCTAGGAGTGTGGCTGAGCCGCGGATGACATCGATGTTGTTCTTGCGCATCAGGTAGCTGACCCCACGGACCTGCGTGGCAATGACCTTGCGGCAGCGCCGTATGCCCGCGCTGTAGTCGACACTGACTTCGCCCACTGTGACACCAAAATCGCCCGCGCGCTTGATGAGGGAGATGATCTCCGCGTTACGCAGCAGCGTCTTGCTCGGGATACAGCCCCAGTTGAGGCAGATGCCCCCTAGCTCATCGCGCTCGATGACCGCGACTTTGAGCCCGAGTTGTGCCGCCCGAATCGCCGCGACGTAGCCTCCCGGACCTCCGCCGGCTACGACGACATCATAGGCGCTAGTGCTGGAAGTGCCCATCGCGGGAGATCCTGCTGCCGCACTCATTACCTTACTTCGTCCTTCCCATCTGCGCGTGCCGCCTCTACCATACCGCGCTCAGTACGCGGTTGCACGGCAGTGTGGCTGTTACAGATTAGAGATGGGCGCCGTCCCGACTCCCAGGAGCCAAGCGCATGGTGCTCCCACCACACCATGGGCTGGCCACACTCCGCATAGACGGGCCGCTCCACCGTCGGGTCCGCTCCCATGCCGTTGACCAGATCCTCCACCAGTGGTGGCCATCGTGGTTCTCCTCGGCGAACGCCCGGCCATCAATGGCCGGGCTACGGTCACGAAGCCGGCTCAAGCCGGCTGAGGGCGTGGCAGCGGTGGCATTGTCCTCACGCGTGTGGAGACAATGCCTCACCTTCCTCCGCGTTTCGCGCGGCGGTCGACCTGGACACCTAGAGCACGGCAGGACGGCTGAGCAGTCAGCGTGTTCATTCTCCCCGTCAGGTGCGAGTTGAGCGGAGCGACCAATGTCGGAGGTGAAGGATGACCCGGTGGCGGAGGGTCGCCGCTGCTTTCAGCGGCTGCTGCTCCATCGCTCCTTCCGGCTCCCTGAGAACCCTCCCCTCCCTGGGAGCCTCCGCCGCCGGGGGCACCCGGCTGACGCTTCCTGCTCCGGAGGGAAGCCGCGACAGCGATCGCCTCGACTGCTCCGTCGCGACTGACCGTCTGCCTCTGCGGATCAAGGATACACGGTGCGCCCGGCGGGAGTAAGCATCGGGGGACGTCACGTTCGACGGAGGGCGCTGCCAAATCTGCTCCGGCACCGCTCCTCAAGTCTTCGTCGCCTACCGCAATCTCGCCATCGCCCTGCGGCGGTGGACCAAGGAGCATCTGGCCGTCGACGCTGTTCGCGAGCAGCCGGTGCCGGGCGAGCGCTGTATGGAGTTCTAGTGGTATACATCATGGTGTATACTTTCTGGAACAAAAGGGGGGAGACGAATGCAGCGGACCAATATTTACCTGGACGAGGACCAGCTTCGAGCCCTCAAGTACCTAGCCGCCGAGGAGCGTCAGAGCTTGGCCGACCTGGTGCGGCGGGCCGTGAACGACTACCTGGCAAAGAGGCTTGCCGGCGATACCGAATGGCGTCAGCACTTCGACCGCCTCATCGAGAGAATTCACGGCCGAACGCCCGAGGACGTGACGCCAGAGGAGATCGAATCGGATATCACCGCAGCCCGAGAAGAGGTCCGGCAGGCTCATCGTGCGCGTCGTTGTTGACACCAACGTCTGGGTCTCGGCCGTGTTGAACCGGTCAGGCTCTCCTGCCCTGGTGCTGGCCGCCCTGAAGACACGCAGGTTCGCACTCCTCACCAGCGAACCGTTGCTGGCAGAGCTGGCCGAGATCCTCACTCGGCCCCGTATCGCGCGCTTACGCTAGTCGGGCTTTCCTCGCCTTGCGCAAGCACTCGCTTCGGCTGAAAAACGCCGTGCGTCACTGTCCCCACGGCGACGAGCGTGCCATCTAGGGTGAGCAACGCGGTGAGACCGTCTGCCGCGGAAATGGCCACACGCTGGCCGTGGCGCACGCGCTGCACGACATCGTGCTCGAGCACGTGCTGTGGAATATCGGGGATTCCAGCGTGGAGAGGACGGAGCAGCTCCGGCAGTGTGCCGGTAGAGCCCCTTGCCACGGCTTCATCCAGTGTGAGGGCATCGTTGAGTAAAAAGGGTCCGGCACGAGTGCGGCGGAGCGCACTCATGTGGGCAAAGCAGCCGAGCATCTCGCCGAGGTCCCGTGCAAGCGCTCGAATGTAGGTGCCCTTCGAGCAATCCACGTCGATTTCCAAGGTGGGCGGATGCCATGCGTGCAGCGCGAGCCGGAAGATCGTGACCGTTCGCGATGGCGCAGTGACAGGTTTGCCCTGTCGTGCGAGGTTGTAGAGCCGCTCCCCTCCAACTGAAATTGCT
>JAMCRV010000081.1 GCA_023381555.1 Chloroflexota bacterium | reverse complement strand
ATGCCTTGACCCCGGTGAAAACCACGCCGCGGATGAAGTACCGCTGCGTGAAAAAGAACAAGATGATTGGCGGCACGGCGACCATGAGCGTGCCCGCCATGAGCTGGTTCCACAGCACGACGTACTTCCCCACGAACCACTCCAGGGTCAGTGTGAGCGGATAGAGTCTGGTGCTATTCAGGTAGATCAGCGGGGCGAAGAAGTCGTTCCACGACCCCATGAATAGGAAGATAAAGACGGTGATCATGCCTGGCAGACCGAGAGGAATGATGATACGCCAGTAAATCGCGATGTGGCCGCAGCCGTCGATGCGCGCGGCATTGCAGATCTCTTCCGATATCGTCATAAAGAACTGTCGCAGCAGAAAGATATTGAACACGCCGCCGCCGAACCAGGAGGGCACGATCAGCGGCAGGAAGGTGTTCAGCCAGTGCAGGTGGCGAAACAGAATGTATAAGGGGATGATCGTCACGGTGCCAGGCAGCATAATCGTGCTGAGCAGGACAAAGAAGATAACGTCCCGCCCCGGGAAGCGCAACCGAGAAAAGCCATAGGCCGCCATAGAGGCCGTGAGTAGGCTCCCGGCGATCTGACCGCTGGCGATGATGAGCGTGTTGCGGAGCGCTCGAAAATAGTGCATCGTCTGGAAGGCTTCCCCGAAGGGCCGGACAACGAACGGCTTCGGAATCCATTTTGGTGGAAACAGCATGACGTCACCATTGGCTTTGAAGGCGGTACTCAGCATCCAGGCAACAGGAATCAAAATGATGATCGCGCCGAGCGTGAGGACGGTGTAGACAGCGGCCAGCCGCACCCCCGTGCGAACGCTGCGGCGCTGCCACAGACGCGGCGTCACGGCCTCCGCGCGGGTCGCCATAGACGGAAGCGGCGCTGACCCTGATTGTCGCCCTAGGCTCGCCATCGCTCTCTCACCCTTTCTTTCCTCGCAGCTCCCCTTCGTAGAACACCCACATGGGGGACGAGCGAAACACGATCGCCGTCAGGACGATGACGATCAGGAACAACACCCAGGCCAGCGCCGATGCGTAACCCATGTAGAAGTACTGGAAGGCATTTTGGTAGAGATACAAGACGTAGAACAGACTGGCATTCTCCGGCCCCCCACCGGTCATGACGTACGCCTGGGTGAAGATCTGGAAGGAGCCGATGATGCCGATGACCAGGTTGAAGAACAGCACCGGCGTGAGCATTGGCAGAGTGACGCTCCGGAAGGAGCGTACGGCGCCCGCCCCGTCGATCGATGCGGCGTCATACAGGTCGGTAGGAATGCCCTGTAAGCCGGCCAGGTAGATGATCATGCCGCCGCCAACTCCCCACAGGCTCATGAGGACGAACGAAGGGATCACCCAGGTTGGGCTGAAGATCCACTGTGGTCCCTTAATACCAACGAGGCTGAGGAGCCAGTTCAGCGCGCCGAACTGCGGGTTGAAGATCCACATCCAGAGGAGGGAGATGGCGACGCCGCCAATGAGCGCCGGAAGATAGAAGATGGTGCGATACACCGACAGCGCCTTGATCTTCTGATTGAGGAGCATAGCTACCGTCAGACCGGCTACGAGACCAAGCGGCACTGCAAAGATGGTGTACGTGACCGTCACTCGAAGCGATCGCCAGAAGAGGGGATCGGAGGCCATAAACTGGTAGTTGAAGAAGCCCACCCATTTGACGTGGACGAGATCGTACTTGGTAAAGCTTAGATAGAGGGACGCCAGCATGGGGCCGGCCGTAAAGAGCAGGATGCCCAGCACGGCCGGCAGAATGAACAGATAACCAGCAATAGCCTCTCGCTGGTGCTCCCGCAGCCCGCTTCGTCGACGTGCTGCCACGCGCGGTGTTGCAACGTCCATGTGCGCATCCCCCCTTTGGTCGGTCACTTGCCGTGCTCGCTGGCCGTTGTCCCACACAACCAAAACGCGGCGGCATCCAAAGTGCCGGACGGGTTGCCGGTCCACGGCAGGAACAAGCAAGCGAGACTGTCTGATGGAACCGGTGGGTAGCCTAGGTTCACTCCTAGGCTACCCAGCCTACCGTCCTCGGCGTCTAGTACCCCGTCTTGTTGTACTGCTGCATGAACGTCTTATAGTCCGCGAGAATCTTATCGATAGCAGCGTTTACGGGGAGCTTGCCCAGAGCTACCGACTGCCAGACAGGGGTAGCGTACTTCGTGTTGAACTCGCTCACGTTGGGGTATGGCCGCTCCAGGTAGACGAAGTCGTTGTGGGTAGCCAGGTCGACGAAGACCTTGAGGGGATACTTCGCTTTGGCCGCCCAGTCTTTACGGAAGGGGATGCCGTAGTGAGTCGTGAGAATCTGGTTGTTGGCGAAATCGCTCGTCGCATAGTAGTCGATGACGTCGAAGGCGGCCTGTCGCTCTTGTTCCGTCTTTGCAGTCGTCGTAATGTCCAGTGGATAGATGATCACTTGGCAGGGATGCTTAGTCCCCTTTATGCCCGGTCCCACGCCCCACTTGAAAGCGGTCACCTTCTTCAGTGGTGATAGCGGGTAGGGATCGGAGAAGAACATGGCCAGGTGGCCAGTCTCGAACATGGTGACAAGACCGCCGGTACCGCCCAAACTCGACACCTCAGCCTGGGCGGGCGCGACCTTGTGCTTCAGAAGGAGATCCCACGACCACTGGTAGGCATCACGCGCTTCCTTGGAGCCGATCAGCAACTGGGTACCGTCGCTACTCCAGACGCGCCCGCCGTTGGCGTAGACGGCGTAGTCAAAGTTGTTCAGCGGCGCACTGGCGAAGATATTGGAATTGGCGCCGAAGGATTTCTGGAGCTTGAGCGCCGCGTCGGTGTATTCCTGGAATGTCCAGACCGTGTCAGAAGGAGGCTTCACGCCGGCCTTCTTCAAGAGATCTTCGTTGTAATACAGGCACTGTTGGGTAGCGATGGCCGTCGGCGCGCCATATATCTTGCCCTTGTACTCATAGTAATGAAGGGCCTGCGGAACCAGTGCCAGCTGCTCGTACTTCTTGTCACGGGCGATAAAGGCTGACTGGTCAATCAAGGCGCCCTTCGGTCCCAGCGTCAACTCTGAATAGGTATTGACGAGGTCCGGCGCGTCGTGCGCGGCGACCTCGGTGAGCATCTTCTGGTAGGTCGGCCCCTGGAGCTTCACGTAGATGTTGGGATGCGTCTTGTTGAATTCGTTGATAATGGCGACGTGCATGTCCCACTGCGTCTTGAAGACTTCAAACTGACCGTAGGTAATTGTTAGTGCCTTGCTGCCCGCCTTCGGCGGCGCCTGCGCTGCCCGTGTCGCGGTCGTTGTCGCAGCCGAGGAAGACGTTGCCGACACCGTTCCTGACGACGAGGTAGCAGCAGTCGCCGCGGTCACAGTGGCTCCGCAAGCGGATAACAGGGGAATGCTCGCCATCGTGCCCGCGACGCCAAGCGCCGTCCCCAATAGCCTACGCCGATCAAGGTTTTCCATGGACCGTACCACCTTTCCAGTTTTCACGTACCAAGTAGCAAAGAATCGCGACATGCCACGGGGAGCGTCAAAAACTGACAACCTCCCCGATCGAGAATCGGGGCCAAGACCGCCGTGAATGAAGCTCTGTTACGATTATACATGCTGAGAGACTGGGAGCGGCGCCTCTAGGTATGCTGTCCTACCAATCTCCTGCTGCAGAGTGACGGCACGCGGACGGTGCACTCACGCTGCGTCCGGATGCTTTACTGCGCGAGGATCGGGGGAGTCCGCACCTCACTCCGGCGTGAAGGCGCTGGCCAGCCGCTTCCTATCCAAGCAACCCGCAGACCGTACGTTAGACTACAGTGCCAACTGCTCGAGGAGCCAGCGTGCATAAGGGTTGGAGGGGGCCACGGGCGTCGATCAGGACCGCATCCGGAAGGCGGTGGTGGAAATCATCGCCGCGATCGGCGAAGACCCAAACCGGGAGGGGCTCCGTGACACTCCTCGCCGCGTCGCCCAGATGTATGCGGAAGCCTTCTCTGGCCTCCACACTGATCCCCGGGAAACTCTCCGCACGACCTTCTCCGAACCTGGTGAAGAGATGATCGTCGTTCGCGACATACCTTTCAGCTCACTCTGCGAACACCACTTCTTACCCTTCTTGGGCCATGCCCACATTGGATATATCCCTCGGGGCCGGGTGGTCGGCCTTTCCAAGCTCGCTCGCGCCGTCGAAGCAGTAGCGCATCGCCCCCAGTTGCAGGAGCGCATGACCGGACAAATCGCCGACGCCGTCATGCTCGCTCTTAAGCCCCTAGGAGCAGCAGTGATTCTCGAAGCAGAGCATCTCTGCATGACCATCCGCGGCGTCAAGAAGCCAGGCAGCGTGACTGTTACAAGTGCGATGCGCGGCGTCTTCCGATCTTCCGCCGTGACACGCGAAGAGTTCTTGCAGAGTGTCTGGTCTTCCCGGCGCCCGTGACGAGGCACGAGCGCGACCTTCAGACCTGATTGGCTAGCGCGTCATTGAGCTCCGTGCGAAACCAGGCTGCCTGGGATGGCGCCTCTTCCACCATGACCTCGATGATCAGCACTCTCCCTGACTTCTCGGCTGGGAGCCGCTTGACGATCTCACCCGCCAGGTACTGCGCCAGCAACTCAGCCGTGGTGTTCGCTACGGGTAACAGCAGGACGTCAGCAGCCGGAAATTCGAAGTGGTCCCGTCGGTAATCCACCCAGACCTGGCCTTCTCTCCGTTCAACGCGAAGCTCAGGGTGATGCTCAGGGAGAAGAACCAGATGATCCAGCAGCCTGCACGCCGCGCGCGCCGCGCGTTTTACATCTGAAAAGTCCAGCACGTAGCCATCGTCGGTCAGATCACCTTCGACGACCACGCCACAATGGTAGTTATGGCCGTGCAGTGGCTCGCGTGTGCCTTTCATCGTGACAAAGTGTGCACTCGCAAACTCCAGATACTGCTTATCCACAACGATGCGATAATGTTCTGTGGCCATGCATTCCTCTGCTTGGGAACTCTCGGGTACTCCCACTTCCACGTAATAGTACGAAATATCCCTGGCGCCGCGCAGCTTGACGGTCCTCACTGGTAATTGAGCGTTGCCTTCAGACACGCCCACAGATATGCTCGGCGCCCGAACTTCATCATAATGATCCTCGCCGTCTCCATCCGCGCTCCGCCGTCGATCAACGACCGGGACAACTCAGCGCTCCGCAGGAGATGGGACGGTGACTCTCTCTTCTGCGCTGGGATGGAGTGTTGTCACCCCCAGGCGACGAGTGAGCGGAGCGATGCTCCCACCCTGCAGCACAACGGTGAGGAAGACTACTCCGGTCACCATCGTGATGAGCAGATCTCGATCTGCGAAGTCGGAGGGCAACCCGAGCGCCATCGCTAGTGACAACGCTCCTCGGAGGCCCGCCCAGAAGATGAGATGACGCCAGCGTATCGGCAGCACCGCCCGCCGCCAGACCGCCAGAAGGCCCCCTAAGCCATACACCGACAGGGCCCGTCCAGCAATAGTCGCCAAGATGCCGGCCGCAAGTGGCCACACGTGTTTCTCGAAGCCGGCAACGTTCAATGCTGAGCCGAGTAGGAGGAAAACCAAAGAGTTGATGTTGAAAGAGGCATACTCCCACACGGTGTCCAGGGCTTCCTGTGTGCGCGGCCCCATTCCCACAGCGCGGCCGTACGTGCCGAAGACTAGGCCTGCGGCAAGCGTCGCCATCACTCCGGAGAAGTGGAGGGGCCCAGCCAGAAGGTAGCTGCCATAGGCAAGGACGACTGAGATGGTCACTTCGACGAGATGATCATCGACGTGCACGACGAAGCGTGAAGCAAGGAATCCTAGAAGCCCTCCCAGTGCCAGTCCTCCCCCGACCGCCCAGATGAACAGGCCGCTGACTTGTAGAGCAAGCGGCATAGCACTCGTGCCTACGGCGAGTGCGACGGAGTAGACAACCAGACCAACGCCATCGTTGAATAGGCTCTCACCCTCGACCACGGTGGAAAGATGGCGCGAAACGCCAAGCCGGCGAAACACCGCTGTGACGGCAATCGGATCGGTCGGCGCCACCATCGCCCCGAAGACAATTGCGCTCCGCCACGGCAATCCGAGCAGGAGATGTACCGTGACCGCAACCACCGCCAGCGTGACAAACACACCGGGCACGGCGAGTAGGAGCACAGGCCCCCACAAGCGCTTCAACAAGTCAGCGTGCAGGTGCAGCGCGGCCTCAAAGAGCAGAGCAGGAAGAAAGACGACCAGGATGAGCTGCGGACTGAAGGGCACCACGCGAACGACCGGGCTGAAACCCACCCCTACGCCCACAAGGAGCAAGGCGACAGTGTAGGGGATAGTGAAGCGGTAGGCGAGAATGCCAATAACGGAGGCAACGAGCAGCAAAATCAGGATAGCGCTGCTCGTTGAGAGTAGTAGGCCATTCAACACGCCTACCCGACCCCCTTACGAGCGCCGCAAACATCCGCGAGAAGATGCCCTCTTGCTTGCGCCCGGCCCCCATAGTCCCTACGCTAGCTGCGCGTCAACGTGTAGTCAAGCTCAGCTCCTGGCTGGCTGTTGTAGACCTCGGCGATGAAGTTCCCGTAGCCCTCAGTCGCGCCTGGGAACGTCACCGTGACGACCGGTGAGTTGATCGTGGGTGGCAAGGCGACAGCAATGAGCACCTTCACGCCACCCTGCATCTGGTAGACGTTGAAGCCTGCTAGGCCCGATGCGACTAAGGCGCTCTGCTGAGCTGACAGCGTCAGGGTGATCGGGCTACCATTGGACGTCCCACTCACCGAGATGTCCTGGAGCGTGCTGATCACGCCGCCGGTCAGCCTACCTGTCACCTTTTGTCCGGGTGCTGTAAGCGCAGTATTCAGAGCTTGGGGGGTTGGCGCTGCTGGAGCGGTCGATGGCAAGGGGGTCGGGGTCGGGAGCGGCGTCAAGGTCGCTGGAACAATGGCCGGATTGGGGGTCGGGGTCGGTGTCGCTGCCGGAGCAAGATCAGCTCCTTGGATGCTGAGGGTATACGAGACACTCGACGCCTCAGCATAGTTGAAAACCTGAACGGTGTACTGATGGACGGAGGATGTGGAGATAAAGCTCCACGTGCGCACACCCGGACTGGCTAGACCGCTCTGACCAAAGAGCGTCCCATCGTCACCGTACACGTTAAAGCCCACCAGAGCATCGTACGGATGCCCTGTGGAATCGAGCGTCACGTTCGGCGAATAGGTCAGCGTCAACGATACGGTGGTGCCATTGTTCGGGCCAGTAAACACGTAGCTCTGGGCTTCCGGTGTGCTCGGATTCGGTGATGGCGGCAAAGAGCCTGTCATCGAGTTGTCCGCAAACGTCGGAGCAGCGTGGAAGAGCAATACTCCGACCACTGCACCAGCGCCAACCATTTCGCGAAGCAATCGCCTAAGCCGCACCATCGCTCGTCCTTTCCGTCACGCTGGCATTGTATTGTAGCGAGGCTCTATCAAGAGACCATCAAAGCCACTGTCGACTGGCTCTTGATTGCCCTGCAAGGGATACTCATCATCATACGGCCTGAGTAGTCGCGGTGACGCTAGCGCTCATCTTGCGCGGGCAAGGACCGGTATTCAGTCCACGCTACGGTCGAGTGGTGGCCAGCCCGCCTGGAGGGAGAAAACAGTGGTCGTTCTGGTTCAGCTACGGCGTGCGCTCATCTATCTACGCCCGTACTGGCATATCGCTCTGGGCAGCTTCTTGAGTCTCGTCATCGTCTCGACGGCGAACCTCATAAGCCCCCAGATCCTACGCATCATCATCGACCGGGGTATCACTCAGAGTGACACCCGCACGCTGATCTGGGCCTGCATCGCGCTGATCGCTGTGGCAGTCATCCGCGGCATCTTTTCGTTTACTCAGGGTTTCTGGGCCGAAAAGACCTCGCAGTCTGGCGCCTACGATATGCGTAACGACCTCTTCGAGAAGATTCAAACACTCAGCTTCTCCTACCTTGATCAAGCCCAGACGGGCCAGCTGATGACACGTATGACGAGCGACGTCGAACAGGTGCGCGTATTCATTGGCAACGGCGCCGTCCAGCTCGCCAGTGCAGGGGTCATGCTGATCGGAAGCGTCGTCATTCTCTTCGCTGCCAACTGGAAGCTTGCCATCATCTCCCTCCTCACTTTTCCCCTCATGGCGGTAACCATCGGTATTTTCGTTGTGCGTATCCGCCCCCTCTTTGGTCAGGTACAGGCACAGCTCAGCTCCCTCAACACCGTGCTCCAGGAGAATCTCGCCGGTGTACGGATCGTGCAGTCCTTCGCCCGCGAGCCCCACGAGCGCGAGCGCTATGCGAAGCTCAACAGTGTGCTCCTTCAGACCAACCTGCAGGCGGTGCGCGCGCTCTCCAATAACTTTCCGGTGTTCTTCTTCTGGGCCAATCTCGGCACAGCAGCCGCCATCTGGTTCGGTGGCCATCTGGTTATCAGTCAGCAGCTGACGATCGGTGACCTTGTCGCATTCACGGCCTACCTCGCTCTGCTCATTCAGCCTCTCTTCACCCTCGGCTTCTTAGGCTCGCAGCTATCGCGCTCAGCAGTCAGTGCTGGCCGTATCTTCGAAGTACTCGACGCCCATAATGAGGTGACGGACCGGCCGGGTGCAATCACGCTCCCGGCCGTGGAAGGTCGGGTTGAGTTCGACGGCGTGACGTTCCGCTACGTCGGTGACGAGCGCCCTGTTCTCAGCCACGTGTCCTTCGTGGCCGGGCCTGGTGTCACCGTTGCGCTTGTCGGGCAAACGGGTAGCGGCAAGAGCACGATCATCAACTTGATCCCACGCTTCTATGACGTCACGAGCGGCCGCGTGCTCATCGATGGACACGACGTTCGCGACGTCACGCTCGAGAGCCTGCGGAGCAACATCGGGCTCGTGCTGCAAGAAACCACGCTATTCAGCGGCAGCATCCGCGACAACATTGCCTACGGGCGACCAGACACGCCCTTCGAGCAGGTTGAAGCGGCTGCTCGTGCCGCCCAGGCACACGACTTCATCACGTCCTTCCCCGAGGGCTACGACACGACGATCGGTGAGCGTGGCGTGGGGCTCTCAGGTGGACAGCGCCAGCGCATCGCCATCGCCCGCGCCCTCCTGCTCGATCCCCGCATCCTCATCCTCGATGAGAGCACCTCGGCGGTAGATGCCGAGACGGAGTACCTCATCCAGAAGGCCATCGCCCAGGTTCTTCGCGGTCGCACCGCCTTCATCATCGCCCACCGCGTGAGCACCGTGCGGAATGCTGGGCTCATCCTCCTGCTCGACGGTGGAACCATCGCCGCAAGCGGCACCCACGAGGATTTGCTCCGCGATAGTCCACTCTATGGTGAGATCATCGACTCTCAGTTTGGGCGGCAAACCGGCAGGGTGGAAGAGTCACCACCCACTCCCCTGCTCGCTCCCACAACCACAGGTTGATCTGCGGATGTCACAGCATCCAAGAGCGCAGCAGAAAGAGTAAGTCCGTGCAGCAGCGTGCATTCACGAGCCTGCCAGCGGTCACACAACAGCCGGTCGCCACCCTCCCCGTGCTGCGCCGTCTAGCGGGCTACCTCAAGATCTATCGGTGGCGGCTTATCGCCGTGCTCGGCCTCGTCATCGCCGGCGCAGCGACCAGCGCTGGCGGCCCGTATCTCATCGGCCGGGCCATAGACACAGCAATCAGGCTAGGTAATGGTCCCCTGCTTAACACCATCGCAGTCGCACTCGTCTCCATCTACGCTGTGAGCGCAGTCGCGACCCGCTTCCAGGTGGCGCTGATGGGCTCAATCGGTCAGCGTATCCTTGCTCGGCTGCGCTCCGAGATCTTCGCCACTCTCCAGAGTCTCTCTCTCCGCTACTTTGACCAACACCCCGCGGGCGACCTCATGTCGCGCCTGTTGAACGACACCGACGTGCTCAACCAGCTGTTTGGCCAGGGCATCATACAGGTGCTGGGCAGCCTTTTCGGCATCGTAGGTGCCATCATCGCTATGCTCCTCCTTGACGTCCGGCTCGCCATCGTGAGCCTCCTCGTGGTGCCCCTGATGTTCTTCACGACGGCGCTGTTCTCTCAGATCTCCCGACGAGCCTTCCAGCGCACCCGGGAATCCATCGGCGATGTGTCGGCGGAGATTCAGGAAGAGATCACCGGCGTTCGTGTCGCCCAAGCCTTCAACCGCACCGCCCTCAATCGCCAGCGGTTTGCCGTGCGCAACGCTGCAAACCGGGATGCCAACGTTAGCGCTATCGCCATTACATCCGCACTCATGCCCACGCTCGGCATCTTGAGCTCCATGGCAATAGCAGTGGTCGCAGGCTTCGGCGGCTATCTCGCACTGCATCATCAGGCAACGGTCGGCACCGTCGTCGCCTTCATCACCTACGTACAGCAGTTCTTCTTCCCCATCCAGCAGCTTGCCAACTTCTTCACCACCATACAGGCCTCATTTGCTGCGGGAGATCGTATCTTCAGCCTCATCGACTCGACTCCCGATCTTACAGACCACCCTAATGCCATCACGATGCCACCTCTCCGCGGCGAGGTCGTCTTCGATCACGTCTCCTTTTCCTACGGCTCCCGCCGAACGTCCGGACTACCGGAGGCTGGTGACGAGCCCGAGCCCGAGCTCGTGCTCGATGACATCGTGTTGACAGCGAAGCCAGGCGAGACGACCGCGATCGTGGGTCCGACGGGAGCCGGAAAGACCACGCTCGTGAGCCTTATCGGCCGTCTCTACGACGTGACCAGTGGCGCCGTGCGGATCGACGGCGTCGACGTGCGCGATGTCACGCGGACAAGCCTCCGCCAGCAGATGGGGGTGGTGCTCCAGGACAGCTTTCTCTTCTCCGACACCATTGCGGGCAACATCCGTTATGGTCGCCTCGAGGCGACACACGCTGAAGTGGAGGCAGCAGCCCGGGCCGCGCACGCCCATGAGTTCATCGAGCGGCTGCCTCAGGGCTACCAATCCACTGTCGGCGAGCGCGGTGGACGCCTTAGTCAGGGACAGCGTCAGCTTATCGGCATCGCCCGAGCCATCCTTGCCGATCCCCGCATCCTCATCCTCGACGAGGCCACTAGCAGCGTCGACACCCGCACTGAACTCCTCATTCAAGACGCGTTGCGTGTCCTCCTTCGCGATCGCACCGCGTTTGTCATCGCCCATCGCCTCTCCACCGTCCGGGAAGCTGATCACGTGCTCGTGCTACAGCGCGGACACATCGTTGAGCGTGGAACGCACGACTCCCTCCTCGCCGCCGGAGGGCTCTACGCCGAGCTCTATCGCCGGCAGTTCCGCGACGATCCTGCCGGCAGTGTCCCCTAGAGGGAGCAATCCAGCTCCTCTCCCTCCAGCGGCCGCCCGCGCGCCGTAGACGAGCACTCCTGATCGTGAATGTAGCCTCTACCCGCCCGGTTATCGGCCTTTCCATACCCTGCTAGCCTTTGAGACATCTGCTGTGCAAGATCCGGGCAGCCGCCGTGCGAGAGCCCATCCCGGAGTGCTGACTGGTGCCCGGTTCGGCCGGTTGGTATAGTCCGCAACAGAAAATCGGAGAGGAACCGGCCAGTGCCCATCACCTTCACCATCTTCACGAAACCGTGGAAACTCGAGATTCCAGTCCTGGCCAGCTACGTGCAACAACTCGGTTTTGGTGGCGTCGAGCTACCCGTCCGGCCTGGCTACCCCGTCAACCCGGATAACGTGGAGAGCGCGCTTCCCCAGGCTGTCAAGCAGTTCCAGGAGCACGGGCTCGCCATCGCCAGCATCGCCGGCGCCACGGATGAGCGGACGATTACGGCCTGTGGTGCCGCAGGTGTGCCGGTAATCCGCGCGTGCATCAGCATTCCCAAGGATCGAAACTATCTCGAGTACGAGACAGAGGCCCAGCGTGAGTATGCCGCGCTCATCCCGGCACTCGCACAAGCCAGAGTAACCATCGGTGTGCAGAACCACTGTGGCCGCGACGTCGCCAACGCCATGGGGCTGCGCCATTTCCTGGAGCCGTTTGATCGCAAGCACGTCGCCGCTGTGTGGGATCCCGCGCACTGTGCGCTCCAGGGTGAGATTCCAGAGCTAGCCATTGACATGGTCTGGTCTCACCTCTGCATGGTGAATCTCAAGAATGCGTACTGGCTACGTACCAATGGCCCTGAAGCAGAGTACGCCCTGTACAAGCACTACTGGACCAGTGGCCGCCAGGGTTTGTGCCCATGGCCCACCGTTGTCCGGCTCCTCAAAGAACGGCACTACAGCGGTCCGGTTTGTCTCACGGCGGAATACAGCGACACCAATAGCGTCGACCGGCTCATCCGTGAGGATTTGGCCTTCGCTCAATCACTCTTCGCCACTGTCTGATGAGCACCACGTCGCAGGAAGAGAGAGCCATGTCTATGAGCCACCTCACCGCGCCCAGTCCGTCGACCACGGTCGCCGGCGTCATCGTCTGGGTACGCTATGCTTACATTTCAGTGCCCCTCGCCAAGCCCGCGAGTGACGCCAAAGTCTTCACCGGCCGCCAGCGCCCACTCGATCGTGTCGCCGTACTCATCGCCGAGATCGCCACCCGTGAGGGTGAATACGGGCTTGGCTTCAGCTACTCGAAGCGGGCCGGCGGACCGGCGCTCTACGCTCACGCCGAGGAGATCGCTCCGGAGCTGCTGGGCGAAGATCCCAGCGATACTGGACGTCTTTGGGAGAAGCTTCAGTGGGCCGGAGCCTCCGTGGGGCGTGGGGGCCTGGCCGTACAAGCGATAGCCGCGTTCGACGTCGCTCTTTGGGACCTCAAGGCCCGGCGCGCCCGCTTGCCGCTGGCCAAGCTCCTCGGCGCCTACCGCAACGAAGTGCGTTGCTACAATACATCGGGGGGCTTCCTTTCGACGCCGCTCTCTGAGGTGCTCGCCAACGCCGAAGCAGCGCTCACTCGCGGAATCAGCGGCATCAAGCTCAAGGTCGGCCACCCTGACCCTACCGTTGATCTGGAGCGCATCGCCGCGGCGCGCCGCCTCCTCGGCGACGCCGTACCGCTCATGGCGGATGCGAATCAGCAGTGGGACCGCCCGACTGCACACCGCATGGG
>JAMCRV010000006.1 GCA_023381555.1 Chloroflexota bacterium | reverse complement strand
AGAACAGCATCAAATCGAAGGCTCGCGCAAGGAAAGCGCACGCCAGCGCCCCTGTGATGGCACGAATACCCGTGATGCGGAGAGCGCCTCTCACAACAACGTCGAGCGAGCTACGAGCACGAGGATGATGGCGCCGCCCCATCACGGCAAATGCCATCGGCAGCAACGCAAGCGCCGGAAGCGCCACGAGCGCCAACTTCGCCTCCAGACTGAGACGTGCTACAGAAGAGTGGGCCGCCCAAGCCCCCGCAAGCGCCAATCCCAAGAATGCGGCTGCCTCCGTTAGGCGCTCGATCGGGAACACTGCCACCGTCTCTACTTCAGACTTGCCGGTTTGCTCTCTTAGGAGAGTGAATTTGACGAGCTCGCCTATCCGGCCAGGTGTGAAGCCAAGCGCGAAACCTACCGTGTAGATGCGTGCGCTCGCGAGCCAGGAGAGTGGGCTCGTGATTCGGGAGACGAGCAGGTGCCAGCGCAGAAAGCGTGCTGAGTAGCTTCCCACACCAAGGAGCAACACGACCGGTGCGAGCGGTAGCAACGCCACAGGAAGTGCGACGCCTTGCGCGAGACGCAGCAGGATCATCCCCCCCACGACGAGAAAGATCGCCGCCACCAACACGCTGCTCAACACGATCCAGCGGCGGATGGTTCGTGTAGACATGCCCCAAGAGCGCGAAAGATGACGAGTAGCACCAGAAAGGCTCATGAGATCTTCACCGCCTTCATCCAGGAATTCAGCTCGGTGATGAGCGTTCCTCCAAGCCGGCTCTGTGCTGCCAGTACATCATGTTGCTCTCCTGGGTCTTGCTGTAGGTTGTAGAGACGGCGCTGACCAGTCGCGTTGTTCTGGATCAGCTTCCATCCGGGCACGACTATTGAGGTAAACGTATAGTCAGGCATGAGGGCAAACGTCCGCCGCATCGAACCATCATCGACACCGGTCAGCAAAGGCGCCAGACTCTTCCCTTGCGCCTGTGCTGATACTGGCTGGCCAGCCAGATCAAGCAGCGTGGGGAAAAGGTCAATTGCCTGAGCGGGGGCGTCAATCACGGTGTCCGGCTTGATGACTGGAGGGAAACGGAGAATCAGGGGAACACGCGACTCGTCATTATAGAGGCTGCGCGGATGGAAGAAGTCATTGCCGATCTCGAACTGCGTGTGCTCAGCGAACGCTTCGCCATGATCGCCTGAAATGGCGACGGCGGTGTGATCAGACAGACCCAACGCATCGAGCGCCGCGAACAACCGGCCGATCTGGCTGTCGAGGTAACTGATCTCACCTTGATAGAGGGCGATGAGCCGCTGCAGGTCAGCACCCTTCGGGTCAAGCTGGCCATTGATGATTGCTTCGATCGTCGGCATGTTCGCATTGAATTTGCCGGTGTAGCCTGGAGAGTAGAGATTCGCGAAAGAGCCTGGGGGCTCATAGGGGTAGTGCGGATCAAAGTAGTGCAGCCAGAGGAAGAACGGTCTGGCACCAAAGGAACGGATCTGGGCAATGGCTGCATCTGTGGTCACGTCCGCCCGCCCCTTGGCAGAGGCCTCGACACCATTATTGAGACCAGTCACCTGAGCTGCGGCCTTGGCGACAGCCAAGTACTGCTCCGCAGTACGATAGGCTGCCGAAGCTTGGGCCGCGACAGGATTGCTGAGGAGGGCCGGTTTGTCGACGGTCAGATCTCGATAGACATCAAAGCCACGCTGGAAGTTGCTGTACTGCGGATCGAAGCTCATCCAGCTGAAAAGGCCAGCAGTTGCATATCCAGCACCCTTGAACAGGGTGGCCAGCGTATCCAGTGAGTCCGGGAGCTTGTCCACCATATGAATTCGCACACCATTGCTCGGGGGGTACATCCCGGTAAACATTGCGGCGTGCGATGGATTCGTCTGTGGCTCCTGAATTTGATAGTTGACGAAGCGGGCTCCTTGGCGAGCGAAAGTGTCGAGATTCGGAGTCTTCATGACTGGATTGCCGAAGGCTCCGAGCTGATCGCCTCGCAGCGTATCGATCGTGATCAAGATGACGCTTGGCGGTTGATCCTTCGACACGCTCGCAGCCGGCGCAGTAGGAACCGTACTCGTAGCAACGGCTCGAGCCGTCTCCACCGCTGTGGAAGGTGTGCTGGTCGCAGTGGGAACGACCGCACTTTCAGAAACCCATTGACGCGGAGCTGATCCTCGCCTCCGCTCAACCGCGACAAAGCCAAGGATGCCCGCGCCCACAGTTCCCAATGCCAGCAGTCGCAATGCCGTCCGCCTCGTAGGATTCTTTGTCAACACAGGAGAGGATGCCACCGTCACAATATCGCGACTGTGCACACGCACAGCGTGCACCCCGCGCAGGATTCCTCCAATCAGAAAGCCGAGGAGCCCAAGGGTCCCGCCGTCGAGAATTAGGCCATAGATGAGAACCTGACGGCGAAACTGGCCTCCCTGCACGAAAAAGGTCAGATGCAGCACTTCGCCAATGGCAAACAGCATCCCCAGCGCAATTCCAATCAACGTGCACGTCAATACGGGACGGAAACGACGTCCTCTCTGCAAGAGCTGGATCCCTTCTCCAAGAGAGCATTCCATTGTCCTCTCCGTTTGAGGGCGGGGGAGAGACAACATAGTGTTAACACTGAGAGTGCAGGGAACCGGTGAAGGTCACCGACAAAAAAGTAATAAAAGTGTAAAGAGACCAGTCAGAATGGCACGACGGCTATGAAGCGATTGGCAGTCCCAGCGACAGAATAGAGCCAGTGTTGAAGCCGCTTGAGATGCGTAACTCGCCGCCGAGTACAGCGGTAGTAGCCTGCGCTTTCGCGAGATTCAACTCCTCTTGATACTCCGCCAGGTCTGTTGCCTGCGGCAACACGTACGGTAACCGCATCAGCCGTCCTTGCTGGGCAGGAGTCATTCGCGGACCAAAGTCTTGGACCTCAAGATTCACGAACCGCCGTGAGACATTCCCACTCACTTCGATCGGTTGGCCGGGAGGATTGCGCCGTTGCGCTCGCAGCAGCAGCGAGCCGATGACTCCCTTCGCGAGCTCGGGATCCACCGCAACTTCAGGGAGCTGCGGGGGAAGCTCCACGTGTACTTCCGTCTGATGCTGCCTCAGAGTTTCGGCAATATTGGCGATACTGCTGTCGATGAGCCATGGAACCTCTACTGATGTGACGTGTAGATCGGTATTGCCAGTCCGGATGCGCCCCAGTTCCAACAGTTGGGAGACAAGGGTCGCTTCCAGATGCGCGTTGTCGCGGATGACAGAGAGGTACTCGTGCTGCTCTGGTGTCAGCTCAGCGTTTGCATCCTGGAGGAGCAGTTCTGCAAACCCAAGCAATGTCGAAAGCGGTGAGGCGAGGGCGCTGCTGAGCGCCTCGAGCACCTGTGTCGAAAACTGATCCACCGAGTGCAGCCCGCTCACGTCCTGGAAGGCAATCGCTAAGCCACCGAAGTGCCCTCCCAACACCGATGGAGTGGCCTCCACTACGACTTCACGTGTCTCCGGCCAGCGCTGGATGACACGAAATGATTGACGGCCATATGCCTGATGCAGCTGGGCATTAAGACGCTCCCAAGTTTCCCCACTGCCGAAGGCACTGAAGAGGTAGGAACGAAAGCCTGGCCAAGACAGCACGCTCCCCAACGAAGCTGGCGCACCAACGAGACTGAGCAGTGGTGGGCTGGCGAGTAAGACCGATCCATCGGCGGAGAGCATCGCCAGCGGTTCACGGACGACGTCGAAGAGTGCAGAGACAGCAGCGATGACCTGTGATGAAAGCGGCTGAGCCACGTCATTGACTCGGGTGGGGGGAAAATATACCGCTGGGTCTGGGAGCTCGATCGAGGGTTGGTCCACGATAGCCTTGCGCGTCCGCCGTCCGCTCACTGTGTCTCAGCTCACTCCACTTCACGCGGATCCTATTCATAAGAGATCGTTGTAGCAATCCTGACCACGAACCCATATTGGCGACTTACCCTTACTAGAAACATTGCGGGTCCGCGGAAATCATCCAGCCTGACATTGCAAGAACCTGAACGGATGACATCGTGAGCGATCAGAGAAGGCACCCGTCATAACACGCCGTGCCATCAACACCCGGCAGCATCACTTATAGGAGATAAGTACTTGCACGAGATCGCGCTTGAGTGCACCATATCGTTCTGTCATCTGAAGAGTGTAATCCGCGAGAATGTGGTCCGCTGTAGACGTGCGCTGCGCGTGCCCGACACAGCGAGCAAGCCTGATCTCGTGGAACAAGTCTGGGGAACCGAGAGAAGGGAGACAACGGAGTGACTGATCTCGTGTGGGCGTGTGACCATTGCTGGTCCCTCATGTGGCGTCGAGGAGCCCGACTCTACGACTCGGATGCCGGCACGTCGAACCGTATCGCAATGTGTCAGTGCTGCAGAAAGCGTCTAGGACCTGGTGACCGCGTCTTCCGCTTCCTTCTCGTCCGCTAAGGCGCCCGGGTCACTGTAGAGACAGGAACGCCGGAGAGCATGCGCTGCACATGCTCTCCGGCGGCCACTCTTGGCGATTGTGGCCTGAAGCGCAATACTACTTCTTGCTGACCGCCTGCGTGTAGCGTTTGGCCACCGCATCCCAGTCCACGGTATTCCACCACGCAGCGACGTACTCGGGCCGGCGGTTTTGGTACTTCAAGTAGTACGCGTGCTCCCACACATCAATACCGAGAACCGGGTAGCGCCATTCCATCAGTGGGTTGTCCTGATTCGGCGTGCTCTCGATCTGCAGCTTTCCTGAGGTATCGACGGTGAGCCAAGCCCATCCACTACCGAAGCGCGCCGCCGCCGCCGCCGCGAGCTGCTTCTTGAACTCGTCGAAGCTCCCAAACGTCGTATTGATCGCACCTGCGAGGGCGCCCGAAGGAGCTCCTCCGCCATTTGGCTTCATAATCGTCCAGAACATGCTGTGATTTGCGTGCCCACCACCATTGTTGCGGACCGCGGTGCGCACAGCCGCGGGCACCTGATCGAGATGCCGCAGAAGCTCCTCAACTGGCAGGCTCATGAGCTCTGGAGAGTTCGCCAGGGCATTATTGAGATTGGTCACATAGGCGCCATGATGGCCATCGTGATGGACGCGCATCGTCTGCGCATCAATGTGCGGCTCCAGCGCCGCGTAGTCGTAAGGCAACGGGGGCAATTCGTAAGCCACGCGAAAACTCCCTTACTAGAACGAGACCACTACGCGAGCCTCCCTGGACCCGCAGTCTCCAGCCTGGACAGCGCGCGTTTACTGTCACAAGATGTGCAGGTAGCACGGACTGTGCCAGCTCGAACCCCGCGGCACGTCTCAGTTAGACACGTATACTCGAAGCATGAAACGCTACTCCGTGCTTTACCACATCATCACAGGCGCCAGTAGCGCTCGCCGTGTTCCCCAGCTCACCCAGGCGCTCGCTCCGCTCATTCAGCAGCTCATGGTGCTCCAGACTGCGAATGCCAAGGAGGTCTTGAGCCCACGCGAGCTATCGCTGAGTGGCTCAGTGCGCCTGATCACCAGCTACTTTCGATAGCGCGATACGGGTGTGCTGCAGATTCTCGCGCTGGATAGTTGAGAGCGTGCGGACAGCCGTCGCCCGCCCGTTCACGGGCGACGGTCACGAAGCCTCGTGAACGCTGCTGGACACGGCGTCTAGCCATTCGCTGATCGCGTCCAGCCGGCTTGGTGGACGTAGCCCGCTGCCTCAGCCGCGGGCGCTGCACCGACGAGCGACCGGCGCGACAACGTATGGCGCGCATGCGCGATACAACTGCGGCCACCGCTAGGGGTCACACTCGTTGCACCTTGTGACTTCAACAACTTCAACAAGCTTGCGCTCGGCACGGACACACAATCTCGGCATGGCTGCGGACGCGACGCTTATGGCCCTCCTGGAGCCGCTGTTACTCCCTCCCGACCCGGTCGTGGATTCCAACGTGCGCTCCTAACGAAGGAGAAGGAACAAGCCATACCACACCCCTGCGAATATCGCCAGCGGTATGGCGAAGCGCAGGAACCGCGGGAGGAGAAGGCCTCGCCGCGCTCCTATCCGGAGGTAGGGCTCAGCGATCAATACGAGGATAAACGCCGCGAATACCGCAAGCACGCTGGCAGCCGTATGGAGAAGGGGGAGCTGCTCGTTGAGACCATAGAAATTGGTCAGGACCACGAGCAAGCCGTCGCGGAAGCCTGCGACCGCAGCTGCAGCAAGCAAGACGACCGCAAGGAACAGCAAGAATGAGAGGATCGGGCTATTCGGCTTCCTCGCTGCCTTCGGTGGTTGGGACAATGAGTTCCTCACGCTGCCTCCTCGCGCGGCTCTACGCTGGTGACTAATCAGATCCGAGGGTAACAGCCTCAGAGCTGCTGTGGCTGAGCCTCCCCCGTGTCTCCGGACAATCTCAGGTTCCGTCTCCACGAAGGGCGCTCACTGATGCGAGTGCTACAAAGCCGCTTCCAAGACCTGGCCCTTCACTGCTCCACCACGGCCTGCTGGTCACGCTCGTCGATGCTCTCGGATGCCGAGGCATCTCTGTCGCGACGCAGAGTCACCTCGTCTGTGCGCGTGCGCTGTTCGGCCGCTACACGGCAGACGGCGCCGGCTAAGTCCACATCCAGCGGTCGCTCCTTCAACAAGAACACTGCATTCACCTGGGCACCAATGATCAGAATGACCGACGTGACCCAGAACCACAAAGCGAGAATACTCAACACGAGCAACACCCGTCCAAACCAAGCATGTATCATGAACCGGCTTGCATACACCGGAAAAGAAGAGTTCACGACGACAAACAGCATCGCCGCGGTGAGCGCACCTGCCCAGACCTCGCCCCAGCGCATGGGACGATTGGGGACGATGACGTAGATCACCAGGAACAACACGAACGCCAGAACTGCACTCACGAGGTAGGTCGTTCCCGCAACGAGAACACCATCATGAGGAATTGCCCCGAACCGCGCTAGGAGATACGGTACGGAGCTGCTGATGGTGGTTGAGAGTACAGCGAGTGGCGCAAATACAGCAAATAGCAGCACCATACCGATCGACATGAGCTTTTGCCGGACAGGATGGCGACCTCGAACCCGGAAAATGATGCTGAAGCAGTTTTCCATCGCGCTGAACAGGTTGGATCCAGTCCAGACGAAGCCCAACAGACTCACGGTTGCTGTGATACCTGAGCTGCTCCGAAATGCCGTCAGGACACTGTAGAGATTGAGGTTAAGTCCAGAAGACCCGGTCACCTCTGGCGGGAGCAGCGTGCTCAACAGATCCGCCACCTGCCGCGTAAGACCCGCAGGGAGAAAGAGCGCTGCCAGTGCCAGCACGCCGAGAAACAGCGGGAATATCGCTGTCAGGAAGTTGTACGCAAGGAGGGTTGCGAGCGTGAAGCTCCAATCGCCCCCCACCTTCAGGAAGAACGCCCCAAGAGGACGCAACAGACGCATGTTCTGTTCCTCCTGGCTCAGTCTACCGGCTCGCGCGGAATCCCGATGACAACGACGCACGTCCCTCCAGCGCAGTAGCTCATCTCATCGTTGAGAAGCCGGACAAACTGGCTCTAACGCGCCACGGCAAGCCGTAATGTAACGATGGCGAACGGCCCTAGCGGAAGCTCAACCGTGTGATCCGCCACGCTGAGCGCTGCACCAGCCATCGTGAGGGCATCGGTGCGCTCGCAGCTTATGAGGCCAGCGCACCAGAACTGCGCCATCGTAGACTGTCCTGCGGCTTCGTGGAGCCGCACCGTCAACGTGTCGCCATCGCGGTAGAAGGCGTCCAATATCACTGTGGCGGGAGTGAGGCGCACACGCGGCTCTACTCGTGCAGGAATGTCAGCTGCAGCGAGCACAATCGGCGGAAAGTTGAAGTGCTCTGCCTCTAAGGGGGCATTGAGCTCTTGTGCGCGTGCTGCCACGATGACACGGTAAGATGCAGAGTGTCGCACGCCATCCTCAAAGGCTCCCTCGCTTGGCCCCTTGTACTCCATCGCAGCTGATCGGAATAGCGAGAGCAGCACGGTGCGATCCGTGATGTTGATCCCGGGTAGTCCCCGGCTCACGAGCTGAAAGGCCCCGTTCGCCGCCTCATATGCGCCCCATCCCTGCGTGGGGAATTCTCCTTCGCCACGTTCTACCGTCCCCATCGGGATACCGTGCATACGGCGTCCATCTCGTAGTGCTAGCGGGAAGGCAGCGCGCACTCGGAAGTGCTTCCCGTGGGGGATGAGCTCAGTGGTAAAGTCGATCCGGCGCGCCCGGCGATAGAGTGTCACCTCTTGGACAAACTCCACGCGGAGCTGCCAGTAGCGGAGCTCGCCGCGAGCCCGCAGGCGCACTCGGAGCGGTCCACGCTCGGTTATTTCAGACTTTGTACGCTGGTCGTGTGCAGCTACTGGCCCACGGAAGACGGCGTCATCTGGTCCTGGCTGTACTGGATACGGGTCGTACACCGGAGTCGTCGTGCGCACATCACCATTGAGCGGCGACTCGTTGAGGAGCCACAGGTCACCGTTGTCCACCTGCAGGACGAGATCATTCCAGAACGGCCGGGATAGGTCGACCATCTCCACGCCCGACTCCCGATCAACCAAGCTTGCGATGAGGCCGCCACGCACTCGGACGCTAAAGAAGTCCGTTTCCACGAGGCAATCGCCGGTTGCCGTCTCGACGCGCACATCCATGACGCCGGCAGCCTCTTCCGGTACCGCATCTTGAAGCCGGAATACGGTGTACCCCAGAGGGGGAAGCTCCGCCTCGATGAGGAGCATCCGCTCTTCTCGCTGTATTGGTAGCACTTCACCAGTGGCAGTCGTGACGCGATACCCGGACCAGTTGATCGCCGCCGTGTTCAGTCGCAGCACTTCACGACGCGCCACTGGCAGGGGATTGAAGACGAAGACGCCCATGCCACCCGAGCCAGCCACACGCCGCGCCTGCGCACGATCGACACTATCCATGAGCACGCGGGTCACAAGCGTGTCCGCACGTCGATAGAGCTCGATCGCCTCATCATAGGCCTCATCGATGATAGTGCCAGAGATAATATCGTGAGCCTGGTTTGTGAGAATGATGCGCCATACTTCATCGAGCTGGGCGCTAGGATATTCCCCACCATCTAGCCACAGCAGCGCTGCCGCACGCTCCGCACTGAGCACTGCCGACTCAAGACGGCGATTGAACTGCTTCAGCGCAACCCTGCTCGTGTATGTTCCTTGGAACACGGGGTTGAAGTCGCCTTCCACGAGCGGAAGTTCCGCGATGCGCGCCGCGAGGCCCGCAAAGAACTGAGCGAATGTCGAGCATCGGTACTCATCGACACCGCTCCCGAGCGCGGCGATGACTGCACTCGTCGTGCGGCGCGGTGCGAGAAAATCGCCACTCGCAGGAAGACAGAGATGAGACGACTGGCTGTAGGTCTCGAGCTCCGCAACTCGCCGCCGGAGAGGCTCCAGGATAGCGCGCTGCTCGGCCGGTTCCTCAGGAAACTCCACTGGGAAGTACACTGCTCCGTATCCAAACGGTGTCCAGTGGCACGTGAGTACGCTGCCATCTATCCCTCGCCAGCGGAATTCACTCGTGGTGAGCCAGTCTGTCTTGCCTCGCCAAAAGACGTAGTTCTCATAGCCCCCATGCCGCAAGAGTCCGGGCAGTGACGGAGGATGCCCCCAGCAATCAGCAATCCAGCAGGTCCGTGCCCGCACACCCAGGCGGCGCTCCAACCAGCGTTGACCGCGAATGGCCTGCCTGAGTAACGACTCACCTGCTGGCATATTGACATCTGGCATGACATACATGCCGCAAGCAATTTCCAGACGCCCTTCCTCAGCGAAGCGGCGCAAGTCGGGAAGCAGCTCCGGGCGCTGTTGCAAGAGCACCTCGAGCAGGATCACCTGCTCCACGACAAAGGTGTAGCTCGGATCACCTCGCAAGAGCTCTACCATCGTGAGGAGATTCTCAAGAGATCGCGGGAGGTACCCCTGGAAAGTCTGGAGATAGGCCACATCGTAGTGAAACGCGGGGATCACGTGCACGTGCCTCGCTTGCTCCGCCGTCATGCTACTCCTTAGACTCCTCGCACTCGGGTTCAGCTATCGGGTAATCATACTGGTAGAGAAAGTAGGCTCCCGAGAATCACGAGCGTAGCCATCGTGAGCTACGTCACGCTCGACGAAGATGAATTCTTCACCTCGATTCAGTGCGCGTTCCGCAAGTCTCTCACTGCTTGCCTGGGGGCTGGCTGGCCTTGGAATATCTCTCGACCGTACGCACGTAGCGCTCGTCGATCTGGCAGACTGGAGATGTACTGAGGTTTGATCGGCCAGGTCGGGGCAAGGCGGGATGGCCTCCGTGGGTGGCGACGATAACCGTTAACCAGGGGACAGGGCTCCTTCCCCTACTGCACACTCATATCTTTCGTGCCGTGTGCCGGAGCCCTACTCCTTTGACAGCAATCAGTCCGCGCCACAAAGTGGGGTACCGCAAGGCCCACGATGCCGAGAATGCTCCTACTCCCCTACTGGTACACTTTATGCACAAGCAATCTCCGAAAGATTGGGAAAGGATCGTCCTTGGCGCGAGTCTTGACGGTGCTGGCACACCCGGATGATGCCGAAATCTGGGCCGGAGGGACCATTGCCAGCAACGTCCGCTCAGGGGGCAGCGCCCTCATTTGCTCGCTCACCGGCCATCCGGACTCGCTGCGTGGGCGCGAAGCGGCAGAAGGAGCGCAGGCTCTTGGCGCCGAGCTCGTGCTCCTCAACCAGCCCGACCGCCAGGTGACCATCACCGAGTCGTTGGTGAAGAGTCTGGGATCACTCCTTCTCGACTTTCAGCCGAACATCATCATCACGCATTGGGAGGAAGATTCACACCCAGACCACATTCAGACGCATGACGCTATCCGTGCCGCTATCGTGGCTACCGCTGGACGGAGTCAGAGTATAGACCTCTTCTTGCAATGCGATACTTATCTCGGTACCGGCAAGGTGGGCTTGTTCACTCCGGAGCTCTATCTCGATGTGAGCGAAGTCTGGCCACAGAAGCTCGATGCAATCCGGAAACACGCCAGCCAAGACCCTGAGCACTACGTCGAGATTACCGAGCGCCAGTGCTGGCTGCACGGGGCGCGCTCCAAGGTGCGCTATGCCGAGGGTTTTCGGCGGATTCCAGTCTACGGCCGCCTCGGCGGCGCACTCCACCAGTTGATCTAGAGGGACCCTTATTATCGTGAACGAACGCAACTCTGCTGGCTGGGACCACCGGCGTTCATCGCACAGCACCAACCCCACTCCGCCCATTCGACGTGTGGCCATGATTAGCGTTCATACGTGCCCGCTTGCCAATCTCGGCGGCAAGGATGCCGGCGGCATGAACGTCTACATCCGGCAACTCAGTCGCGCGCTGGCAAGCTGCAACATCGCTGTCGACGTCTTTACGCGACAACGCTTTGCTGGTGGCCCGCGCATCGTAGGCGATGGCCCCGGTGTGCGTGTGATCCATCTTGATGCGGGGCCGACTGGCCCATTGTCGAAAGAGGAGATCTACGAGCATCTGCCGGAATTCATCAAGCACATCGAAGAGTTCCGGCGCACCGAAGGCATTCACTACGACCGCCTGCACGGGCACTACTGGCTCTCCGGTCTGGTAACCGCTGAGCTCCGCCGTCTTTGGCAAGTTCCCTCGCTGGTGATGTTCCATACACTTGCCCGCGTCAAGAACAACCACCTTCCGCCTGGAGTACCGCCAGAGAGTGAGTTGCGCGCGGACGGGGAGCAGAGTGCCATTGACGGCAACGACATCGTCGTGGTGGCCAATCGACGAGAACGGGATGACCTTCTCGCGCATTATCGCGTTCCTTTGAGCAAGGTGGTGATCGTGCCACTCGGTGTCGATGTCGAGTTGTTTGCACCGCGCGACCGAGCTCTGGCCCGGCAACGCATCAATCTGGATTCTGAGCACCTCATCTTCAGCGTAGGCCGGATCGAGCCCCTCAAGGGCTTCGATACGCTCGTGCATGCCACTGCCTTGCTCCTCGCCCGGCGGCATTCATTCCGCCAGTCCCTACAGCTTTGGATAGGTGGCGGCAAAATCGACCACGACGATCCGGCCAGCGGCGCGGAAATGAGCCACCTCCACCAGATCATTGAGTCGCTTGGCTTGACCAGCAACGTCCGCCTGCTGGGTGCAATCCCTCAAGAACAGCTCCCCGACTTCTACGCAGCAGCTGACTGTGTCGTCGTGCCTTCACACTACGAGTCATTTGGACTCGTCGCGGTCGAAGCGATGGCAACTGGTACGCCGGTCATTGCCTCAGACGTTGGAGGGCTCGGCCTCTCAGTCAAAGATGGTGTGACAGGCTTCCTCGTGCCTGCCGGTGACGAGAGCGCATTTGCCAACCGCATCGCCCGTGTCCTGGATGACAGCGCCCTACGCCAGCGCCTCGGTGCTGCTGCCTTCGCTGAAGGCGCTCACTATAGCTGGGGTAGAGTTGCCGAGCGTATCGAGGCCGTCTATGAAAAGTTCGGCTCTCTCAGCCGCTCAGGCTCGCTCGTGAGTGTTGCCACCCCTACCTATGCTACTGCCTGCGGATGCTCAACATAAGGCGCCCGGTATCAGCGCGCTCGCGCCTCGACGTGCTCCTCGTTGAACGTGGACTCGTCGAGTCTCGCGAACGCGCCCAAGGACTCATTCTGGCTGGGAGCGTCTTTGTCGGTGGCCGGTGTCTCGACAAGCCTGGAACCGCTGTTGCTACCGATGCAGAGATCACCATTGCCGGTCCAGACCTCCCTTTTGTAAGCCGCGGTGGACTCAAGCTCGAACACGCTCTCACTACTTTCGCCATCGACGTTCGCGACCGCATCGCGGTCGACATTGGCGCATCGACTGGTGGCTTCACCGACTGCCTCTTGCAGCGCGGTGCCAGCAAGGTCTATGCAGTAGATGTCGGACGTGGTCAGCTCCACGCCAAACTGCGAACCGATCCTCGGGTCATCCTGATGGAAGGGATCAACGCACGCTACCTGACGGCGCTGCCAGAGCAACCGGCACTCGCTACGTTTGATGTCGCCTTCATCTCGCTCTTGAAAGTGGTGCCAGCGGTTCAGCAAGCCC
>JAMCRV010000026.1:2304-2583 GCA_023381555.1 Chloroflexota bacterium | reverse complement strand
GTCCACTTCGGCGGCAGCATAGTGTGCCTGCTGAAGCTTGTTGACCATCGCACGTACGGTGGAGCGCTTATCCTTGAGCGAGCGACTGGCAGGAAGATGGATCGTGATGCGAGCTGCCCCGACGTGCATCAGCTAGCCCACTGGAGTCTCATCTTCGATGGCAGTCTCGGAATGATCGTTGGATTGGGCAAAAGCGCTTAGAGAGCGCCAGGGGCGACACAGCGTTGCGAACTGCTTGAGTGCACCGCTCTTGATGACAATGGCCTCAGGCTGGAAGAT
>JAMCRV010000026.1:0-2260 GCA_023381555.1 Chloroflexota bacterium | reverse complement strand
AGCACCTCGAAGCGAATGCCGGGGTGCAGCTGGCGAGCTCGGGCGATGCAGTCGGGGCTGATGTCTGTGCCAATGACGGCCCCGCAGCGCTGAGCAAGGATGGCAGTGGTTGTGCCCCACTCGCACCCGATCTCGAGCACTTGGTCAGAGCTCTTGACCAGAGAGGGGATTGTTTCCCGATATTCGCGCACACCTCGAGTGGCAATAAAGTGCGTGCGCAGCTTGAACTGGCGCTCGTTTGCCATAGGCATATCCTCTCGGCGTGCGTGTGAAGGGTACCATTGACGGCGGAGTCGACTGTGCCGTTGAGTATTTCTTCTGGCAGTGGTAACCTGCCAGTGGGTCGTGCTACACGGGGTGCTGGTGGTGCCCTCAACCCGAAATCCACCATAAGGCGGGGTGGAAGTCCCTCTTGAGGCTGTGCTCCCGCCGATTCTGACCTTTGAGTGTGGCGTGAATGGTTGGGTCCTGCGCGGCGAAGTCCCACGAACCCCGTCAGGTCGGGAACGAAGCAGCGGTAAGTGGTTCACTTCGGGTGCCGCAGGGAAGCCTGCCGGAGTCACTTCTTGGGCGTGGCGGTGAGGTCGCCGGTCGAGAGCGGGTGCACGACCCTTTCCCCAGCAAGAATGCTCGAGTGGCGCAGACGTCGCATCGCTTGATGTAACGGATCGCTCTTCCCCAGCACCAGCGCACGTGTCCCTGTTACCTTTTGCGTCTGGCGGAGAGACGCAGAGCATTGACTATCGGTGATTGTGTCCTCTCGCTGGAGTGAGCGATCGGACTCACGGCCCTGCCGGAGGACCAATACGCTCCATGTTGCCACTGTGGTCCGCGCTGCGATTCGCAATGGCGTGCTCCCGCGTCTGATCCTCGCTGCGGGCCGCCACTGTCAGCTTGGCAAGGCTGAGCTGTTCGAACGATAGCAGCACCAGTCCGATCACCACGATTGGCAGCACCAGTGTTCCCCATAGCACCCAGGAGATGCTGAAGGCGACAGCATTGGTGAGGCCGGCAACACCTGCGAGCACAGCGATCACTGCTGCTTGGAAGGGGCCGATGTACCCTGGTGCGCTGGGAATCATGATGCCAAAGTTCAAGACGACGAGGAGCAGCAGCACTGTGTGCAATGGCACTGGATGCCCCAGCTCGTGGAAGATGGGGGCAGAAAAGGCGGCGAGCACTCGTGTGTAGACAGCGAACTCGATCGACCAGATCAAGACTGACAGACCGAGCACAGCAAGCGCATCCCAAGGGGAGCGCAACAGATGCAAGCCACGATCGACCTCGTCAAGGGCGCCAAGCAGTCGTGTCCGCAGGATCGATGGAAAGGGACGCAGTGCTACGCCAGCGATGCGCTCCGCCCAGGTACGGCGGTAGGCGAGGAGAACGAGGAACGCGGCAATCCCAAGAAACAATACTGCGGCGACAAGCCCGAGCCGCTTGACCCACAGAGGAAAGGGATAGAATGAGGAGACGATCGCCAGTGCGAGCACCAGAGTCAGACCATCACAGGCGCGCTCGACTACGATGGTCGCGAAAGCCGTCGTGGCCGAGATACGCTCCTTCCGGCCGAGGACGTACGCGCGGACGAACTCTCCCAGGCGTAGCGGAAGTGCATTGTTGGCCATGAAGCCGATGGCGAGTACCTCGCAGAGCGCGGCGAGTCGGATTGTGCGTGCTCCTTTGAGGAGTCGCTGCCAGCGAAGTCCACGTGGAATGAAGCTGCACAGATAGAGTGCCGCTGCAGCCACCACCCAGCGGTAGTCTGCGCTCGCCAGTGCTTGCTTGACTTCTCCCAGGTTCTGTACCTTGTGGAGTAAGAACACCACGAGCGCGAGGCTGATCACAAGGCCGATCCAGCGTCCTACCCGTCGCACATTGCAGCCCGTGTTTCTCTTTGTGGCTGTGCGCGGCAGGCGCTCGTCGACCTTAGTAGCTTGACCGCTACAGCGTATGTCATAGTGGTAGTGTACCGATCAAACTTCGGGTGAAGAAAGCGACTCTCCGGTTGTGTCTCTCTCCATCGTTGCTCCCGTCTTCAATGAGGCGGAGACGCTTCCAGTATTCTTCGAGCGCACCCGAGCGGTTCTTGATGAGCTTGGCGAGCCGTATGAGCTCATCTTCGTCGATGACGGTAGCCGTGACCAGTCGCTGTACCTGCTGAGAGAATTTCGCGCCGCCGATGCCCGCGTGAAGATCCTGAGCTTTGCTCGCAACTTTGGCCACCAAATTGCCATCACTGCCGGTCTGGACGTCGCGG
>JAMCRV010000059.1 GCA_023381555.1 Chloroflexota bacterium | reverse complement strand
CGTGGACCATAGATTGTTCTGGGGTCCTCAGGTAATATAGGCAAACTCGTCGGTCAGCGCTATGGCGATGTCGCCAAAGATGTCGCAACATTTGAGGGTGGTGGTAGTGGGAGGATCGCAGCGAGGTCGCAAGGTGGCCTTTCGCCCCAGGGAGTTCCGCCTCGAGGAGGCTGGAGCCGGTCAGCGGGGAAGTGGTCCAACTCGAGCAGAAGAGCTGCTAAATGGTCAAAAGGCCGACTTCACCAATCTGGAATGGCCTGTATACAGCGAATACCTCATCAGGTTTGGCACGCTACATGTAGCTGACGGTTCTACAAAGCTCGCATCCTATCTGCCCATCAGAGAGCCGCAGATTGCTATGGCGTTCGCCAAGCTTTCCGATGCGAGCGATGACGCGATTCTGGACTACGCCCGCAAATGGGGCAAACTTGGAAGCGATAGACTAGTCGAGCGCAAAGTGCGTAGTACATACGCACTTGAGGTCGAGTTGGAGGACGAAGGGGACTCAGTAGAATGGATTCGCCGTCATGCGACGTGCGTAATTCGACAATGTCACATTCCGGGTGAAGGAGGCGAGCTGGCGTTATGACGTCGCTTTGTGCGGCTCCTCCTGGCCCTGGTACGGTTGACGAGATGCTTCACGACAAGGTCGGTTGCCTCTTCTGGGGTCAGTTGGGGCAGCGGCATCGTCGCCCGCAACATCTCGCGGACGTTGGCCGTCGACAGCCTCGGCAGCACCTCGACCTCGAACTGACGAGCAAGCGTCGGGTCTCGCCCGAACTGCCTGGCCCAGTCCAGCTTGGTCTCGGCGATGAACCAACTCGCCAGCACGCTCAGCGCCAACTCGTGCTCCCAGGCCCGATACTTCTGCGCCTGGAACTCGTCCCAGCCCAACTCCGACTTCGCATCCTGATTCGCCCGCTCGATGAAGTAGCGCTGGCACTTCCCCCAGGCCAACTGCTCGGGCGTGCTGTCTGGCGTGGCGTTGCTCAGCGAGCAGTTGAGCCGACCGTTCGCCTCTCGTCGGATCACCAGCCATTCCTCGCGGTCTGGCACTTCTCGCCCACCAGCACGCCGCGCCCAGACTCGACGCACCGCGAACTCGTCGGCAATCTCACCGCGCTCACTGTCACGCACGCGCACCGTTGTCCAAACGGTATCTTCCCGACTGGCAACTTCGCTTACCTTGACTGGTTGCTCGTCCGAGAGCACCCGCTGGCGCCTCGGCGGTCTGCCCTTCGAGCCTGGCTCGAGGACTGGCACCCCGATGGTCGGCTTGGTCAGGTAGACCTGAGTATCCGTCGGGACATCGGCCATATAGATAAGTCCCGTCTGGTCGAGTTGGTCGCGCAGCCAGCGGCTTCGGCCATAGTTGTCGTCGCAGGCCACCAGTTCGCAGCGCAAGCCGTTCTTGACCGCCCGCTCGATCATCTGCCAGCCAAGCTCGACCTTGGTGGCGAACTCGCGCTCCTTCGGGATGCCCAGGTGCTGGCGCGGTTGGGCCATCGGCTCGCTCTGGGCAAACCAAGACTCGGGCAGATACAGCTCGCCATCCACCCAGGTCCAGGTCGGCGCGGCGACCGTGCTGCTGATGTTCGAGTAAGCCAGGAACACCCCCACCTGACTCAGCTCGACCTTGCCCAGCCGACCGTTGTACTGCCGAGCAACACCCGCGCTCTGCTCGCCAGCCTTCTCGTCGGCGCTCTCGTCGAGGATCAGCACTCCGCCTCGCTCCAGACCCGGCTTGGCGATGATCTCCCGCTGAACCTGTCGGATCACCTCCTGGGCCGACCACGGCGAGTTCGACATGAAGTGCTGGATGTTCTGGCCGGGCGTGTCGGTCTTGCGGCCTATGTTGGCGAAGTTACGGTTGGCTTCCATTCGCAGCAGTCCACTCAGGTAGATGTAGGCGTAGGCCGCGCCATCGCGCGTCTTGGTCTGGAAGCAGTCGGCAAAGCGCTGCCAGTAGCCATACAGGCGATCTGCCAGTCCGTGTACGGCTTCCAGCGACAGACCCCAACGCGTCGGGTCAGACAGGTCGGTAGGGGCAGGGTTCGTGGTAGTTGGCACATACTCTATCTCTTACACCCTACCGCCAACCCACACAAGCCGCCGACCTACCAGCACCCAGCGAATGTGACATTGTCGAAGTAAAGACGGTGATAGATCTCCTGGAACGAATGTCCGGTCCTCTTCCCGAGCAGACCAGAGACTACATTGTTCCGATGCTACGTTACCAGGACGGCGAGCACATCTCAGGTGTTCGATGGGTCACGGAAGGTTTCAGGTCACTCTCTGGGGACAGATATCACGAACAGGACCGCATAAAGATCGCTCGGCCATGTGAGGAATGCAGCATAGCGGAGGGTTTCATTCTGCGTCCAGTCCAGCTTGACGATTGGGTTAGGGTTGCCAAGACGATCATCAAGATGCTGGTCGAGCCAAATCTGGTGGGGTTGTCGCCGGTCCTTGAGTTTGTCGGTGAAGGCGTCGACACGCGAGGTACGCTCGGGGTACGACTTGGCATCGGATGCCCCCTGGATGCGATCTATTGGCACCTGGCTGATCTCATCGCCAAGAAGATGGGCTTCGGTCGTTGCGACTATTGCCAC
>JAMCRV010000096.1 GCA_023381555.1 Chloroflexota bacterium | reverse complement strand
GGGGCCGCGGGGGCGCAAGGACTGTGTAGACGATGATCGCAAAGGCGCCGAAGCCCCAGCCCGCGATGAAACCGTGCACTGCCGGCATCCACGCGCGAGGATCCTGGAGGTCAGGCTCTTTGCAGTTCTCGCAGGGGTCCTTCGCCCAATGAGGTGATTCGGCAAGGCTGACCCCGCCGTGAGAGTGAACGTGCAAGTGAGCTCCTCCTCCCTCAGATGCAGCGATGAGGTGCCCGTCGTGTTCTTGGGGGTGTTCTTGACCTGGAGCCGCTGGGATCCCCACGCCGCTGGCGTCGTTCGCCTCGGGTGTCCCGCCGCGTGGTTCTGCTCTTCTGCTCAGGTGCAAGTGCAGGTCAACGTGCCAGGGAAGCCGTCCGCGGTGCACATAGCGAGCAGCCCAGAGCATCGCGATGCCGACGATGGCGTAGACGATATAGTCCCCCCGGGAACCCAGCGTCAGAAAGTTGGCAAGCGAGAAGTATGCAAGCTCGCTGGCGAGCGCCCGCTGAAGAGTGAACGCCAGCGAGAAGATCAGGGCGTTTCGCATTCCGGCTCTGCTCGAGTAGCCACCCACGGCGTATGAAAAGGTAATCGGCCAGGTGTGTTCGTCCGGAGTGACCCCGTGGACCATTCCCAGCAAGAATGCGGTTGCGACAACTGCCCAGAGCGCTATTCCAACATGGGGGTTCCACAAGTCAAGAGCGAAGATAGGCGCGACCACACATGCTATCTAGCACACATCCTGTTCAGTGGACACCAGGTGCAACCCACCCGGCAAGGAAATTCGCGTTGCATCAGAACCGTTGCTTCTGGCTGCGCAATCGTTGCTCGTGATCTGCAACCAGGAGGTCGCACTCTGATCGAGCGGGAGCTACTACGAGCGATGGAAGACGCTGAGTTCGCTGAACTCACCGTTTACACGAGGACCGGCCCCGCAAGGCACCGGCTCCCGCTCGGGTCCTTGAGCTGCTAGACGCGCTCTCCCGCAGTGCCGTCAGCCGCCGTGGTTAGCAAAATAGCGCCCACCCTCAACTCCTTCCCGGAACAGATCCTCTCTTTGCTCGGCGCTTCGTTAGCCTCGGCGCCCACAACCAAGTTCGCGTGCCATGACGACCCGGCAATTCGGCCTGAAGGTCCTGTCAGAACGCAGGCTAATAGCTTTCATTGCCTGGCTTGATGTATACTATAGATGTTTGGAGTTGGTAAAATCTCGCCACGGACTAGCTGGGATCGGGGTGAAGGTATTGCGTGGGAACGTTCGAAAGACGGTATGGGTGTATTTCGGTCGGGTGCATTGGGTGGTGCGTCGCTTGCGTTGGCGCTGACGGCTTTCGTCCTTTCACCTTCTGTGCGTGCAGTTGGCTTGCCCCTGCCGTCAGCACTCCACACACACACACACACGGCCTAACGGGGCTTCAATAGGAGTTCCCGGCTACTGGGAGGTTGCCGCAGATGGCGGCGTCTTCTCCTTCGGTGGCGCTCCGTACCTCGGCTCGATGGGTGGAAAGCCTCTCAATTCGCCGATCGTTGGCATCACGGCTGCCCCAGGCGGCACCGGCTACTGGGAGGTTGCCGCAGATGGCGGCGTCTTCTCCTTCGGTGGCGCTCCGTACGCGGGCTCGATGGGTGCAGCATCCCTGAGCGCGCCGATTGCTGGGATGGTTGCCTCCGGTAGCACCGGTGGTGCCCAGAGCGGCGCGGGGGGAATGCTAGCGGGCGGTGCGGAGGGGTACTGCGCTGTCGTCGCTACAGGCGGCGTGGACTGCTGGGGTCTTAACGTCGAGGGCGAGCTTGGAAATGGAACAGCAGACGGCTATTCCGATGTTCCAGTCGCAGTCATCGGGATCACGAACGCCGTAAGCGTCGCGGCTAGTTTGTACGGGTACTGCGCTGTGCTCGCTACAGGCGGCGTGGACTGCTGGGGATCCAACAGGGCCGGCATGCTCGGCAACGGGAGCACCAGCAACTACTCTGATCTCCCGGTCCCTGTCAGTGGAATCACCAGCGCCGTGAGCATCACGAGCGGTGAGAGCAACTACTGTGTCATTCTCAGCAGTGGCCGCGTGGACTGCTGGGGTAATAACGGCGGGAACAACGGCACTGGCGAACTGGGGGCCGATACCCTTGTGTCCTATTCATCTGTTCCTGTAGCGGTGAGCGGGTTGACGGATGTTGTAAGCCTCACAAGCTATCCAGGCGGCTATTGCGCAGTGCTTACTACAGGTGGCGTGGACTGCTGGGGAGATAACAGCGCGGGCGAGCTCGGGAATGGAACGATCTCACAGCTATACGGGCCGTATTTCAACTCCGCTGTCCCAGTGGCGGTCACCGGGGTGACAAACGCTGTGAGCATCAATAGCAATACAGCGAGCCTCTGCGCCGTGCTTTCCACAGGGGTCGTGGATTGCTGGGGCAACAACTACTGGGGTCTATTTGGGAATGGGAGCACTGCCGACGTCTCACTTGTTCCGGTCGCGGTTGGCGGGGTTGATAACGCTACAAGTATTGTAAGCGCCAGCTCCGGTTACGGCGCTGCGGGTTACTGCGCCATTCTTGAAACGGGTCTCGTGAAGTGTTGGGGTTCCAACGAGTATGGAGACCTCGGTGCCGGGGTCACCGCCGGTGTC
>JAMCRV010000083.1 GCA_023381555.1 Chloroflexota bacterium | reverse complement strand
TCCGTTCCGGTAAGGCGCAGACACCGTCGCGCAGATAGACCGCTCCGACCTTCTTCAGCTCGCGCCAGATGAAGGCACGCTTCCGGGAGGGGTCACTCGGCACGGTATAGACGAGGAACAACCAGGTCATGCGCAAGATTTTCATCTAACTATAGTTAGATCAATAGCGTACCAGTTTCCGAGCCTACCGGCAGCGGCGGACCTGAGGCAAGGCCGGTCGAGTCAGCTGCCCGGACGCCGACGGGTAGGGACGGCGCGGCGACCAGGTTGGTGTGAGCGTTGACGGGGCAGCGCTGGTGCCAGTCAGACTTCTCGCATCAACCAACCGCCAGGATTGGTCAGTGGCCTTGACGGCCTCAGGTCCGGATCCGGGCGCTGCGCCAGGGCCCGTTGCAAGACTGCATTGATAAGTTCGTGCTTGCCCAGGCCGTACCGCTCCCGGTCGTGGTGATGGCGTTGCGCGAGGTCCTGCTTAAGCGCCTCGTATTCCCTTCTCCGGAACCGCCGCCTGAAGGTCGATAGGGACCGTGGGTTGGACCGCCATAGCCGTTCCTCTCGCTCGCTGCTCTGTTGGATGGACACAACCGGCACATTTGTTCTAACACGACGTGCGCGCCGGCGTCCAGCCTATATACCGGCATCTGGTGGGGAGACGTCACCGGCGGCCAGGAGGCAGCACCGCTGGAGGGGCAGCCGGCCGGCCCACGGCGCATCCGGCGCGTGCTGCCGTCCTTCAGCTACCTGGCGCGCTCGGCGCCGCTGGATACGGCGCCGGAGTACGCGCCGGCTATCGTCGCCAGCTTTCCGCTCTCCCGGCTGGTGGTCATCCGTGATCTCGAAGGTGGGACGTACCAGACGGCGCTGGAGCGGGACGGCTAGGCGAGGCGTATTCCTCCCCTCCCGGCACTGGTGTGGCTGGCCTCGCCCCGGTGAGCGCGGCGTCCACCGCCGAGTCGCCGCCGACGGCGACCAGCAACAGAAGCCGATCGCCCGTCAAGAGCTGGACATCCCCGCGCGGGATGATCGTCCGCCCGTTGCGGCTGATCGAGACCAGGACCGCACTGGGTGGCAAACCGAGATCGCGCACGTCGTGTTAGAACAAATGTGCCGAGATCGCGCACCATCACGGCAGCGGGTGAAGCGGGACCAAGCGTGCGCTCAATAAAGTGGGCGCCAGCGGGATCGCGCGCTTGCAGGTGGGCGATGCGTGTCTGAGTAGTGCGGTGGGCGGCGATCGCCCGGCCGTAAGCTCCGACGATGTCCTCCCGCCGCAACAGCCCAACTAGGCGTGTGGGGTCCTGGCGAGACACTACCGGGATGCGCCCGACGTCGCGCGCCCCGAAGCGGGCCAGTGCCTGATGCACGGACTCGTCCGGAAAGGTCGTGACCACTTGGTGCGTCATCACCTCGGCGACGGTCAGAGCGGGAAGCTCATTGGTGACGGCCTGCTCGACGTCGCCCAGGGTAACGATGCCGGCGAGCTTCCCAGCCTTGTCTATCACCGGGAAGCCATGATGGCCGGACTGATTAAAGCGTTGGGCCAGGTCCTCGATCGCCAACGTCGCCGGCACCGTCTCCACCGGCGTGGTCATGATCTCCGCGACTGGGATCGTCTCCAGAACATCCTGCGTGCGAGGCCGGCGGGCCTGAACACCGCGGCGCACCAGTTTGAGCAGGTAGATGCTGTTGGGGCTGAGACGCTGTGCAAGCAGCGTCGAGAGCACGACGGCGAGCATCAGGGGCAGGATGATAGTGTAGTTGTTGGTCATCTCGAAGAGGATAAGCACCGAGGTGATGGGGGCGTGGGCGGCGCCGGCGAAGAGCGCCCCCATACCGACCATGGCGTAGGCGCCGGGCTGGGCAGTCCAGGTGGGGAAGAGCGCATGCACGCCGCTGCCGAAGACGCCGCCGAGCATAGCACCGAGGAACAGGCTGGGCGAGAAGACACCGCCCGAACCGCCGCTGGCGATGGTAATCGAGGTGGCGAGCAGTTTGAGCCCCAGGAAGAGCAGCATTACCTCCCAGGTCAATTGGCTGAAAAGGGCCGGCTCGATGCCGTTGTAGCCAACGCCGAAGAGGTAGGAGTCAGACGCCCCGGCCGGCGACGGTGCCTGGAAACGGTAGGCCAGTAGGCCGATCACGCCCATGATCAAGCCACCGGGAACCGGCTTGAGGTACTCCGGGATGGTCCAGCGGTCCCAGAGGTCTTCCGTACCGTAGAGCACGCGGATGAAGATAACGGCCAGCAGACCGGCAAGCACGCCCAGAACGGCGTAGGGCACCAACTCGAACGGACTGGCAAACTGGTAGGTCGGCACCTGGAAGGAGGGGTGGTTGCCGAAGAAGACACGCCCGATCACGGCGGCCAGTACGGAGCTGATGACGATCATGCTGAAGGCGCGCGTCTCGAACTCCGCCAGGATCACTTCCAATGCGAAGAAGACGCCGGCGATGGGGGCGTTGAAGGTGGCGGCAATACCGCCGGCCGCGCCGCAGGCGAGCAAGAGCCGGATGCGCGCTTCCGACATGTGGAAGACCTGGCCGAGCGCCGAACCGAGCGCCGAGCCAATCTGCACGATCGGGCCTTCCCGCCCGACCGAGCCACCGCTGCCGATACAGATGGCGGAGGCGAGTGCCTTGACCACCACGACACGGGGGCGGATACGCCCACCATTGAGAGCGATAGCGGCGATCACTTCCGGCACGCCGTGGCCTTTGGCCTCACGAGCGAAGAAGTAGACGATAGGCCCCACGAACAGACCACCCAAGGCCGGCACGAAGACCACCGCGAACACGCCGAGCGGACTGAAGATGAGCTGGCCCGCGCCGAAGAAGGTGGCGTGGAAGAGATCGATCAGCTTGCGGAAGCCGACGGCACCGAAGCCGGAGCCGAGGCCGATCAGAACGGCCAGGACGAGCAGCCCCGTCGTCTCCGTCTGTCCGAGCGACTGCACGCCGCCCCACAGGCCAGTGCGCAAGGCAACAGGATGACCAAATGTCCAGCGCCGCTGCCCGTTTGCCACGCTCCGTCGCACGCCGCCGCTCCTTGCCACCAAACGTCTCAGTATACCGTAGAATAGTACGGGTATCGTACTGATCGAGGGGAGCGTATGGCGACCGAGGCCGAGATCCCCCTCGCGCTCGACACGGTGAGCCTCGCCGTGTTAGTCGAGGTGCGTGGGATGGTCCGGCAGCTCGTACAGGCGCTGGAGGTGGCCTGCCGCCAGGTAGGCCTGACGGAGTCCCAGCAACATGCGCTGCTCTGTGTAGCGGCCGGCGAATGCCGGGGAGAGACCGTGACGGCGACCGCCTTACTGGACCACCTGGCGACCGATAAGAACACCGTCGCCGACATCGTGCGCCGCCTGGAAGCGCACGGCCTCCTCGCGCGCCAGCGCCTGGGTCGGGAGATTGCTCTGACCTTGACGCCTGCAGGACGCGCGCGCTTCGTCGCTTCGCTCGAAACGATTGGCCGCGAGCTGGGCGACAAGCGGGTCGCTCTGATTGCCCCGCGTCTGCAACGGCAGCTCGAGCATTACTTGACTATCTATCGTGAACTCCTCGAGGATTCATCGGATGAAGGGCGCACGGGACCACCGCGAAGCGGCGGGGCAGTGTCGGCAGGATCGTCGTGACGCCTGGGCGACCAATACCGGTCGCTTGGTGAAGCTAATTCAAGAATCCTTCGGTGAGCATCGCCATGTGGTCGTACGGTTCGATCTCCGGGTAGGGCTCTGCCACGTCGGCGCTCCTCATGGTCTAGCTGCCGCCCCGCGCAGCCCGTCGTCCGTCTCGGCGACATAGGCGTGCGCTGCTCGCGCGCGGAGGACGGCACTGAGGGTCTCCGAGACGACAGCCCGAGCGAAGTGCTCAGGCGAGGTAACGATGGCGTCGACATCGAGGCGGGCGATCGCGATGGTCGGGTGGCGGCGGCGAACCTGGTCCAGCAGGGGGGTCTTGCCGATGCGGCGCAGGCCGAGCAGTGCCGTATGCCGGCGAATCGCCCGCGGCAGCAGACGGAGGACGTCGTCAAGGGCCGCGATCTCGGTCGCGCGATTGACGAACAACGGCTCGATCGGTAAGCGGTCGATGACAGGTCACTCCAAGATGCTTGCTACGGTAGCATATCGTACGCGATTCACGGAAAGTTTGCTACGGTAGCAATGGGGCAGCAGGCGCAGGCGCTGCGCTGCTGCTTTCCCGACATGGACGTGGATTACTGCCTGGCTGATTTCGCCCACCCGCTTGGCTTGCCGCCGCTCGACGGCATCGTGCTGGCCAACGCCCTACACTTCAAGGACAAGGGTCCGGCCCTTCGAACCATCTTCGCCGCCTTGCGACCGGGCGGACGGTTGGTGTTGGTGGAATACGACACCGATCAGGGCAACCGCTGGGTACCCTTCCCGTGCAGCTTCGCGCCCTGGCGGCCGCTCGCCCGGGGCGCCGGCTTCGCCGACACGCGGCTCCTGGCGACGCGACCCAGCCGGTTTCTCGGCCAGCTCTACGCTGCCGGCAACATCCGCCCGTCTGCTGCCGGCGACGAGCGGAGGTAGACCACGCGGTGGGCGGCCAGCAGGGTCGGGCGGCGCCGAGACGGTGCGCACGTCGCCGGCGGCCAATGGGGCAGGAACCACGCTCCTTGGCCGGCAACGATCGTGCTGCTGCCGCCATCGCGCCAGGCGTGGATGGCCCAGATGTGCTCGGACTCCGGTCCGAGGCGCAGGCGGCAACAGGCGTGCTTGGCCTATGCTACACTCATGGTCAGTAGACGGTGCCTGGTCGCTGCTTGCTTCCTTTTGGGCAAGCGTGTTCTCCAGGGGCAAACAGCGGTCAGTCACCGGCTTGCAAGGATCGGAGTCTGATCGTGCCTGCGGTCATGCACGGCTTCGCGTACACCTCGTACAAGCACCAATCCGACCAGGAGCTCCTGAGCCGGCTCAGCAACGCGCTACTCGTCCTCAAGCTGCACGTACAGGGCCGAGCGGGCCAGCAGCACGCCAAGGCTCAGGACGTGCCACAGCAACGTGAGACACTGGTCGCGTTCCTCGATGACCTGATCGCCGTAACGGTGGGCGGAGCGACGAAGTTGGCGTTCGCTGGGCTGGCGGATCGGTTTGTCCAGGTCAACCCGGCCGACGTGCCGGATCGCCTAGCGGAGCTTCGGCGGTTACGGCAACGACTGGCCAGTGGCCAGGCCATCCGTGACCACGACTTTCGAATACTTGACAGTCTGCAAGCGTTACTCGAGGCGGAGGCTGCCGAGGACGTGCGCAGCCTCTATCGCTTGTAACGGGTGGTGCTGTTCCCGGCCAAGCTCGCCGAGCTGCGGCAGCACCTCGACGATCTGCAGCACGAGTTCTCGACCCTGCAGGCACGCGCCCATCCCAACCTCGCTGGACGCCTCCGTGTGCAGCTCGGCGGGATTGCCGCCCTTCAGAGCGGGGTTTCGCTGGTCGAGACGAGCCTCGCCCACTATCACGCCGCGGCCAATCCCGCCCTCGACACCTGGCGGCAGCTCTTCTCGGCGATGCAAGCGCTTGCACATCAGGTGCAGGCCTTACGGATCCAGCAATTGCCCACCTACCTCGCCAGCACACCCGACGATCAGTACCTTTCCAACCTGCTGGAGGCGTTGCATCGTGACGTCGGGCTCACGGACGTGCATCCAGTGGCCTCACTCCATCAGCCCCATTGGTTCGCCGCCTCGGCCGTGCCGGCCAGCCACCCGCTGTATTTTGTGCCAGCATCGTTGGTCGATGATCCGGGGGAGCTTGCCCTCGCCTTCCACGAACTCGGGCACGTGCTCTTCCAGCTCTGGTTCCCGGACTTCGGCCAGCGGATGCAGGCCGCGATTGCCGCGGCGATCCAAGGAAAGGAACAGGCTATCCACAGCGCTGCCGATCCGAGCGACCGCCAGAGCATGACGCAGGCGCTGCTCGAATGGCGCGCTCAGGCCTTTCGCGAGATGGAAGAGGTGGTGTGCGATGTCGTCGGCACCCTCCTCGGTGGCCCGGCCTTCGTCGTGACGTTGGCCGTCGGCCTCCTGGCGACTAGTGCGAGCCCGTTCCAGCACCACGCCACGGACTATCCGCCGCTCGACTGCCGCATGCGGCTGGGCGGCGTGGTGCTCCGTCACCTCGGGTTGACAGACCCGCTGCTCGATCGGGTCGACGCAAGCTGGGCCCAGGTGCAGCAGCTCTACACGGCCGGCAGGCCGCGCTGGTATTCCTGGCTCTACGACGATGCGTACTTCCGGCACATTGCGGCGGCGGTGCAGGAGCAGTTGCTGGCCAGAGGGGTAACGCTCTATTCGGCAGGCATCGGCGGCATTCGCGAGCAGGTCAACAATGGGGCAGTCGCCCGGATGGGCGATGGGCAGGCGTATCGCTCTTGGGCCCGAAGCCGGCGTCCACCCAGAGGTGGCGCAGGCGCGGGTGCGCCTGACGGACCGGCTCCCGGCCCCCGTCCCACTCCGGGACATCCGCCGCATCCACCCACACCGCGATCAGCCAGCCTTGCGTGTCGACATAGTCTTATCATAGCAGTTCCACCCGTGGTTGCAACGGTCCCTGCATGATGCAGGGCGTGGGTAGCGCCGCGAAGTTGTAACATTCGCTTCAGGCAGCGAGGCACATCTGCACGTACTGAGTTGGCGCGTTGCTGACGTCGTCGATCGTGTCGAGGATCCGTTGGCGCAGTGCGAGGTCGTCGCCGTTGGTGGCGTCGTGGTCGATGGTGGTGGTGATCCGGTTGGCGCTGATGGTGGCGGCCGCGACGATGTAGGCCTGCCCGTTCAGACTGGTAAATGCTCCTTCAGGTTACATTTAAGGATGATATCCTTCAATTCAATCAGAGTTTCGATTCGATAGCTAGCCTGTGAAAAGTCGTTTCCTTTTGTAAATTCGTTATAGACAATGACACAGTCAATACCGGCCGCCACGGCTGAATTCAGCCCTCTGGATGAATCCTCTACAACCAGTGCCTCATCTTTGGTGGCTCCGAAGCGCTTTAAGCCGGTCAGGTATGGTTCCGGGTGCGGCTTGGCGAGCCTGTAGTCTTCGCGAACAAGGACGAAATCCATGAATTGTCTAACTTGGCGCTTTTCATGGATAAGTTCAAAATCCACACGCTTTGCAGTCGTCACGATGGCCATGCGGACATATTTTGACAGTTCAGCAAGAGTCTCAATGACGCCTTCAATCTCAATGGCTTCTGTTCTCAGATATTCCTGATAATAGTCATTACGAACCTCACGCTGCCTGCTGATGGTCTCTTCGTCAATGCCTGCCGCCCTGGCTTGGGCCCAGGTGGCCAATCCCTGGGTCATGTCTCGGAGGTATTGTTCTCTATCCAAGGTAAATCCAATGTCCGCCAGGGCGCGCTCTCCAGCTTTGTAATACCAGAATTCGGTATCCACCAGAACACCATCATGATCGAAGAGTATGTACTTTTTCACTCTCTTGCTCCTTTCCGGCAGACGCGGCAACCATGTGCGCCATCACGAATCGCACCGTGATCACCGATAAGTAAACGGGCCACTGATATTTGCGTTGTCGGTTGCCCCTCCTTCTCTGAGCCCCGGCTGGGTTGACCCGCCGACTGCACACGGGTGGTCGCTATGGTAATACACCGGCCAGGTTGATGCCACGAGCCGCACTCGGACGAGCCACGTGGTCCCGTCCCAGATCCTCTGCAGCCGGACAAATGGGGACGCCAGCTACACAATCATAGGCTCCGCGTTGCTCTCCCCGTACGCTCAATGATGACCGGCAGCCCATGAGTAGGCGCAGCGTTGTAGCGCGGCTGGAAATCGGGCTGGTCGAGGTCCAGGCAGAGTTGAAAGCGCTCGCCATTATGCTGCACGTCCGTGATGCCGTAACGACCGCACATGTAATGCCCTCCCGGGTAACCACCTTACACTTTACCGTCGCGAGCACCTGGTCGGCATTGGAATCACCGTCAAGGGGCGAAGACTGGGCGAGGCGAGAAGGTGCAGCACAGTGCTTTGCCGCCTCGGCTCGTCAAGACTGCATGGCGCTGATGCCAACGCCTTGCTTTTCAGCTATGCCGCCTTGCTGCCCGACTCCGACAATCACGTCCTGCAGTCCCCGATATTCAATAGCGGGAACCGCATGCCAAAGCGTCGTTCCGGTGCTCGGTACCCCTGGCCCACCCTCTCAGTGCTCATTGTCAAGCCGTTTTTGGCAATAGCGATCAATTAGGGGGATGATTAGGGGGACACGCCCCAAAAACGGCTTGACCCAAGCGAAAATTATTGGGTCTCCCAGAGGGAAACAGGGTGAGCCGCCCGGGACTCGAACCCGGAACCAGCTGATTAAGAGTCAGCTGCTCTACCAATTGAGCTAACGGCCCAGAACAGCACGCAGTATAACGGCGTCCGGCCGCTGCTGTCGACCACATCTCCGTATGCTCGTGACGCTCCGAGACCCAAGCGATCAGCGCTAGGTCTCGTGGCAACGAAGAGCAGCCAGGCTGTGCTACCCTTTCCCTATGAAAGAACAGGTCCTCACTCACCTTCCTCAACTAGAGGCGGATGCTCTCACCCGCTTCTTGCGCTACGTGCGCGTGGATACCCAGTCGGATCCAGATTCCTCTTCCTATCCCAGCACGGCGAAGCAGCTCGATCTCCTGAGGATGCTCCGCGATGAGCTCGCAGACCTCGGCTATGCAGACGCCGCGATCGATCGCTCTGGCTACGTGACAGCAACGCTGCCGTCGAATCTGCCCCCCGATGCACTGCAGCCGCCAGTCATCGCCTTCTTCGCACACGTGGACACCTCGCCCGACGTGTCCGGAGCGAATGTCCGGCCTCTCGTGTGGCGCAGCTACTCGGGTGAGCCTTTAACCCTTCTGACTCTTCCCGGAGATACTGCCACCGTGCTGACCGTCGATACCACGCCGGACCTCGCCCATCACATCGGTCACGACATCGTCACGAGCGATGGCACGACACTCCTGGGTGCAGACGATAAGGCTGGTGTAGCGGTCATCATGGCAGCGGCTGCCTTCCTCATCAGCCACACCGATATCCGACACGGAACTCTCAAGTGGGTCTTCAATCCGGATGAGGAAGTTGGTCACGGTGTCGATCACCTTGATCTACAGCAACTCGGCGCCACCTACGCCTACACGCTGGATGCCGGAATCGCCGGTGAGGTGCAGGACGAGACCTTCTCAGCAGATCAAGTCCGCATTCGATTCACCGGCGTTTCTTCCCACCCAGGCACGGCCAAGGACAAGATGGTGAGCGCCATCAAAGTTGCTGCCGGCTTCGTCGCGGCTCTTCCCCGCGATCAGCTATCGCCTGAAACCACTGAGGGACGTGAGGGCTTCGTCCACCCCACAGACATTCGCGGGAGCATCGAAGAGACGGTGGTGACCCTCATTGTGCGGGACTTCGATACCGCGGGACTCGCGACCAAGGAGGACCTTCTCCGCGAGCTGGCCGGGGAGACGGTCAGTCACCATTCCGGTGCGCGTTGGGAGCTCTCCGTCGTGAAGCAGTATCGCAACATGCGCGATACCCTCGAGCACCATCCCTTGGTCACGGCGCTTGCTGACCAAGCAGTGCGGCGCGTGGGACTGGAACCTATCCACACGCCGATACGCGGCGGCACCGATGGCTCTCGCTTGACAGAGCGTGGCCTTCCCACACCGAATCTCTTCGCTGGATGGCGCCAGGCCCACAGTCGGTCCGAATGGGTGTGCGCCCGCGACATGGGTCTCTCTGCCTGCACCATCATCGAGTTGGCCCGTCTCTGGGCCGACCTGGAATCGTTTCGCACCTCTGGCCGTGCGCCCTGAGTCTCGGACGTTAGCCTGGCACATCCTACCTAAGGCGTTGCGGTCGCCGCTGGCGCCACTGTTGGCACGCTTGCAGGCGTCGCCAGCGGAGTCGGCACAGCGGTCGGTGTGGCAATCGGCGGTTGGACGACGAGCTGGGCGAGACTGCCCACATCGATGAGCGAGACGATGAAGAGACCGCTCTTCCCCTTCACTTGAGCATAGTAGCCAGAGCCCTCGGGGTTCTTCCCCCCAACGATCAGCGTCTCCTGCTGACCGTTCGAGAGATCGGCAGTCGCCGTGAGATACGGCTTATCGAAGCCAAAAACACTCAGGGAGTTCGTTCCGATGGGCACGTCGCGGATCTTCTGGAGATTGGCAAGCGTCGCCACTACACCGGCGATGTGTGTGGAATCGGAATAGGCCGCCGGGGGCGAGACCAGCTTCCACGTGCCCGGAGAAGGCTGCGAGACCGTCACACCTTTCCCTTCGTAGCTGATTGTCAGCTCCTTGACATCCGCCGGCTTGAAGGTGAAGACGCCGAGGTTGGGGGTAGGAGTAGCGCTCGCGGCCGCCCCCGAGCCTCTCCCGGACACCACGGCGACGACGACGAGGACGGCAAAGATGGCAACGAGTACGCCGGTAAGTCGAACATTCATGCCTTCGCCACACCATCACTTGTTATGAGAGTAAGGATCCACTCGAGCCAGGCCTAACGCCGGCGCAGCCAGACTACTACCCCGGCAAACAGCACTATTGCCGGGACGAACAGTGTATTGACAAAGACCAGCGCATTGCTCTGCCACCCGACCAGGACCATAGAGCGGTCAGCAGGGGTCTTCGTCGGGATCACGATGTGATTTGGACTCTCCGTCAGCCACTGCAAGGCGGCTGCAGCTGCTTCGCTATTGCCTTCACCTATCGAGGGATTTGCAGTGAGCACCTGATCGGTTGCAAAAAGTGTCGAGCCGAACACCACAAGACGGCTCACGGCTCCGGTGCTCGGTGAAGATCCTGGACCTGCTGGCGATGGTGTGGGTGTCGCTGCGGGCTTCGCGGTAGCCGAAGCAACGGGCTTCTCTGCCGAAACCGCGATGGCGAAGGGCCCGCGTTTGTCGGTCGCGGGGTTGATGGCCGTCGCCTTTGGGTTGGTCACCAGGAAGCTCTGCTGGCTAGTCTGAGCAATGGGCTCGACTGTCACACCTGCGGGAGGCTTCGCTGGAACGTTGATCGAGGTCGCATCCAGATACACCCCTGGCGGAAGCTGATGTTTTACCACGGACCCACGGTCATACGCCTGAATGACTATAGCCTGCGGCTGGTTTGGCAAGGAACCGCTCGGACTCAAATCAGCGACAAGGCCCTCGCTCACAGAGAGGCCGAAGGGCTTGAGCAGCCAGTTCATGTCCACCTTCCCAAAGGGCTCAGCGAAGTAGAGAACGTGACCACCGTGCTCCAGATAGCTAAGGAGAATCTCCTTCTCTTTGGGACTGTAGGGAGTGGTCGGGGCCGCCTCGACTACGGCAGCCGCGTCTGAGGGAATCGCTGACACAGTGAGGAGCGAGAGCGGTTTCGCCTGTAAGTTGTTCTTTTTCAGGAAGCTCACCAGTGAGGAGAAGCTTGGACCGCTGGCTGGCTGCAACGAAGGCTCACCGTTGCCGGTGAGGAAGTAGACGACTGGTGTCTTGCCCTCGATGACATTCTCGATGGCGCTCGAGATATCCTGCTCGGCTGCCAGCTGCACTGCGTCTTCGTGTCCATTCGATGTCACCACGATGGTGGGAGATACGGTGACGTGATACTGCCGCGCCAATGCCGGATTCACGTCAGGATCTACAAACGTGACGGAGATCTCATGGCTGAGCGCTGTATAGCGCTGCAAGAGCAGCTTGGCCGCAGACTCACCGCTGCTCTGACCACCGGGCCCCTTGGCGTAGAAAGCAATGATGTGCACGGGCTGTTTCAAGCCCTTGACCAGCTTCACAGTCGCTGAGCTCAGCGTGTAGCGACCACTCTGAGTGAAGTCCCACTGCACATTGTGTTTGACTGCCAGGAAGTTGATCACGATGAAGATTCCGATGAACACAACGGTCATGAGACCAGCGTTCGAGCCATAGCGGACACCGCGAAGCTTGAGGGCATTTACGACGACTTGTGGATCGGTCACGACGAAGAACAGTAGAAGCAAGCCAGCAGCAATGAGAAGCCAGACTAAAGCTGGGCTAGCCGTCCCGACAACGAGCGCCACGCCGGCAGCAGCAAAGAGGAGCAATCCGCCAAGGATGCCGGCATAGGGGGCCAGCCGTCGCAAGAGATCGTCACCGCGCACTTAGCGATACCTCCGGCTCTCGAGAATCCGCGTAGCGACGAAGAGTGAGCAGACGATGAGGCTGAGCAGATACACGACGTCGTCACTCTGCACCAGGCCACTGCTGAAGTTGGAGACGTGCTGAGAGAGGCCGAGGAAACTCACGACAGAGGCCACACCGCCAGAAAAGGTAACCGCCAAACCTTGCAGAAGCCAGAGAATAAGCCCCAGCACGAAGGCTACGATGAAGGCCACTAACTGGCTCTGTGTCAGTGCAGAGGTCACGAGGCCGAATCCGATGAAGGCCGCACCCAAGAGGACGATACCGATGTAGCCACTCAGGATTGTTGACAGATCTGGATGGCCAAAGGCAACGAGAAAGACAACGTAGAGCCCCGTCGGGACTAGCATGAGAATGAATAACGCAAAGGCGGCGAGGAATTTACCGAGAATGACCTCCCAGTCGCGAACCGGAGCCGTGAGTAGCAACTCCAGCGTACCCAGCCGCTGCTCCTCCGCGATCAAGCGCATAGTGATTCCGGGAATCACGAAGAGCAGCACGATCGCGACGTCGCCAAACACGAAGCTCATGTCGGCCTGCTGACTATTCGAGATCACCGCAGCAAAGAGAAATCCATTCAAGGCAAGGAAGGCAGCTGCCACAATGTACGCTACAGGTGACCCGAAGTACGATGTGAGCTCCCGTCGAGCAACAGTGAACAGGCCCATCAGGCGGCTTCGATCTCCTCTTCAGTAGTGAGCTTGAGATAGACCTCCTCGAGGCTCAGACCAGTGGTCGTGAGCTCCCGCAACCCCCAGCCGGCCGTCACGATGAGAGCAGCTAGCTGCTCTCGAATGTCCGTAGAATCTGCAGCATGGACCGTGAGCTCGCAGACGTCCCAGGCTGAAGACCGTCCTTCCGCTTTTCGCACCCACTCTTGCTCCTTGATAGTGCGGACGATGTCATCAAGCGGACCGCGAACCGTGAGATGGTAGCGTTGCTCACCCTGCAGACGCTGCGTGAGATTGGCTGGCGAGTCTTGAGCGACGACGTGACCCTCGTGGATGATGACGACCTCATCGGCAATAGCGTTGACTTCGGGTAGGATATGCGAGCTAAGCACCACGGTGTGGCGCCCACCCAGACTCTTGATCAGCTGGCGCGTTTCGATAATCTGGCGCGGATCGAGACCCACCGTCGGCTCGTCGAGGATGACCACGTCAGGGTCGTGAATCAGCGCCTGCGCTATACCCACTCTCTGTCGCTGGCCACGCGATAGCTTACCAATGAGACGGTCGTGGAATTCACCGGCATTACACGTCTCGACAATCTCGCGCACGCGGCGCCCAAGCGTTACCCCCTTTACACCGTGGATGCGGCCACAGTACTGCAGGTAGCTATCCACAGTCATATCTTCATACAGGGGTACGCGCTCCGGCAGATAGCCGATGTGGCGGCGCAAGGCGAGCGAATCCCTGAACGCATCACATCCGGCCACCCGAGCAACGCCGGAGCTCGGGGGCATATATCCGGTCAAGATCCGCATCGTGGTCGTCTTACCGGCGCCATTGGGTCCGAGAAGACCGAGGATACGGCCCTGTTCAAGGGTGAACGTGAGGTCAGCAATAGCTGCCCGCGGACCATAGAACTTGGTAAGCTCCTTGACCTCGATCACGCTCGACGCTCCTTGCACCAACGGCCTATGCTAACACCAGCATTGTCATACTGATTGCTCCGGCTATGAAGGGACGCTTGACTACCCTGAAAGTAACACTGTGCGGCGTGTCGCGTCTGAACTCAACGTGGTCGACATCGGCTGAATCTGGGGTAGGGTGCCGTTTTGGGAGGTAGAGAGCGTACTTGAATCCACGATGGGCTGTCGCTCCGACGCTGTTTTTCGCCGCCACGCTGTTGCTCGCTGGCTGCACAAGTCCCACTAGCCTGTTAGGCCACACGGCTTCCGCCCCCACCGCCGGAGCGACACTCCAGCTGCCACTCGCTTCGCCGCCGTCATCGCTGGATCCTGCTCAGCTAGCAGGTGGTGACACTTCAACGCTACTCCACGCGATCTTCAGCGGACTCATGCGCTACAACGGCTCTGGTGCATTGGTCACCGATCTGGCGAAGAGCTACACTGTCACGAACTCGGGCACAGCCTATACGTTTGAGCTGCACCATTCTGCTCACTTTCATAACGGCGATCCCGTCACAGCGCAAAGCGTCCTCTACGCAATCAACCGATCGTGTGACCCTCACACCGGAGTTCCAGGCATCGGTGACTATCTCGATGTCATCCAGGGAGTGGCTGAGCGCCTCGCTGGTCACGCTCAGACAGTCTCAGGGGTCCAAGCCGAGGGAAAGTTCACGGTGGTGTTCCATCTGACTCATCCCGATGGCGCCTTCTTGGCAAAGCTCACTATGCCAGCGACATTCCCACTCGACGAGCAGACAGTCACCCACGGGGGCAACTCGTGGTGGCAGCATCCGAACGGGACAGGGCCATACCGTCTCGTGACCTGGGACCCACAGAAGACCGTCGTTCTGGAGCGCTATCAGCACTTCTACGGTCCCAAGCCAGCCTACGAGACTGTCGATCTCCTCAGTGCGAGCGCCGTCGGGAACGTTGGTCAGGCCTTTACTCAAGGGCGGCTCGACTTGCTGCCCCTTGCCGCGACTCCTGCAGAGACTGCAGCGTTCTTCTCTCCATCATCAACAGCGGTGTCGAACTCTGTGCGCGCGCTCTTACACTACTATGACTTTGCCACACTGCAGTATCTCGCCTTCAACTTGCACGCACCGCCGTTCAGCGACATCGCTGCTCGTCGTGCGGTCGACTTGGGGATCGACCGTTCGGCTCTCGTCACGACGGCGCTCGGAGGAGACGGGTGGCCCGCGAGTGGCATCTTGCCACCGGAGATCCCTGGAGCGTACGCTCAAACCGACCCACCCCCTGCTAACTTGCAGTTAGCGCAACAGGTCTGGCGGCAATCACGCTACGCTTCGCAAGAGGGAACCATTACCCTCGAGTCCAGTGAGATTCTGGCGCCTGGTCAGCCTGGACCTGTCACTGTGGCGCTCGCCAATGACCTGCACCAGATCTCCAACTGGAACGTCAGTATCGTGCTCGTGTCCGGAAACACGCTCAATCAGAGTCTCCAAGATGGTAGCTTCACAGGATCAGTCGCACTTCAGGGATGGCAGGCAGACTATCTCGACCCTCAAGATTTTCTCGATCTCTTGTTTCGCACTGGTAAGTCAAATAATCTGACGCACTTCAGCGACCCTACCGTCAATGATCTGCTCGGACAAGCTGATCAAGCAGCAGCTTCACAGCAACGTCTGGCGCTCTACCGGCAGGTAGAAACTGTGCTGCTCAGACAGCTACCAATCGTTCCCCTGTATTTCGATCGAGAGTTCGTCCTACGCAGTCCCTCGGTGCAATCGCTGCCGCTGCTTCCCGAAGGTGGGTTTGATCTCCGTGATGCGAAGCCCGCCCCAGCACATTGATTCCTCCGAGGCGTGTGCGTCTGCTAAGATCGATGGAGAAGAAGTTTGAAGGAGACGAGAGTTGAGTGTAGATATCGGCGAGACGATCGATGCGTATGTGACGGCGCTGAGTGCACCGCAAGACGAGGCGTTGACGGCAGCGCTGGATAGTACCAAGGCCGCGGGTATGCCACCCATTCAAGTTCCACCAACACTCGGAAAGCTATTGAGCATTCTCGTAAAGCTTGCCGGTGGTACCAAGGTGCTCGAGCTGGGAACGCTCGGTGGCTACAGCGGCATCTGGATCGCTCGCGCCCTCAAGCCGGGCGGCAAGCTCATTTCACTCGACATCAATCCCCACCACGCGGAAGTCGCCCGCCAAAGCTTTGCTCGTGCGGGCTTGAGTGACAGAGTCGAAGTGCGTGTGGGACCTGCACTAGAACAATTGCCAGGACTGCGTGCCGAAGCACCGTTCGACCTCATCTATATTGATGCCGATAAGGAAAACTATGTCAACTACCTGAACTGGGCGCTTGAGCTCACGCACTCCGGCAGTCTCATCGTGGCCGATAATGTCCTTCGCGGCGGTGCCGTGATCGCGCCTAAGGATGGCGACGAGGGTGCCAAGGCGGTGCACGATTTGAACGAGCAGGCAAGCACCGACCCCCGGCTGTCGTCGGTGATCATCCCGAATCGCAACGGCCGGGACGGCTATCTTATCGCTTATGTCAACTAATAGGCGCCATGCCATCCAGCAGTCTACGCGAGGATTGATGACTGGGTGGACGTCCACGTCTGCCACGTGAGAACACATGGCAGAATGACAGAGTAGACAGCGTCGCGTTCGGCGCTGCTCTCCTAAATAAAGAGCAGCGCTGGTGGCCTGCTTACGGGTATGGTTCAGTATTCGGAGGATTCGGACCTCATGCGGCAATGGAAGCTCTTGTTCGCCGCTCTTGCGGCCACAGCAACCATTCTTGCTGGCTGTGGGGGTGGGGGCCAGGCGGCCACCGTTGCAGCCTCGCCAACTGCTCACGTAGCGACTACCGCCATTACGACCACGAGTGTACTTTCATCGAGTATCACTGTTAGTACGGCTTCTTCAGGCTCCACAGCGGCCGTGACTTCCGCACCCTCATCGACGAGCACAACAGCCTCTACAACGCCGGTTCCAGCACCTACAGCGACGCCCGTGCCCGTCCTTCCCGTGAAGCTGCAGATTCCGGCCATCGGAGTGACCGCTCCCGTAGAACTGGTCGGTCTGACTGCAGACGGGGCGATGGACGTTCCGAAAAAGTGGGAAGATGTCGGTTGGTACGAATATGGCCCCGTGCCGGGTCAGGCTGGCAACGCAGCTATTGCGGGCCACCTCGACTCGACGACAGCGCCCGCCGTATTCTGGCGCCTCAGCTCCCTCAAAGCGGGAGATCTCATCACCGTGACCCTTTCCAACGGTCAGCAGGTGTCCTTCAAAGTGACGCGAGAGGTCTCGTACCCGTACGACAACGCACCCATTGACAAGATCTTTGGTCCGGCCCCCACACCCAATCTGAATCTCATCACCTGCGGTGGAAAATGGGACCCGTACACCAAGAACTACAGCAACCGGATCGTCGTCTACACCACCAAGGCCTAAGCGGCTCTCGCGAACCTCCTCTCCTCGTACTCAGCGCTTATTGGTCTACGTCACGCTGGGTCAGCGTGACGGCCACTATCCCTGTGTGCTAAGGTACGTGACGTCATACAGGTACGGCAACTGGTGAGGGGTACCCTCTGATCGCGCTTGGGGAGGTGAAACGCTGCCTCCGGATAACCTATAACCTCTACGGCACCGCCCGCCAGCGTACCTGGAACCGAGAGTTCACTGAGACGTACCCTTCGCTGGCTCGTCAAGACGCTGGAAAAGACGTCTGAAGATCGATGGCGCGATGATCGCGCCGAGCCCAGACGCAATTACGACAACGGGGAGTAGAGAACTGGGTAGTGCTTTTACTGCCACCCCGTATGCTACTACCGCAACTTGCAATGTCACCGGTGCAGCCAGAAGAAACGTCGCTGCCACTGCCTCCCTGCCACGCAGGCGGAGGAGCAGCGCCGGGAAGGCGATCACCCGAAGCAGAAACGTCGCTGCAAGCAAAGCTCCGATGAGCCCTAGGCTCTGGGGTCGCAGCAGTTCGGACCAGTTGATACTCCACCCGACATTGATGAAGAAGATGGGTATGAAGAAGCCGAAACCAGTGGTCCCGAGTTTTTCCAGCAGTGGCTCCCGACCAGGAAACACCGCGGCGATTGCCAGCCCCGCAAGGAACGTCGCCAGCACGTCGGGCACACCCAACACGTGCGCGAGTGTCGCAAATAGAACGACGATTGCCACGGCAGCGCGGATTCCGAGCTCGGTGCGATCCTCTGCGAACGCCCAGACGCGCAGCGCCCGGGGAAACCACCAGAGCAGCTCTCTCAGTGCGGTGAGAAGAGCTCCGGCAGCAAGAAAGAGCGCGAGGAGCTTGGCGAGACTAATCATCGTGGCAACGAACACCGGGGTGCCGGGCTGGGCCTGAGACCCCTGACCCAGCACTGCCAGCAGCAATACGGTGTTTAGCTCACCTACAGCTCCCACGATAAGCACGTGCTGACCTAGACCTGTGCGGCTCAGCTGGAGCTCCTTCAGCACGGGCAAGACCACACCGAGCGACACACAGCCAGCTACCAGACCAAGGAGCAGCGGTAGATGTAGGAGCCACGCTGAGCCAATGCCGAGGAACGGTACAAGGATACCGAATGGTGCGCGCGTGACGAATCCACGCCACCCGTCACGGGCGACGCTGCGCACATCGACCTCGAGCCCGGCAAGAAACATGAGCAATAGGAAGCCAAAATCTCCCAAGAACGTGATGATAGGCGCAGTACGGAGGGCTTGAGGTAAGAACAACCCCACCACAGCACCGAACGTGAGCTCACCGACGGCTGCGGGGATGCTCAGCCAGGCGCTCACGATCGGCGCCAAGGCTGCACCGAGCATGAGCACAAAGACCGTGATGAGTGTTGTCGTGTTCACGCGATGACGTGGCGGTGAGGGACACAGAGCGAGGAGCACGTCGAGGTGAAGGCCAGTTGCACCAACACATCCGGGCGGAGCATATTCTTGCGTGGATGATGGGGCTGCCGGCCAAGCACAAGGAGATCACCTCGCTTGAGCAGACGCTGCGTCTCTCGCAACACATTCCCTTCGCGCATCACGGCGGAAAACTCGTGGCGCCGGCGGTCCGCCACACATTGCGCCCACCGCGGAACGTCGGAGTCCACGTCGCTATCACGCATCCACGCCGGTGGACGGACAATCAGCACAGTTAGGGGTACATCAAACAGCTGAGCGACGTCCAGAGCAGTGTCCATCGTCGAAGGGGAGCCTAGCTCCGGGGCGATCACAGCCACAACACGATCCGGCGCCACTCCATTCCGCGCTAGCAGGAGGAGCCGTTGCGGCGCCTCTATCGCACGGCGCAACGCTCGGTGCGATCCTGCACGGCTGCGCTTGGGGAGGGCGGCGCAGATGCAGCCGATGCCCCGCCGGTCGAACAGCGTGGCGAGCGTTCCTTCGGCATCGCCCTCGAGAGGGTGCCAGAGCACCAGCGGAGAGCTGTCTTCCTCCGCTCCATCAGGCTGGTGCAGGGCGCTATGTACGCCAATCGCAGGGAGTGCCGCTGCGCGACCAAACTCGCGTGCTTCGCTGATCGCCTCCGCAACGTCACCACCGAGATCGATGACGGCCATGTCGGTGCCAAAAGGAAGGGGGAAGCGTGTGCGCCCAACTCTCAAGTATTCGGCAACGGTTTGGAGATATCCTGGGTAGCCAATGAGGAGAAGCTGGTCTCCTTCTGCTAAGACAGTATTTCCATTAGGAATGATGAGCTCACTGTGCCGGTATACGGCGGCAACCGTCCACCCTTGCGGTGCGAACTGACGTAAGGGCTGATCGATAGCTGGTGACGTGTGATGCAGAGTAATCTGTATCAGCTCTCCGCCTTGAAGTCCCACCCCCTCCAAAATGCTGCTCGCCTGCTCGAGTCGGTTGCGTAGCAGTGATGCGAGTGCCGCCGGTGCAAGAAGCACGTCTGCCCCAGCACTCTTCAGCTCTCGTTCAGCGACCGCATCTTCGGCGATGGCCACGAGCGTCTCAACCTGGAAGCGCTCCGCTACTACTCGACACACTTCCAGATTCTCAGCCATCGAGGGCAACGCCGCCACGATGGCATCTGCGCTTCGAGCTCCGGCTCTGTCGAGGACGAGTGCGCTCGTGCCATCGCCTGACAGCATAGTGAACCGTTCGTCAGGGTTGGTCACCACAGTACTGGTCTTCTCGATGACCGTGACGCTCCAATGGGCCGGCAAGCGCGTATGCAGCTCAACTCCAAGTGCCGCGGATCCCACTACGATGACGCGTCGGTACAACCCGGAGGCAGATCGCAGAGGCCCTCTCCTTCGCTCCTAAGCAAGGGGTGAAGCAATGCACACTATACCGGGATCGAGATAGTCACGTAGTCACCGAGTAGGCCGCGAGATTGACCTGGCCGCAGAGCCGGATCGTCTCATAGATGCATTGACGAGCAAAGCGTTGAGTCACCATTCAACAGCCCAGGTAACAGGTTAATGAATACAAGCGCTACATCGAGTCCGAGACCAGGCGCCGCCGGCCGGGCCGCACAGGCGGATTGGGCTGCATCGCCGCAATCAGCTCGTTCGTGGAGATGATCGGTGGGCACGTTCCCTGAATGTAGTGGCCATCACCAGTTCTACGTCGCTGCACTCCAGCATAAATGGGATTAGTCGCGATCATCCGGATACTGCTCTCGCCCCACACCCTGGCGGTTGGGCTCGTCACACCAGCAACATTGAGAGCCTCGGCTATCTGCCGGTAGCTCCGCCCGCGCGCTCGTTCGGAGAAGATGCGACGAACAACTTCGGCTTCGACCGGCTCGATCTCTAAGAGACCAGGAACTGCTCCTATCGACAGTCGGTACCCATACGCAACCCGTCCCCCGGCGTGGCGACCATCGATGACGCGACGCGTACGTGTTCGCAGCATTCGGAGCCGGATACGCTCTCGCTCCCAATCTTCGCGCGCTCTCCTGGGGACCAGATCACCCATTGCAGGTACTACCTCTCTCTTAACCGGGAGTATCCTCAATGTCTTTACGATCCAGTGGAATGGTTCGCTACGGCACTAAAGAAAATTTACCTTAGTGAAACATGGGGACCATCCAAGTACTAGACTTTGTGAGTGACACTCTACTCTGCGACGTTTACCTCTACAAGGTTACAGAGCACGTTGAAATCAACTCGCACGCGCAACACGGCGTTGCTGGGCTGCGGTGAAACGGCGCTCATCTTCCTGGGTCTCCACCTTGACCGGTGGCACTGGTCGAGGCTTTCCCTGCGCATCAACTGCAACCATGATCACGTACGCAGAAGCGACGTGCCAGCGTCCGCCAGTCGAGAGGTCCTCTGCTTCCACGCGCACGCCCACCTCGATCGACGTTCGCCAAGCGGCATTTGCCGACGCCTTGACCACGAGAAGATTGCCCACAGAGACGGGGCGGAGAAAGCTGATGTCGTCCAGTCGAGCTGTGACGACTGGTCCTCGCGCATGACGCCAGCCAACAACTGCCGCGGCAGAGTCGATCAGCTTGAGCACAGCACCGCCATGGATGCTCCCGAGGGGATTGGCATCGGCCGGGAGCATGAGCTGTTGCAGCTCGACACGTGATGACGACACGAGGACTCCCGGAGTCGCCGCATCTGGATCGTCTGGATTCATCCCAGTGGCACCTCCTCTCACTGGTCTCTGCACACGCAAGGAAAACGAATTAGCTGGAAAGACAAGAGTTACGTTCGCTCTGGGCTAGCACCGAGATGCCGCATGAGCCTGCTTAGCTCCCCCTCGCTGGAGAAGAAGATAGTCAGACGGCCTCCCCGCTTGGATCGATGGAGGCGCACGCGTGCGCCGAGCATTGCAGCGAGATGCTCTTCATTGAGGACATCTCGGGGGTCGCGGACAGGTTGCACGTCTGTACTCTGCTCAAGGGGCGGCTGGAGCAGCCGGCGGACCAGTTCCTCGGTCTCGCGGACACTGAGTTGCCGCTCGATCACGATGGCCAGCGCTCGCCTGACCTGCGCCTCATCGATGAGCGCCAAGAGGGCACGAGCGTGCCCCTCGGTGATCACACCATCAAGAAGCGCTGTTCGAATGTCTGGGGATGAGCGCAGTAACCTGAGTGTGTTTGCGATGGCAACCCGCGATTTCCCAACACGCTCGGCGACTTGTTCTTGTGTGAATCCGAACTCGTCCATCAGCATTTTGTAGGCCTGCGCTTCTTCCAGCGCATTGAGGTCCTCACGCTGGACGTTCTCGATGAGAGCAAGCTCGAGCAGTCCTTGCTCTGTCGTTTCTTTGATGATGGCAGGAACGTGATCTAGACCAGCGAGGAGCGCTGCTTGGAGGCGGCGCTCACCGGCGATGAGTTGGTAGGAGGGCTCAGTTGCTCTAGTCGAGACAATCTTGCTCACGACCAGGGGCTGAAGCACGCCGTGCGTCCGGATTGAGCTTGCCAGCTCATCAAGGCCTTCGAAGCGCATGCGAGGTTGGCGAGGATTCCGCTCGATCGCCGTGATAGCTACTTCTTGAAACTGTGAGGACTGCCAATCTGGCAGCAATGATGCCAGCCCTTTGCCTAGGCCGCCTTGCTTGCTCACCGCCGCTCTCCTCCAGCTGCTTAGGGGGGAGACTGCCATCTCGGCGATACTACCATCCCGACCAACCCTTACAGTCTAAGTGAGCACACAATGGTATACTCCCAGTCAGCAAGACTTTAGAGCACCTGAGTTTCTTTTGTTTGAGAGTCGTCGAGAGGAGTGCTGCATGCCGAAGACGCTGCGCGGGGCGTGCTCACTCCGGAGCAGCCTCCCCGCACGAGGCATCGCCAAGACGAAGATCTCATAAGAGTCTCCCGGCTTTCCGCAAGCGGACGGCGCAAACTATCTCCTCGTGCATTGCTCGGCAATGGAACCAGACCTGGGGTGTCAGCGGAAAGAAGGTAGACCTATCTATCCACAGTAACACCCAACCAAATGACCTATTCCGCGTTGTAGAGAGTAACGGCAAGCTCTAGACCGCGGTAGCTAGGAGGAGTACGATGGTGTCCGGACAGCGCGGCATGCCGCGCAGCCCTCAACAGGAGCCAGAACCGACCTATCAGTTGCACGTGGCGACTGTGGAGGATTGTGATCGAATCTACGAGAGTATCGGTAACTCCTTGGCCAGACCGCGGGGCAAGACGCCACGCCGCAACTACGTTGAGGCAGCGAAGCGCAATGAGCTGCTTATCCTTGAGCGCCATGATCCGCGTGAAGACCGCTGGCTGCTCGAAGGCATGTTGGAATGGTATACCCGAGTCGACGGTGTGGTCACGATCAAGGATGCGGGCACAAAGGGTGAAGAGCCCGATCCTGCGGTTGTCAAGCGCCTCGTACGCGAGCTCATCCAGATCCAATCTCCAGTCGAAGTCCGAGCGAAGACGAAGGATGATCAGACCGCATGGTTACGCATCTTTCACGACCTTCCTGGTTTCCGGCTCGAGGGTCGGGAGTATTCCAGGCCGCACTGGGTGTACCTCTGGTCCTGGGCACCTTCCAACCGAGGTCGGTCCAACATTCCACTCTCCGCGCTCGAGCAGCGCCACTCCTAGTGGGAACGCTGCTGGCACGGTTTTCAGAGAAGCGAGTAGGCACTCAAGATAGGTAGAAACAGGTTACGTCTTCGACAACTGGCCAACTTGTCGTTATTGTGTTAACGGCTGCCAGCCAGGCAGTTACGACCGACAGTTCAAGGAGTGCAGGAGCATGGATCGCACTTCCCGCCGCGAGCTCAACGGCCACGTGCAGCCGCCGCACCGTGCCCGCATCAAAGTGATTGGTGTGGGAGGCGGCGGAAACAACGCCGTGAACCGCATGATCGACGCTGGACTATCCGGCGTCGAGTTCATCGCCGTGAACACCGATCAGCAAGTGTTGGATCTATCCAAAGCCTCGACAGTCGTCCGGATTGGCGACAAGCAGGCACGTGGCCTGGGGGCTGGCGGTGATCCTGCCCAGGGTCAGAAAGCCGCAGAAGAGAGCGAAGACAAGCTGCGCGAAATCATTGGCGAGTGTGACATGGTTTTCGTGACGGCGGGAATGGGCGGCGGCACAGGAACGGGTGCTGCTCCAATCGTCGCTCGCCTCGCCCGCGAGATGCACGCCCTCACGGTTGGTGTCGTGACGTTGCCATTCGCCTTTGAAGGTGGCCGGCGGCGCGAGTCGGCCTTGCGGGGCATGGAAGAGCTGCGCACAAACGTCGACGCGCTCATCTGCATTCCTAATGAGCGCTTGCTCAAAATTGCTGATCCTAAAATGCCCGTCAAGGAAAGCTTCAAGCTGGCCGATGAAGTGCTGCGCCAGGGCGTTCAAGGCATCTCGGACATCATCACCGTTCCAGGGCTGATCAACGTAGACTTCGCCGACGTTCGTGCCATTATTGCGAATGCCGGGTCAGCGATGATGGCCATTGGGCGCGGTCGGGGGGATCGGCGTCTCGAACTGGCCGCCGAGCAGGCAATCTCCAGCCCCTTACTGGATGCGACAATCGACGGTGCGAAGGGTGTGCTCTTCAATATTCGCGGTGGCACCAGCCTTACTATGCTGGAAGTGGGCACTTCGGCGGAGATCATCCAAAAGCGTGTGCACCCAGATGCCAACATCATTGTTGGGGCAGTAGTCGATGACCAGCGCAGCGACGACGAAGTCGAGCTCACTATCATCGCTACGGGATTCGATTCATCTTCGAGTGCACGGTCGAGCTACGGCGTGCGAACGCAGACCTCGTGGCGAGAATCGTCCTCGCCGTCGGGATCTGGCGATTACACTGATCGACCTGCCACTGCACCACGTCCAGAAGAGCCTCTAGAACAACCAGAACCGGATACCAATCAGCGGCTTCCTGAAGAGCGACCACGCGAGGAACCGCGAAGGCGCTCATCGAGTGGTCTCGAGGTTCCCGCTTTTCTCCGCAACCGGCCGGGTAGGTGACATTTGCAGGACAGTTCGGCGAGCGAGCCTGGAAGCGCGCTCGAGGTACTCCAGCCACAGTTTCACGAGCTGCTGCGAACGGCGTGTCGAGAAGGCCCATCCCGATCCTTGCGGCTACAGTTCGAGCGGCTGGCCCGGCTGTGCGCGACCCAGCAAGATCCACTCTCTGAGATCTTGAAGGCCGTCAATGCAGCCGCCGGTCAAGTTGCAAGGGAACTCGACCTGACGGTGACGAACGCAGAGGCGAGACTGCAGATGGAACGGCGCCTTCGCCAGTCTTCGACGGAGCTCGTGGCAACGATCTCCTGCGTGGTGGCACAAGCCAGTGCAGCGCTCATCACGACGCTCGGTGCTCTCGACCAGCGGCTCACCGAGACAGTAGAGCAACTCACAGCTCTGCAAACGGTCAATAGCGCTGCTAACTCAAGTCTCGATCTCGGGACGATGCTAGACCTCACCGCTCGGGCCGTCCGCAGTGTAACCCGGAGCGACCTGTGCAGTATTTATGTCTTTGATGATCAGCGCAATGATCTCGTGCTTCGAGCGAGCACGGGGCTCTCACCACACGTGATCGGTAAGGCGCGGATGTCTATCGGTGAAGGTATCACTGGATGGGCCGCGCAGACCGGTAAGCCGGTTGCCGTTGCCGATGCCTGGGCCGACCCGAGATTCAAGTACATTCCCGAGTCAGGGGAAGAGTCCTATCGCTCCATGCTGTCGGTGCCGATCGTCGTCTTCACCGTGCACAAGCTCGTTGGCGTGCTCAACGTCCAGACAGTGCAGGTGCGCGACTGGACAACAGCAGAGACGGCTTTTCTAGAGTCTGTCAGCGGCCAGATCGCCCTAGCCATCGAGAATGCCCGACTCTACCGGGAGACTGATGAACAGCTGCGCCGTAAGGTCGAACAGATGACTACCTTGCAGCGAGTTTCCGCTCTCGTGGCTTCCTCCCTGGATGTCCAGGAAGTCCTCGATCTCATCGTGACGTATCTCAAGGATCTTGGTCGAGCTGATAAGTGCTCAGTGTTCGTGCTCGACGATCAGATCGGCGCGTATCGTATTGCTTCCAGCAAGGGTCTCAGCGAGGGCTATCGCGAGCGTGTCCGTGTTCCGGTAGGCCAGGGGGTCGTTGGTGCTGCTTTGCGCACTAAGGAGCCCGTCATCGTCTTCGATGCACTCAGCGATCCGCGCATCGCCGCTTCTGAAGAGGATGTACGAGCCGAGGGTTATCGCTCACTTCTTGCCCTGCCACTACTCACGAAGCGCACGGAAATCGGGGTCGCTTGCCTATATGCCTATGAGCCGCATGGCTTTCAGCAGGCGGAGCTTCCTCTTCTCTTGGCATTCTGCGACGAAGCAGCGCTGGCGCTTGACAACGCTCAGCTGTACCAAGAGGTCCGGTGGGGATTGCAGACCAAGAGCCTATTGCTCGCTGAAATGCACCACCGTGTGAAGAACAATCTCCAGACAATCGCGGCGCTGCTCTCCATGCAGATGCGCCGGGCTAAGGTTGCCTCCGAGCGGATAGCCCTCGCTGAGAGCATTGCGCGAATACAGAGCATTGCGTCGATTCACGACCTGCTCTCCCACGAGGATATCGGTCTCGCCAGCGTCCGTGATATCGTTCAGCAGGTGGTCGGCAGTGTGACGTCTGCACTAACGAGCACTGGAGTGACTGTGCACTATGACATCGAGGACCACACGCTGCAGATCGCATCGAAAGAGGCGACGATTCTTGCCCTTGTGCTCAACGAAGTCGTTACAAATGCCATTCAGCACGGATTCGCTCAGCGTGAAACAGGCACTCTGCGAGTTGCCGTACGGCGCCATCTCAATGAGGTAAGCGTTGAGGTACTCGACGATGGGAGCGGCTTGCCATCAGGCTTCTCGGTCGACGGTAGCGGTGGGCTCGGTACCCAAATCATCCATACTTTGGTTTCAAAGGACTTGCATGGGTCATTCACCTTGATTCCATCGCCCGGCGGTGGGACGCTGGCTGTCATTCGCTTCCCAGCCGTGATCACTTCCGAGCCTAATCGCCTGGCGCCTCAAGTACACTAAGCGACGAGCAAGCGAGCGCAAAGAAGAGATGTTTGCAGACCACGCCGAGATCATTGTCCACGCGGGTAACGGCGGGGATGGAAGCGCCCACTTTCGCCGTGAGAAGTTCGTTCCCTTCGGAGGCCCCGACGGTGGTGATGGTGGTCGCGGTGGCTCCATCTACCTAGTGGGTGAGACCAACCTCAATACGCTCGGCCGGTTCGTCCATCAACATGAGTTCCGGGCAGGCCACGGGGGACACGGTGGAGGCAACCGCCGGCACGGCGCCAAGGGGCACGACCTCATCATCCGGGTACCAGCCGGCACCATCGTGCGGCTGACTGGTTCTGACACGGTTCTTGCCGACATCATGGAGCCTGGCCGGCGCGTGCTCGTCGCACGCGGCGGTCGTGGCGGTCTCGGCAATGTGCATTTTGCCACTGCGACGAACCAGGCTCCGCGGGTTGCTGATCGGGGAGAGCCTGGAGAAACGCTCGCGCTGCACCTCGAGCTCAAGCTGATTGCTGAGGTTGGTCTCGTCGGCCTACCAAACGCCGGAAAATCGACCTTCCTGGCAGCCGTCTCGCGAGCGCAGCCGAAGATCGGCGCCTACCCCTTCACCACCCTTGAGCCGAACCTGGGCGTAGCTACTGTTGGCGACCGCTCCTTTGTCGTGGCCGACATTCCCGGGCTGATCGAAGGAGCACACCGTGGTGTTGGCCTCGGCCACGATTTTCTGCGACACGTGCAACGCACGCGCTTGCTTCTTCACCTGGTCGACGGCTCGGGGCTCGAAGGACATGACCCGGCTCACGACATCGAGGTGATCGTGGAGGAGCTCCAGCAGTTTGACCCAGAGCTTGTGACACGTCCACGGCTGCTTGTGGTCAACAAGAGCGATCTCCCTGAGACTCACGCATACTTTCAGGAGATTAGGCGTCGTTATGCCCACGAGCACGAAGTTTTTCTCGTAAGCGCCGCAACGCACGACGGTCTCAGCCAGCTGCTGCAGCGTGTAGCTGCACTGCTTGATGAGCTTCCTTCGCCTCCGGCAGTGGAGGTTACGGCACGTCCCGAAATGCCGGAGTTCTGGATTGTGTCCGTGGCTGAGCGACTCGTCCGCGTTGAGGGTCCTATCGTTGATCGAGTCACCAGCCAGACAGACTTTCGAGAGCGTGATGCCATTGAGCGCTTGCGGCGCCGGCTCATTCAGCTGCGCGTGCCTCAGGCCGTCGCCCGAAGCCACCTTGTGCCGCTAGAAGTGCAAGTGGGACCGGCGATCTGGCGTTTGGAAGAAGGGAAGCTCTCCTGGTCACGTTGGGAGGATGAAGATGCAGAGTCCGCAGAGTGATCAGCGGCGCGCGCTAGACCGGCAGCGCGTGCTCAGTCGGCTGCAAGCGCGCCGGTCAGCGCGCCAGCGACACCTACAGGCAGAGACATTCGTCCGGCAACACCGCCAGAGCCGCCCTCAGGCAGTCAAGGATGTCCCCAAGGCCACTCCCCAAGCACCTCCTCTGCGCAACTTCCCCATTCACCCTTTTGTGATCTTGCTGGGCCTCTTTGCTCTTATCGGCGTCTTTTTCACCGTCTTTGCACTAGCGAGCCTTTCACCGGATACTGCTAAGCATCAACTGATCTTCGTCCTTTCCTCTGGGTTTCTCATCTGGGGGATCGTGGGGCTGGTGATCTGGATATTTCATCACAACAAGCCCCAACGACTGCACCCTGCTATCGCCTATGATGCGTTGCGTCAAGGTCTCCTCGCCGCCGGATTCCTCGAGCTCAACCTTGTCTCGCGGCTCATGCACCTCTGGTCTCCAGCGATGGGCATCATCATCTTCCTCATCTTCGCGCTCTTTGAAGCGCTTGTCCTCATCCGTGCGAATCATGCCTGAGAAGGCCGGCACAGTCGCAATATGCACCGCTACCAGCGTGGGCTTCTGCTCCGCCGGAATTCGATGATTCTCTGGCCTTATCCGCGGTGCAACACAGCTTGTGAGCGACAGGGACCATCTATCTTTCGCCACCAGGCTCATCGACTGGCCTTAGATCCGCCCAATTCGGACCACTCTTGCTCTCGACACGGAGCGGCACGGACAGCCTGTAGGCCTCTTCCATCGTTGCGCGCACGAGCGGAGCAACTGTACGCAGCTCTGTGGCTGGCAACTCGAACACGAGCTCGTCGTGTACTTGCAGGAGCATACGCACCTCTAGATCCTGCTCGCGAAACAGGCGGTGCAGGCGTACCATGGCGATCTTGATGATGTCCGCCGCACTACCTTGCACTGGTGCGTTGACAGCTGCTCGCTCTGCTTGGGCTCGAATCGCACGTCTCGGATCACGTAGCTCCTCCATAGAGCGGCGCCGTCCGGTAATCGTGGTCACGAACCCATTCTCTGCAGCCTCACGCTTCGTGTTCTCGATGAACTGCTGCACCTGAGGAAATGTCTGAAAGTACTGTGCGATGAACTCCTGGGCTTCCTTGCGGGAGGAATCAATTTGGCGGGCGAGAGCATCTGGCCCCATTCCATAGAGAATTCCAAAGTTGATGACCTTGGCCATGCGACGCTGTTGGGGCTGCACGTCTCCGGCTGCGATACGGAAGACCCGTGACGCGGTTGCTGCGTGAATATCCTCCTCTGCCAGGAAGGCAGCAGTCAGAGATGGGTCACCACTGAGATGAGCAAGGATACGGAGCTCAATTTGGGAGTAGTCGGCAGAGAGCAGTAGCCAATCAGGGTGGCCAGGTACAAAGGCACGCCGGATCTCCCGCCCAAGCTCTGTCCGCACGGGGATGTTCTGCAGATTCGGATCGGTGGAGCTAAGTCGCCCAGTTGACACCACATGCTGCTTGAACGACGTGTGAACACGCCCAGTTGCCGGATTGACCAGCGCTGGCAGGCGGTCGACGTACGTGGACTTCAGTTTCGCTAGTTCGCGGAACTCGAGGACTAGCCCCACGACAGGGTGAGCCGGCCGCAAATCTTCGAGGACATCCGAGCCAGTTGGATAGCCAATCTTCGTGCGCCGGCGGGAATCGAGCGGAAGCTCGAGCTCCTCAAATAGGACCTTGCCCAGTTGGGCAGGAGAGTTGATGTTGAAACTGTGGCCCACCGCGTCAACAATCCGACGCTCCAATGCAAGCAATTGCTGCGCGAGACGCTGCGACATATCCTTCAGACCAAGGCTGTCGATGGCGATCCCTGATAGCTCCATCTGTGCCAAGACGTCGATGAGCGGAACTTCGATATCGTCGTTCAAAGACTGCAGCTCTGCGCTAACGAGACGGGGCCGGAAGATCTGGGCGAGCCTCTGCGTGACATCGACGTCAGCGCAAGCGTACGGCGCGGCCAGCTCGACCGGCACATCAGCCATCGAGCGCTGCTGGGATCCTGTACCAATCAAGTCTGTGATTGGAGTCATGACGATTCCCAGCTCTTGTTGCGCAAGATCCTTGAGACCAAGGCTCCGTAAGTTGAGTAAATAGGCAGCGATCATGGTGTCGAAGGTGAGCCCTCGAACGTCGAGGCCGTGGCGCACGAGCACTTCTACGTCGAACTTGGCGTTGTGGGCAATCTTTGGCCGGTTCTCACGAGCGAGTAGCGCGCCAAGATGCGCTCGGACAAGCTCGAGCGGCAGCGACTTCCGTCCAGAGTCGCCTGTGGCAGCTGCGTGAGCCACAGGCAGATAGGCTCCCCATCCTGGAGCGCCGGAAAGAGCTATCCCAACCAAGTCACAACGGAGGGCGTCCGTGCCTGTCGTCTCGACATCAAACGCGATGCAGTCTGCCATCTCTAACTCGTGCACTAAGTCCGCGAGACCCTGCTCCGTATCGACGATCCTCCACGACGTATCGGGTGCCCCGGCCGGGACAGGACGCTGAGCAGCAAGCTCGCCATCTTCAGCTGCATCAAACAGGGAGCTCTGATGCACTGTCACCGGCGCAGTAACTTCCGACGAGTCTACTGGAAGCTTCGCAACCAGCGAGCGAAACTCTAGCTCCTGCAAGAGCAGTGTGGCATCCGCCCTGCTGTAGTGCGTTCGTCTTGCTCGGTGTGAGTCGAAGACGATCGGAGTATCACGGCGGATTCTGGCAAGATCACGGCTCTGGAAAACCTGGTCATGGCTTGCCAGGAGAGTCTCGGTCAGCTTTGGTTTCAGCTCGGAGAGATGTTCATAGAGACCATCGATGCTACCGTGCCGGCTCAGGAGATCAGCGGCAGTCTTGTCACCGACGCCTGGCACCTTGGGAATGTTGTCTGAGGCGTCGCCGACTAATGCCTTGTAATCGGGGATGAGCTCAGGTCCAAAGCCGTAGCGCTCACGGACGAGAGCGGGAGTGTAAACCGTCACTTCCTGCACGCCACGGCGGTTGATCATGACAGAGACATCTTCATCAACGAGTTGGAGCGCGTCTAAGTCTCCCGTGACAATAGTAACCGCAAAGCCCTGCTCTTTCGCTTGGAGGCTCAGTGTGCCAAGCAGGTCGTCCGCTTCGAAGCCTTCCAACTCAAAGATCGGGACAGCCAGAGCTTGCACAATTTCGCGCACACGCGGAAACTGGGAGGCCAGCTCCGGAGGCATTTTCGGCCGGTGGGCCTTGTACTGCTCGAACTGCTGCTTGCGGAAGGTTGGCGCTGCCGTATCGAACGCTACTGCTATACAATCTGGCTGCAGATCCTGCAGAGCCTTCAGGAGCATGGATGTGAAGCCGAACACGGCGTTTGTCGGCTCACCCTTGGAAGTAGTAAGCAAAGGAATAGCGTGGAACGCACGATGTACCAGCGCGTTGCCATCGACGAAGACACACCGCTGTACGCTCATTGTTGCTCCGTTTCACGCGAAGCTGCATCTTTCAAGTCTCCACCCACTTCTCGCGCCACGGGCTCACTACGTCGCCAGGTTTCAGCAATCAGGTACTCCCACGGTTGACGCAGCCGGGTCTCTTCGGCTTGAATCAGCTGTGCAGTGTACAGCTCGCGTTCCGCAAGTGCCGTATCCACGCTGGCCGAAGTCAGTGAAGGCCAAATAGCTTCAAAACAAAGCTCCCATAGGAGGTGGGTGATGGTGCATAAGACGATCGCCAGGAAGGCATAGACGACCAGACGATCGACGGAGGTTGTCGCGACGACATCGAGCGACCGCGTCTGGGGCAGCCGTCCCAACTGCGCTTTCACCAGCACGGCAACAACTAGGAGCCACAGGGGTCCGAAAAACGCGAGTGTTGCGTGACGTGCAGACACCCGCTCCGGGAAGCGTCGCAACCCTCCGGCAGCGAGGTATGTGCGTCTCCGCACCCACGCACTGCACCCACCGCTGAGAGCCAGCGCAGCGGCCAGTACGACGAGCGCGACCAAGAGCGAGGATGTTGCTGGTGGCGGCGGTGTCGCATCAAGAGGCTGAACGCCTAAAGCCTGAGACGCTTCCACAGCAGCCTTTGCCAGTGTGTGGGAGAAGAGCAGCAACACGATGGAAGATGGCACGAAAATGAGTGGGAGAATGGCCAGGGCGGCTACGACACCGGTAGCCGCAACTTCATAGGTGCTTCCGGTGACAAACATGAGATCTCGACGGAACCTTCGGCGGAGACGCACGGCCTCACGCGTCTCCGCATCTTCATAGGGACTTCCTGTAGCCACGCTCGGGCCCCTCGTCTGACACCGTACCGCACGCTCGCAGCGGTGTCGGGCTATCTCGATGTTTAGCGTTTAGCGATTTTCTGGCGGACTCCATGACCGCTCACGGCTCGCCATCACCGCGATTATACTTTGATCAACAGCGGCACGAGTGCTAGCGCGTGCTGAGCGGCCCGACAGGCGCAGCTCTGGCCACGTGTGCCGACAGCACCTTGAGAGGAGAAGCACCTGATGGCGTCAGCGCCAGAACTCGCCCCATACGGCGGCTGGACCTCGCCATTGAGCGCACAAATGGTGGCGAGCGCCGGCGTGTCTTTTGGGCAAGTCGCGGCTGATGACTTGGCGATCTATTGGACGGAGGGCCGTCCTTCCGAGGCCGGTCGATCAGCCATCGTCCGGTGCTCTCCTGATGGTGACCTGCAAGACGTGGGCTCTTCCTGGCTCAATGCCCGGACACGCGTTCACGAGTACGGCGGCGGCTCTTACTGTGTGTCCAAAGGGGTAGTGTACACTTCTCACCTCATCGACGGTCGCGTATATCGCCTGAGCGAACGAGAAACTACTCCGCTCACCCCTGAAGGCCCTTTCCGCTATGCTGATTTGACGGTCGACGAGCGGCGCCATCGTCTCATCTGCGTTTCGGAAGACCACTCGAGCGGCGACGTTGAGCCCGTCAATAGCCTGGTAGCCGTTCACTACGATGTATCGGGCCCGGTGTACCCGCTTGTACGGGGTGCTGATTTTTACAGTAATCCTCGCGTGAGCCCCGACGGCACCAAGCTCTGCTGGCTGAGCTGGAATCATCCGAACATGCCGTGGGATGGCACCGAGCTCTGGGTGGGGACACTTGATTACCTTGGTGCTGTCCACGACGCGCACCGTGTCGCGGGCGGTCAGGCGGAGAGCATCTTCTGTCCGCAGTGGTCATCGAGCGGAGAGCTTCTCTTTCTGTCAGATCGTACAGGCCGGTGGAATTTCTATCGACTCTCAGCCGGGGCATCCGTCCAACTCACAGCGGAGGTTCGCGACTTCGGCGTTCCTCAATGGCAGTTCGGTCTAAGCACCTACGCCATGATCTCCGAGACCCGCATCGTTGCGGTGGGCTCGACAGAACGCGGGACCGGACTGTTCCTGATCGACATCAGCACCGGCATCGTTACACCGCTATCTCTGCCCTTCACAGCGATCGCGCCTACCGTTGCGAAGGTGCAGGGTCACGTGATCTGTGTGGCAGCAGGCCCGCAAACTCCCTGGTGTGTAGTCCGGGTCGATCCGCTATCTAGCAGATTCCAAATCCTCAAGCGCTCCAGCGAGCTGGCATTGGACACGACGTTTATCTCAATCCCCCAACCCATGACTTTTCAAGCCGCGACAGGTGAGTCAATTCACGCCTTCTTCTATGGTCCGTGCAGCGGGCGATTTCACGCTCCCAGAGCTACAAGACCACCTCTGTGAATCATCTGCCATGGTGGTCCAACAAGCTCTACGACTACTGCGCTCAGCTTGGCCACTCAGTTCTGGACAAGCAGGGGTTACGCTGTTCTCGACGTGAACTACCGTGGCAGCAGTGGCTACGGGCGTGCCTACCGCCAGCTTCTCGAAGGGAACTGGGGTATTGCCGATGTCGATGACTGTTGCTCGAGTGCAGCACAGCTAGCCGAGCAGGGCCTTGTCGACGAGGATCGCCTCACTATCTCTGGTGGCAGCGCCGGAGGATTCACAACTCTCGCAGCGCTCACCTTCCGGAACACCTTCCACGCGGGATCAAGCTACTTTGGCATCAGTGATCTCACCTTACTCGCGAAGGAGACCCACAAGTTTGAGTCGCGCTATCTGGACAAGATGATCGGACCCTGGCCGGCTGCGATGGAAACCTACCGAGCCCGCTCCCCCTTGTACCACGCGCAGCTTCTCAACAAGCCTGTGATCCTGTTTCAGGGACTCGATGATAAAGTCGTGCCGCCCAATCAAGCTGAGGTGCTCGTGCACCACCTCGTTGCCCAGAGGGTCCCGCACGCCTATGTCACCTTTCCAGGAGAAGGTCACGGCTTCCGGCAGGCCACAAACATTAGCAGAGCTTTGGAGTGCGAGCTCTATTTCTTCGCACGTGTCCTAAACCTTCCACTCCAGGAGGCTCTTGACCCTGTGCCCATCCCGTTCTTGGACTTCCACTGATAGCACAGTGAAGAGAAAGTATCTACACTATGCAGCGCCGAGAAACCCCGTTCCTGTGGAGGAAAGTTTGCAAGCGATGACTGCCTTTTTGACGGACTCTCTCGCCCCACCTCCGGCTTACCCCGACGATGCGGTGGTGCTCGCCGAGCTCGTAACCCTTGTCCAAGAAACCTACACACTGTGGGATGAGGATTGGGTCGGTTTTTCGTGGCGTGCCTATACACACGATCACGTCCGCCGTGTGCGAAACCTTGCGATGGTGCTCGCGCGGCGTGCCGGCGGTGACCAACGCCCACTCGACTTCGGAGCCACACTCCACGACGTCACGAAATCGTACGACGGCGAGATCTTGATGGAGAATGGGAAGCGCATTGTTGACGAGCACGGGTTTTGGCGCAACGCCTATTTGCCGCCACGGCGAAGCAACAAGGTCACCCAACTGTACGAGGCGCTCAACCTTCGTGGCGAGCTTCACAATGTCTCCGGGGCACGCATTGCAGACACCCTTTTGGCAGAGCGTGGCTATCCGGAACACTTCCGCGCCCACGTAGTAGAAATCATCGCCTCCCATCTGCACGTCACAGCAGAGACAAGCCTAGAAGGTCGCTGTCTGTACGATGCCGATACCATTGACGCGAACATTGGCTTGCCCGCGCTCTACCGCAACATCCACATCACCATGCACAACCTCGAGCGTGAACATCGCACCCGTGGCCAGTCGCTCGATGATTACCTGCGTGAGAGCTTTCGCTCCTTCTTCGAGCCCTACGTCCGGGAGAAGCTTCCCGCGTGGATAGCTGGCAAAGATCGCGACTTCGTGGATAGGCTCACGACGGGAGCAGGAAAGAGCGTCGCGCGCGAACGCATCGCCCGTCTGAGTGTGACCGTCGCGCATACGCAGAGTGAGCTCCCGCAGCTGGAGGAAGCTGTCAATTCCGGGGTATCCGGCATCCTTCACTTCTTCGCCCACGAACGCCAGAATCCCTCGCTCTCTACCGATCTCGAACGCGTCCACGAACGCTATGCGAGGTGCTCGGCAACAGCCTCTTCAGTGGTTGAGGCGTTCTACCGAGAGTGCTTCGGCCTGTGGTAAGCCCGGAGGCCACCACAGAGTTCGTGCTCGTCCGGCCCGCGGAGTCGATAGCGAACGTGGAGCGTAAGGGATATCGCTGATTGTGAAGCAAGCTACCCGGCAGCACCACAGCGCCCGTACGCCCTCCTGATCCTCCAAAATCAAGAAGAGTAGGCACGGCTGCGCAGTACTTCGCCTGCCCACAGGAGAAGTACAATGAGCAATCCTCCTCCGCCCTCGACGCGACCTCCACATAACAGAGCTAGTTCTTGATACTATTCGCAGAATATGTGATACTATTCTCAATACAGTGGCGTGAGTAAGGAGGACGGCATGAGCGAGCAGCAAGTCAGGAAGCGACCTGTGCGCTTGTCTAGTCTCCGACTGCGCGTGCTTGCGGTGCTTGAAGAGGCGAACGCTCCGTTGACGGCCGCAGAGGTTGGCCAGCGGGCCGGCACGAGCACTGCTTCGACGTATCGGGCGCTCGGGTTTCTGGTTCAGCAGCACCTCGTCATTGCCGTTCCCGATGGCAACTTGTTGCCCACCGGCGACGAGCGTCGAGTATGGCGCTACGCCCGTTGTGTGGAGAAGAGGCATCATCACCATTTCGTCTGTAAGGCCTGTCACAGCATTATCGACATCAGGTGCTCCGACTTCGAGCGAGCGCTTGCGGCGCTGACCTTGAATTCTGAGCACCTCATCGAGTCTCACGAATTGACACTCGTTGGCACGTGCGTCCACTGTCTTTCCGGAGAATCCCACCCACAATGACCGCCATCGGCTTTTCTCTCTTGGCCTTGCTCTCGACGTCGTTCGGAGGCTTCATTGCGCTGCGTCGGCGCGCTCAACTGACTTTGATCATGGCATTCACCGGCGGCGTACTCGTCGGGCTCGTTGTGCTGGATCTGCTGCCAGAAATTTTTCGCCGCGTCGAAGAAGCACACATTCAAGTGATCGAGCCTATGCTCGCGCTCATCTTCGCCTTCATGGGGATGCACTTCCTCGAGTACGGCATGCTCATAAACACTCGGGAAGATGACAGTACTCAAGAGTATACGCACCGGACGGTCGGCGTGCTCTCGGCGCTTGCGCTCGTGGGCCACAGCTTTATGGACGGTGTTGGTATCGGACTTGGGTTCCAAGTGAGCGCAACCGTTGGAGTGATCGTGGCCCTCGCGGTGATTGCCCATGACATCTCCGATGGACTCAACACAGTGACCCTTATGCTGGTGCATCGCAACAGCCGCAGTCGCGCAGCGCTTCTGTTGATGCTGGACGCGGCCGCACCAGTCACCGGTGTCATTGTGGCGAGCTTGGTTCACCTGCCTCAGACTTTCTTTCCTCTCTACCTCGGCTTCTTTGCCGGCTTCTTGCTCTACATTGGTGCGAGTGAGATCCTTCCGCGCGCATACCGGAGCCACCCGGGACCAGCTGCCTTTGCACTGACTCTTGCTGGGGTGGTCTTGTCCTTCGCTGTGGGGCAGTTCGTCTGACATCGGCGAAGCATCGCGTAGGCACCAGCAGCTCACGACTCCCTGGCAGGAGGGTAGCCGTCCAGAGGCACAGACTCAGCCTCCGAACCCTCTGTATACTGACTTAATGACACGGTATCGCGCACGCTGGAGTCGTCCTGACCCTCTTCCAGGGGATAATACCGCCGCACTGGCCGCTGGCATTCCGGAGCCCCCAGAGCCACCGCAGATCGACCACGCGCTGATCTGCCGTCAGCTTGAGCAGGCAGAGATCGTGGCCTGCGAGCCACTTCCCAGTGGCTCGAACTACTCATTCGCAGTGGGGCTATCGACCAGTGGGCACGACATCGATCTCATCGGCATCTATAAGCCCCGCCGCGGTGAAGCTCCTCTCTGGGACTTTCCAAACGGATCGTTGTACCGGCGAGAGTTCGCAGCGTACCGGACGAGTCAGGCCCTCGGCTGGACTTTCATCCCTCCGACTGTGGTGCGAGATGGTCCCTATGGCGCCGGTACGGTGCAGCTCTACATCGAGCCTAATTCTTCGACGCACTACCCTCTCTGGCGCCAGCAGCACCTGCCTGAGCTGTCACGACTGGCCGTATTCGATTATGTCACTAACAATGCGGATCGCAAGGCCTCGCACTGTCTTCTTGATAAGGAAGGCACGGTGTGGGGTATCGATCACGGTCTCACGTTTCACGAGGACGTGAAGCTGCGTACCGTGATCCGCGAGTTCACCGGTCTGCGATTGTGCCAGTGGCTGGTAGACGACCTGGAAGGGTTCTACACTGGCGGGCCTTTTGTGAGCCTGGCAGTCGAGCTAGAAGAACTGATCTCCAAGCGAGAGGTTGCGGCATTCCGAGACAGACTGGAACGAATCTTACGGTGGAGGGTCTTTCCCATGCTCGATTTGTACGACAGTGTGCCGAGAGAGTGGTGGTAGAGGTGATGGAAGACACACAGCCGGTCATCATCATTGGCGCTGGTCTCGCCGGCCTGGCAGCGGCGGTGACACTCCACGAGAAAGGACGCCGGGTCCTTCTCCTCGAAGCCAGTGACGGCATTGGTGGCCGGGTGCGCACCGACCATTCGGAGGATGGCTTTCTGCTGGACCGCGGCTTCCAAGTCCTATTCACCAGCTATCCTACGGCACAGGATCTACTCGATCTCCCGAGGCTGAACCTGCACTACTTCGGTTCGGGTGCTCTCGTGGCTGGCTCTCAACCGATGGAACTGGCCATTGATCCCTTCGCTCATCCCGACAGAATCGGTGATTTCCTGCGGCGCTCACCGTTCGACCTCTACGACATAGCCGCGCTTGCCCGGCTCAAAGTAGGCTTGGCCGGTCCGGGCCCCCACCTGCTAACCCACGCTGTCGAACGCACGGCCAGCGAAGAGCTTACGGCACTAGGTGTCAGCGAGCGGGCACGCGACCGGTTCTTCCGCCCGTTCTTCGGTGGCATCTTTCTGGACCGTTCGCTCCAAGTTCGCGCTCCCTGGTTTCTCTTCGTCTTCAAGATGCTGTCGGATGGGAGAACCGCAGTACCAGCCACGGGCATGGGCGCTATTCCCAATGAACTCGCCCAGCGTCTTCCTCTCTCAGCAATTCGATTGCACGCCCCTGTAACCCGCATTGAGCGCTCATCTACTGGTGTGCAAGGCGTATGGATCGGTGACGAGTGCGTCACGGCCAGCACCGTCATCGTGGCCGCCGACCTGTGGCGGGCTCGAGAGCTCCTGCCAGAGCTTCCCGTCGTGCACCCCCTCGGCTGCACGACGATGTACTTTGCGAGCGACACCTCGCTCTATGATGAGCCTCTGATCGTCCTCAACCCTGATCAACACGGCCTCATCAACGAAGCCGCTCAGCTCACCAACGTTGCGCCGGAGTATGCGCCTCCAGGCCAGCATCTCATTTCTTGTACGGCCTTAGGCCAGAATCAGCACGATGATGAAACGGTGATCAAGGTCGCCAAGGACGAGCTCGTGTCTTGGTTCGGGGCTCGTGCCAAGGGGCTCAGGCCGCTACGATTGTATCGCTTGCCCCACGCTCAGTTTGCACAAACACCTGGTTGGCGATCACTTCGCCCGAGCGCGCGGTCGGCGACGCCTGGCCTGTACTTGGCGGGCGAGTATTTGCAGTCCAGCAGCATCAATGGCGCACTGTACGCAGGCATTGCAGCTGGTCGAGTGGTGCTTGCCGATGGCAGGTAGCTGGTGCGCTGCTGGTATACTGCCGACCCGTGAATGAAAACCGCCTACTCTCTGGCTTGTCGTCGCTCAACTATGTACAGCGATGTGTCGTTGAGGCTCCAGAGCAACACCTCCTCGTCTTTGCTGGTGCGGGTTCTGGCAAGACCAGGGTGCTGACCCACCGCATCGCTTATCTCATCGGCCAGCGTCAAGTCAGCCCGTATCAGATTATGGCGGTGACGTTCACGAACAAGGCCGCCGGCGAGCTCAAGTCGCGGCTAGCGTTGCTTGCTGGTGATCACGCTCGCTCGCTTTCCGTCGGCACCTTTCACGCGATTTGCGCAAGGATCCTCCGACGCGACATCCATCATCTCGGCTATGACTCCCGCTTCACGATTTACGATGAAGATGATCAGCTTGCCCTCATCAAACAGGCTCTCAAACAACTCAATGTTGACGAAAAACACTTCTCTCCGCGGTCGATCCTGGGAGCAATATCACGGTTCAAGAGCCATCTTGAGCGCCCGCTGGCATTCCCTTCCCGAGCAGGGAGCTACTTCGAAGAAATCGCGCATCGTACCTACGCCGCATATCAGGAACTTCTCGCTCGGAACAATGCCCTCGATTTCGATGATCTGTTGCTCCATACGCTGCAACTCTTCGAGGAGTATCCCGATGTACTGGAGGCGTATCGAAGAAGGTATCGCCACATTCTGGTGGACGAGTTTCAAGATACCAATCCCCCGCAGTACCGGTTCATTCAGCTTCTCGGGCAGAGTCCGTGTCACGTTCTCGTAGTGGGCGACGATGACCAGTCCATCTATCGCTTTCGCGGCGCGGAGGTTGGCAACATCCTGTCTTTCGAGCAGAACTTCCCCGGCGTCCAAGTATTCCGGCTCGAGCAGAACTACCGCTCCACAGGACACATCGTCGGAGCAGCCCAGGCTGTCATAGAACGAGTGAGTGCGCGTGCCGCCAAGAAGCTCTGGACTGCACTGGGCGATGGGGAGCCAGTCTCACTCATCGAGGTCTTCAACGAACAGGAAGAGAGCTCGTTGGTAGCGCGGGAGATTCGCCGCCTCCAAGCGCGAGAGCTTGTCAAACTCGGACAGTGTGCCGTGCTCTATCGAACAAACGCCCAATCGCGAACACTCGAGGAGACGTTCCTTCGCGAAGGAATCCGCTACCAGCTCGTGGGTGGCACACGCTTCTACGACCGTAAGGAAGTACGCGACGTGCTGGCCTACGTGCGTCTCGTAAACAACCCATCTGATACTCGTGCCCTAGAGCGGGTCATCAACGTCCCACCGCGCAACTTTGGGCTCCGGACAGTCGCGCAACTGGTCGCTGAGGCTGCGGCGCGTAACATTGGACTAGCCTCCATGCTCGCACACGCGAGCGAGATCTCCCGGCTGAGCCCTCGAGCCACCCGGTCTGTAACAGAACTGGCCCGCCTTCTGCAAGAGCTTACTGACGCAGGTAGGCGGCTGCCGGTTCCCGATCTGCTGATGTGGATCTGCGAGCGTACCGGTTATGCGTCGTTCGTCCAGGATGGAACCGGAGAAGGGCAGGAGCGCTGGCAGAATGTGCTCGAGCTCCAGAGCGTGGCCAGTGAATTCGCCCATCTCGAACCTGCCGAAGGCTTGGAGCAGTTTCTCGAACAGGTCTCCCTCGTCGCCGCCACCGACGATATGGATGATGGAGACGAAGCAGTCACATTGCTCACGTTGCACGCTGCAAAGGGACTAGAGTTCGACGCAGTTTTCATGGTCGGAATGGAAGAGGGGCTCTTCCCACACAGCCGCACCCTCGACCGAGCCGAGGAGCTCGAGGAGGAGCGGAGGCTGTGCTACGTCGGTATGACTAGAGCCAAGCACCACCTCTACCTCATCAGTGCGCTGCGGCGCACGCTCTATGGCAGTACACTCGTCAATGAACCGTCTCGTTTCATTCGCGAGATCCCCGCGGAGCACGTGCGCCGGCTCGGAACTGCTCTGGAAACCTCAATTTCGAGAGCTGTAGACACAGCGCCGTCACACTCAAGCAGGGCAGAGCGGCAAGACCTAGAGAGACAGCGCGCCCCGCAGTCCAATGGACGACCCTCGATCATCGCACAACTTGAGGCGCGGCGGGCAAGCACTGCCACAACACCGCAACCAGGCAGGCTACGATACCACGAAGGCGACCACGTGCACCACAAGCTCTTTGGAGATGGTGTCGTAGTCAACAGCTCCGTGCGAGCCAACGAAGAGGAAGTCATAGTGGACTTCCCGCATCACGGCCGGAAGAAGCTCGCGGCCAGTTTCGCGCCTATGGTCAAGGTCTAGACGGGATTGCGCTCCGATGCAACTGACACGCGAGACGGTACAACACGTAGCTATGCTCTGCAGGCTAGCTCTCACCGCCGAAGAAGAGCAACAGATGCTGCATCAGCTGAGCTCAATCCTCGAACACGTCAACAGGCTGGCCGAAGTCGACACATCTGCGGTGTCTCCGACCGCAAGCGTTCTCGATCTTTACAACGTGGAACGCCCTGATGCGGCTGAGCCGTCGTTGCCAGTTGATGCGGTGCTGGCAAATGCGCCTGATCGATCGGGGAATCTCTTCCGCGTTCGCGCAATCCTCGACGAGGAGTAGACATCGTATGGCCACCCCGCTACCCACCCTGACAGAGTGCCGTCAGATGCTCGACACGGGCAAGACGTCCTCGTTAGAGCTCACGACCCAGGCACTGGAATGCATTGCGGAGCTTGATTCCACAATCGGCGCCTTTCTGACCATCATTCGTGACCAGGCTCTAGCGGCGGCACGTGCTGCTGACGCTCGCCTGGTCGCGGGAGAGCGAACCCCAGTGCTCGGGATCCCTATGGCACTCAAGGATGTACTCATCACTAAAGGAATCACGACTACTGCCGGTTCAAAGATGCTCATGAACTACGTGCCCCCCTTCAATAGCACGGTAGCCGAGCGTCTTGAGCGGGCAGGTGCCGTCCTGCTGGGCAAGCTCAACTGTGACGAGTTTGCGATGGGATCCTCGAATGAGAACTCCGCATTCAAGCCTGTCCATAACCCTTGGGACCATACCCGTGTGCCGGGTGGATCGAGTGGGGGCTCCGCCGCGGCCGTGGCAGCTGGCGAAGCGGTATTCACGCTCGGCTCCGACACCGGTGGCTCAATCCGCCAGCCGGCGTCATTCTGCGGTGTTGTAGGAATGAAGCCCACCTACGGTCGTGTCTCTCGCTTCGGTCTCATAGCCTTTGCATCGTCACTGGATCAGGTGGGCCCCCTCACTCGCACCTGTGCGGATGCCGCGCGGGTGATGAGCGTGATCGCAGGGGGCGATCCCCGGGACTCGACGTCGTCCAGCAGGGAGGTCCCCGACTACGTAGGGGCTCTCAAATCAACGCATCTCGACGGTATCCGTGTTGGCATTCCCAAGGAGTTCTTCGTCTCAGGTATGGAACCTGGCGTCCAAGCAGCCATTCAGGATGCCCTATGTGAGCTCGAGCGGTTGGGCGCGACGCTCCACGATGTCTCGTTACCGTATGCACCCTACGCGCTCCCAGCCTACTACATCATTGCGCCTGCAGAGGCCAGCGCTAACCTTGCTCGCTTCGATGGGGTCAAATATGGCTACCGGGCCGCTGAGGGGGATGCCATGTGGGATGTGTACGCTGCCACACGCGGCCAGGGCTTCGGCTCGGAAGTGAAGCGGCGCATCATGTTAGGAACCTACGCCCTCAGCGCCGGCTACTACGACGCCTACTATCTCCAGGCCCAGAAAGTGCGCACCTTGATCCGCAAGGACTATGAGGACGCCTTGCAAACCGTCGACGTGCTGGCCGCACCCACCGCACCCACGACAGCGTTCCGCCTCGGCGAGAAGTCCGGTGACCCCGTGGCGATGTACTTCTCAGACGTCTGTACCATCCCACTGAATCTGGCTGGGCTGCCAGGTCTGGTAGTTCCGTGCGCCCTAGTCGACCACCTACCCGTCGGCCTTCAGCTCATGGGACGTGCTTGGGGAGAGGCAGAGCTGCTCCGGATCGGCCACGCTCTTGAGCAATCCTCTGGAGCAATTGGGCTTCCTGGCAGACAGATACAGAGAGGGTAAGAAAGAGACCCAGCATTGCAGTAGACCAGTGGTCGCGTCTCCGGATGCCACTAGAGTACAATCGCTCTGCCTTGTCGTAACGTTCAAGTGGAAGGGCCAGAGGAATTTATGCCAGTCGAGGTGGGATTTATCGGGACCGGAGGCATCGCGAACCAACACCTGAACGGTCTGGAGAGAATCGCCAACGCGCGAGTGACCGCAGTCTTCGACATCGCTCGAGATCGCGCCGAGGCTGTCGCGAAGCGCTTTGGCTCTCACGTCTACGGCGATCACCAGGAGCTCATCGAACGCAGCGGGGTACAGGCACTCTACGTATGCCTGCCTCCATTTGCTCACGATGACCAGGAAATTCTCGCAGCGAAGAAGGGCATCGCCCTCTTCGTCGAGAAGCCCGTGGCGATCACCGAGTCCAAGGCCAGAGAAGTGCTTGCAGCGATCCGGCAGACGGGAGTAATCGCCGCAGCTGGGTACCATTGGCGGTACAGCCCCCTGACCGACCGCGCCCGTGGGCTCCTCGAAGGAAAGGCCGTGGGCATTGTCCACGGGTACTGGCACGGGGGTTTCCCGCAAGTGCCGTGGTGGCGCCGCCTCGATGGCTCGGGTGGGCAGTTCGTCGAGCAGACGACTCACATCGTGGACCTGGCTCGGTACCTCGTCGGCGAGATCACCCGTGTCAGTGCGAGCTATGCCGTGCGATCCATGGGCAACGTGGAGAACTTCACGGTCTGGGACACGGGAACCGTGAACGTCGAATTCGCTTCAGGGGTCGTTGGGAACATCTCCACGAGCTGCCTTGCGGGCATGGGCTATACCGTTGGCCTGCACATCGTGTGCCCCGGCCTGATCATCGAAGAGCACAGCAACAACCTGCGCATCCTTGAGCCCGGAAAGACAACTGAGCTACGCTCGGCTGAAAACCCCTATTTTCTCGAAGATCAGGCTTTCATCAGGGCCGTGGAAAGTGGAGACAGGTCCCTCGTCCGTTGCACGTATGAAGATGCTGCGCGGACGCTCTTGGTGACGCTGGCTGCCAACCAGTCGGCGACCACGGGGCAGCCGGTCATGGTTCCAATGATGTAAATACGAGCCGTCGGATCTCCGGCGTGCCGCCGGTGCCCGGAGCAGGGAGGCAGCCTCGCCTCCCTGCTCTTCTCGTCTCTGAATAGCGCAGCCGGGTCAGCAACGCCGCCCCTCTGTGCCTCGATGCAGACGGAGTGCGCATCGCATGCAAAGCTCTAGCGCTCGAGGGACTCCGCTAACCTTGGAATGCTTGCGATCTCAACGGCGCGTCCAGTGGCGATGGAACGATAGGCAGCGTCGATTACACGTGTCACTTCGAGGGCATCCCGACCAGATGTCCAGGGCTGGCGGCCTGCCAATATGTCGTCCACGAAGCCTGTCGTGACGCGACCGAATCCTCTGGATTCAGGACCCTCCTCGGGCAACAGACGTTCCTCTACGGGCTTCCGGTCCGGACTTACCGTCACCTTCCGCAAGGGATTGAGGCGCAGCCCTGCCTCCGTACCGAAGACGAGAAAAGCGTTATTATCCGTAATGTTCGAAGACCATGCGATCTCGAGAACGGCGCTGGCGCCGTTGTCACAGCGTATCATCACCACGGCATGGTCCTCAACCGTCTGAACCACCCCCGCAGGAGGAGGATCACCAATGCCTTGAAAGCCCGTCGCGAGTACACTGGTAACGTGAGGGTTTCCCAGCATCCAGAGCAACAGATCGATCTGGTAGACCCCAATGTCAATGAGTGCTCCCCCACCAGCGCGGGTCTTGTCGATGAACCAGGTCGCGTCGGTGAACATGTCAATGCCCGGCCGTCCGCGTAGCCGGAATGCGCTCGACCGAGCGTGATAGATCGTTCCCAGCTCACCGGCCGCGACGAGCTCGTGAGCACGCCGCGCTCCATCGGCGTGCCGGTATCGAGCAGAGCAGACAGCGAGGAATCTACCGGTTCGCTCAGCGGTAGCAACCATCTGCTCAGCCTCCGGCACGCTGAGAGAAAACGGCTTCTCACAGAGCACGTGCTTCCCGGCTTCGAGAGCAGCGATGGTGGGCTGGGCATGAGCGAACGGAGGGGTAGCCACGATCACCGCATCAATGTCGGTGCGGGCGAGCAGATCCTCCAGACTGGGGCTGACCGACGGAATGCTGAACTGTTGTGCAAACGCTTCGGCTCTATCCGGCAGCACGTCGAATACACTGTTGACTCGCGCTGGCAGGTAGTCTGCGAGCGCCCTTAGGTGACTGTGAGCAATGCGGCCAGTACCGATGAGCCCCAACCCAAGTTGTTCCACACCTTCATCCTTCCTCAGACTCGCCATAGGCTCTTGTGCTGCACGAGCATAGCAGAGATGTGGGCAAGCCAGCCGGGCTCCGATTCGCTATAATCGAAGCAAATAGAAGATCACGCAGGGGGTGCCTGTCGGCTGAGAAGGCGGTTCCGCCTAACCCCTTTCACTTGATCTGGGTAATACCGGCGTAGGGATGCGTGATGAGGTGCCGATCTCCTCACCGTGTCTCTTGCCCCACGTGCATCGGGAGGAGATGTGCAGATGTCAGAATCACGTGATTCGGTGATAGTCCTTGTCAACCGTCAGCCAGTGACGTTGCCACCGCAGTCGACCCTGGACCGCCTCTTGGAACACCTAGGCCTGCAGAGCACGAGGGTAGCGCTCGCCGTGAATGGCTCCGTGATCACGCGCGCGCGGTGGGATGACATAGCACTGACCGATGGCGATACTGTCGACATTGTGCGCGCCGTCTCCGGCGGCTCCCAAGAAGGGCCTGTGCTAGATCCTTTACGTATCGCCGACCGAGAGTTCTCTTCCCGGATCTTTCTCGGCACCGGTCGCTTCCCCTCCCCGGAGATCCTCCGTCACAGCCTCATTCTCTCCGGTACACAGCTCGTCACAGTGTCGATTCGGGCCCTTGGGTTGGATGGACAGACCACCAGCGGTGGGCTGCTTGATGAGCTCGATCTGCAGCACTACTCCCTTCTTCCTAACACTGCCGGAGCCACAACAGTCCGGCAGGCCGTGTTTATGGCCCAACTAGCAAGAGAAGCCACTGGGACGAACTGGATAAAGCTGGAGGTCATCGGAGATGAGCGCTCGCTCTGGCCCGATCCAACGGGCACTGTTGAAGCTTGCCAGATCCTCGTTAGGGAAGGTTTCGTTGTTCTGCCGTATACGAGTCTCGACCTCGTCACAGCCCTACGTCTCGAAGATGTCGGAGCGGCTGCCGTGATGCCAATGGCTGCCATGATCGGGTCCGGACGGGGTGTCGAGGACGCTGGCAGCATCCGGCGCATCGTTGAGCGAGTGAAGTGTCCGGTGGTTGTTGACGCCGGTATTGGCACTCCCTCTGACGCCACCATTGCGATGGAGCAGGGTGCCGCAGCATGCCTTATCAACACAGCCATCTCGCGCGCCCGTGATCCCGAGCGCATGGCCCTGGCGATGCGCTATGCCGTGGAAGCAGGCCGGCTCGCCTTCCTCGCTGGTCGGGTGCCACGCCTCGATCATGCCGTGCCGTCGAGCCCACTGGATGGCGTGGTGTCTCCACTACTCCAGAGCCGCGATCAGGCCGCCATTTCTTCGGGAAGGAGCTAGCGATGGTATCGCATACGAGTGACGTGCTGATCATCGGCGGTGGCATCATCGGCTGCTCGACTGCGTACTACTGCGCACGAGCCGGCTTGAGCGTCACTCTCCTGGAGGCAGAGATAATCGCCGCTGGCGCATCGGGTGCGGCGGCCGGAATGCTCGCTTCCCAAGTCGAGGCCCACCAGCCCGATGAGCTCTTCGAGTTTTCCCTCGCTGCCCGGGCAGTTCACGCCCAGCTCGCGGAGACTCTGCGCTCTGAAATCGGCGTCGACGTAGAATATCGCGTACCCGGAGTGTTGCGCCTGGCTCTGGAAGATCGAGAAGCCGTCGACCTGCGGGGGCGCCAAAAGTGGCAAGAGACCCGGGGGTTACGTGCTGAGTGGCTGGACGCTCCTCAGGTTGCCGAGGTAGAGCCGCTCCTCAAGGGCGCAGCAAGCTGGCGTCTCGCTGGGGCCTTACACTTGCCCGATGAGGCGCAGGTGCGCAGCCCTAGGCTCGTGCGGGCACTTGCTGAAGCAGCGTCGAAGCGCGGTGCCCGCGTGCTCGAGGGGACACCGGTCACTGAGGTAGTCGCCACTGGAGATCGAATTGAGCAGGTCAACACAGCAGTGGGGTCCTTCGCAGCTGGCACTGTCGTACTGAGCGCTGGTGCCTGGTCTGGCAGGTTAGCCTCTATGCTAGGTCTATATCTCCCGGTGCAGCCAATCAAAGGGCAGATCGTCGCCCTCGACGGGTTGCTAGCACTGCCGCAGCACATCCTGTGGTCGGGAGAATGCTACCTCACTCCTAAGTCGGATGGCCAGATCATTGTGGGTTCCACAGAAGAGCACTCGGGCTTCGACCGGCGACCTACACTGTCGGCTCTGTTGCAGCTAGCGACAGGAGCGACGGACATCTCGGCTCGCTTCGGCTCTCTTCCGGTTGCCCAAATGTGGGCGGGCCTGCGTCCGGCACTGCCTGACCGTTACCCGGCCATGGGGCGAGCACCAGGATTCAAGAACCTCATCGTTGCAACGGGGCACTTCCGCAATGGTGTGCTTCTTGGTCCGCTCACTGGGCAGCTCATGACAGAGATACTCTGTGACCAGTCTCCGAGCTGGGATCTCACGCCATTCCAACTCGAGCGACTGGCGCCTCCGGCGCACGCCAGCCAGCACCGGTAGAGTCGTACGGCTACTGCTGCGGGACGTAGGCAGCTGTGCAGCCAGGCCGCCTGTGTTCGACGACGGCAGGATGAGCGGTCATCCGCTTGAGCGGTGCACATACTTCGCCCTCTCTTCTCTACCGTCCACGCCTGACAAGAGCAAATCAGAAGATCCTCAGCTGCGAGATGTGGTAGACCAACGACCTCGTGCCGCAGTCCGCGTTTTCAAGCACAACCTGTGCTACCGTACCGTTTCGCTTGCCCCATCGTTAGAAGGGATGAGACGCCTCAAATGGCAGCGGGTCTGCTGCCACCATGTGGAACACAGCAGGTAACGGTTCCACGGTAGTGCAGCTAGAGGAGGAAAGTATTCGTGCAACGAATGTTTCGAAGGTTCGGCCTCATGGCCGCCATCATCCTCATACCATTTGTTACGCTAACCAGTCCGGCTATGGCTGCTCCGAACGCCTTTAGTACCGCGCTGGCCAACCAGACCTTCAGCCAGATCGCTGTCGACCTTTCCGGCGATAATGCGGTCTACGCTGCCGGCAATAACAGCCAGAGCAATCCCTACGTGTACAAGACGACAAATCAGGGCACGATCTGGACGCAGATGAACAGCGGTCTACCGTCGCTGATGAGCGTTTTCGCGCTGGCCGTCTCCGTCTCCAATCCGCAGACAGTCTATGTCGGTGGCTATAACTTCTCTACCAATCAGGGCCAGCTCTACGTCAGCACCAATGGTGGTGGCTCCTGGTCGGCCGCCGGAAGTGGGCTCGGCAGTGCCAGCGTACAGGCGCTGGCCATCGACCAAACCAACGCCAACAACGTCTATGTTGGAACCAACATGGGGGTGTATAAGTCCACAAACGGCACGGCCTTCACGCAGCTCAGTGGTATGGGCACAAACAACGTGCAGGCGTTGGTGCTCGATCCTACGAATCCCTCGGTTATCTATGCCGGCACCAACCCGAATACCAACGGCGGTATCTGGAAGAGCACTGACGGCGGTAACACCTGGACGCAGATGAACACCGGCCTTCCTAGTGGCACCGGCGTCTTTGGCCTGGCAGTGACGCCCGGCTCCAACAGCACGTTCTACGCCGCGGTCGGTACCAGCCCCACGACGACCAGCCTCTACCAGACGACCAACGCCGGTGGTAACTGGTCGAATCTCAATATCAGTAGCACTGTGACCAGCATCGCCGTGAGCCCGACCAATGCCAACCTGATCATGGTCAGCGGCAGCGGCGGTCTCTACCGCAGCACCAATGGCGGCAACACCTTCACCCTTATCGGAAACTACCCGAACGCGCCCGTAGGAATGGACAACAATAATCCGCAGACCCTCTACACCGGTGGCCAAGGCATCACGAGTTATACGGGCGATCTGACAGCGATTGGCACCATGACGCCGCCAACGACCTCCGGCAGTGTCACGATTAGCGGGTCGCTCTGGTACGACGTGAATGGCAATTACATCCGTGATCCCAATGAGGGGGCAGCCGCAGGAGCGGGCGTCAGCGTCGTCTGCAGTAGTTGCTCCGGCACCCCCACTGCCGGCACCACAACAGCCGATGCCAACGGCAACTACTCGATCACACTCTCTAATGTCACAAGCGGCCAGCTCTACACCGTCGTCGCCACTGCCTCGCGACCCGGTCGCCCCGTAGTAACGACCGGACCGAATTTCTCCGGTGAGAGCGCACTGGAGCTTACACCAGGCCAGAATCCAACCGTGAATATCGGCCTAGTACCGCTCGGCCCGCGCTACTTTCCGCAGACGGGCTACCGTATCGACAACAACACCATCTGGAACTACTTCCGGCGCCGCGGCGGCGTCACGACGTTCGGCTACCCCACCAGTCGCACCTTCACCTTCCAGGGCTACACGGTCCAGTTCTTCCAGCGGCGCATCGTCCAGTTGAGTCACGGTGGTCAGGCCCGCTTGCTCAACCTGCTCGATCCAGGCTTGCTCAACTACACGAGCTTCAACTTCTCCACTTTCCCTGGCGTCAATGCGAGCCTCGTGGCGACTGCTCCTGCACCCACCAACCAGCCCGCCGTCCTCGCCTGGGTGCAGCAGAATGCCCCCAACAGCTTCAACGGCGCTCCCGTCAACTTCTATGCCACCTTCAGCAATACCGTCTCGGCGCAGACCGCCTTCCCCAACGGCGGCGATGCTGGCCTCCTGCCGGGCATCGACCTGGAGATGTGGGGGGTGCCGACCAGCCAGCCCATGGTCGATCCGCACAACAACAATTTCATCTATCTGCGCTGGCAGCGGGGAATCATGATGTACGATGCGACCTGCAACTGCACGCAGGGCATCCTGCTCGCCGACTACCTCAAGGCGATCATCACCGGGCAGAACCTCCCAGCGGACCTCGCCCAGGAGGCGGTAGGCAGCCCCTTCCTGAACCAGTACGACCCCAGCCAGCCGAATTGGGTGCACAACCAGAGCCTACTGCCCACCACGAACTTTACCAACGCGTTTACACAGGAGTGAGGACGAGACTCACCTCGAAAATGGCGGGGGGGGGGTGCTGCCCGGCAGCATCCCCCGCCTACACGACGGAGCACTACGATTATAGTCACCCAAAAACGCTGACGGATGAACTGGACTCTCTACTTGCGATGGCAGCCCGCGGTCCTTGCTAGACCCATTCTGTTGTGATCAAGGCTGCTAAGGTGCAGTGTTGGGCACTTGCCTCCCTCATTACCTGGTCCAGCGCATCTAGGTCTTCTTCACCGGTAACAAGCCGGTACGGAATCTTCCACGCCGTCAGCACAGGTTCGAGAAACCAGGCCGCGCTATCGCGTGACTGACCCGACGCATCCCACCCACGATATCCAACGAGGAGAGGCAGCGGCAACCGCAGCCAGAGAGCGAGACCTCGCAAGGAATCACCCGACTCGAACAAACCTGTACTTTGGATCAGAACAACCGGCTTCTTGCCCCCTGCAATGAGCCCAGCCGCCACACCAAACGCTTCTCCCTCTCGACATACTTGTATGAGAGTAGGTCGTCCAGCTGTTTGTACTTCCACAAAGAGCGCAGCAGACTCACTGTCAGGAAGCCAGATGAGGTGAGTGACTCCACGTGCGTCGAGTACATCGAGCACGCTCTTTGCAGCGAGGCCCGCGGAAGCAGATGGGTGCAGTTGCGTCTCTTGGCGAGTGACCATCTGACACCTCCTCACGTTGGGCTGCGCGAGCCCCCGCAATTCCTCACGGTTGCAATAGTAGCAGAGAAACTCGCTGGATCACGTAACCGAGTGACCGCTATACTCGTTGATCGACTTGCATTTCAGGCCGGCGTGATTTATGCTAGAGGCACCACAGTTTCAGCCGATCGGGACTGTTCGACTTGAACCGTTCCGACGCCAGACTGCCTCAGTAAGGCTGAAAGGAGTTTCTTGGTGCACAGAATCATCATCGCCAACCGCTTCGGCCACCAGGTGGTGGAGTGGAACACGACAGATTCAGAGGAGGCCCGAGAAGCTATCGCGGCTGCCGAGCGTATCATTCGCGAGGCACGCGAACGTGGCTGTCTCGTGTCTCGCAAGGAGAATGGGCAGCACGTTCTTGACAATCGTCCCT
>JAMCRV010000074.1 GCA_023381555.1 Chloroflexota bacterium | reverse complement strand
CTCACCACACCCGGCGAGCGGACTACGACTCTACCACACCCCTCCCCCACTGTCTAGCCCTAACGCCCACCCCCAAACACCACCAGGCTATCTCATCCGCACGACACACTCGCCCCCTCTGTAAGGAGAGGGTGAGCAGAAGGAAGGCACGGCACGATCAGGAGTCAGCGCCTGCTGGGCCTAGGGGAGCGGTAGCGTGATGGGCTTGCCACCCTCGCGTGCCGATTGCTCAGCTGCGAAAATCAACTCGTGCGTCTTCACGGCGTCGTGGATGTCGACTAACGCCGGGCGTCCACTGAGAATGGCATCGACGAGATCATTCATTTCCCCTTGGAAGGGGTGGTGAGCGACCTGAGGCGTATCCGGCATGATCGTAGGAATCTCGGCCCAACCAGTCTGCCCTGGGAGCAGCTCCGAGACAAAGCGGTTCTGCACGATCGTTCCTTTCACCCCATGAAGCCGCACGTTGAAGGTATAGGGAATGTTGCCTTCAATGACCGACGCAACCTTGGCGATAGCGCCGCTCGAAAACTGGACCAGAGCGCTGATGGTCGGCTCATACTCAAATGTCTTGGTGAAGTTGCCGGCGAATGCAGTAACTACTTTAGGCTCGCCTGGCATGAACTGACGAAGTGCATCTACAGCGTGGCACCCAGCCGCAAGAAAGGCACTGCCACCCTGCGAGCGGGTATGCACCCAATCCCAACCCACGTACCACTTGTGCTGGTTGCCGCTGAAGTAGTCAAACTCGCCGTAATAGACCCTGCCAAGCGCGCCCATCTCGAGAAGTGCCCGCACGTTTTGGAAGAACGGACTCCAGTGTAGCTCAAAGCTCACCTGGCTCTTCACGCCCGCCGCTGTAATAGCTGACTCAAGCCGCCGCATTTCGTCCAGGGTCAGGGCAATAGGCTTCTCGATGAGCACGTGCTTGCCAGCCTGTGCAGCAGCGATTGCCTGGCTTGCGTGCTGACTGTTGATCGTGCAAATCGACACGATGTCGACAGCAGGGTCGCGCACCAGGTCTTCTGGGTCGGTGTAAGCCTTGCTCTGCAACCCAAAGCGCGTGCCCCAGGATTCCGCCTTGGCGCGGTCACGGCTGCACAGGGCAACTACCGCGCAGTGGGGGTTGCCTTTCCACGCCTGCAGGTGCTGTTCAGCCACCCAGCCGAGACCAATGATGCCAACACCGAATCGACGTTCTGACATGTGCTTCACCGCTGTCCTTCTGGTCAACTCCACGTGGGCACTACTGTACGACACCTGTCGTGATGCTACCGTATGCTCTGTCTAGGCGACGGGCGAGCCGGCACTCACGAACACGCAGCGGCGGCTCTATTCAGCCGGCTTCGTCCTCCGCCGGCTCTGGCTCGCGCCACCGCCCGTGCTCCTTGATGAGTGCGATCAGCCGCTCGCCGGCAACCTCCGCTGGAACATTCCGCTCTACACACGTCTTGCGCACGTACAGGTTGACCTGTCCCGGGCTGCCTCCCACGTAGCCGAAGTCGGCATCGGCCATCTCTCCCGGGCCATTGACGACACAACCCATGATCGCAATCTTGACGCCCACCAAGTGTGATGTCTTTTGTTTGATCCGGTCCGTTGTCGTTTGGAGATCGAATAGCGTCCTGCCACACGATGGACAGGCGACATAATCGGTCTTAGAGAGACGGGCTCCCGCACCCTGCAAGACGTTCAAGGTTTGCTGGATATCGTACTGCCCAGCTTCGGCGGTCTGCACGAGCACCAGGTCCCCAATTCCATCGCACAGGAGACTGCCAATACTGAAAGATGCGGTCAGGAGTGGATCGCTGGCTTCGACATACCGTAACAACACGGGGCACGGGAGGTCTACCTGGTGCAGCAAGGTAGCAAGTAGCCGGTAACTGTGAATGGTCGTTAGGGGTTCGCTAAGATACAGGGAGAGCACAGGGCCAGTGCCAAGCCGCCCACGTGTGCGAATTGCTGCATCGACGAGTGTTTGGAGTATGATCTGATGGGCTGCGGCACTGGTGAGGTCAGCCTCCAGCCACAGCCGCTTGTTGCCCCGAGCGGCTGCGCGGCAAAGGAGATCCAGTTCTGCCTGCGGGAAACTGCTACTTCGCCACAAGACCGCATCAACAGTCCTGCTGAGGTGCTGAAGCAGCGATGGGTGCCGGCTTGTAGCGACGTGCCCTATGCGTGGCAGCTCGTGCGATTCCCCAGAGGCGAGTGGGAGCGTCCGGAGGCTCTTCACCTGACTCACGATGCGTGTTACGTGGTCGACATCAGAGTCGTTCTCGACCAGCCACTCCACGAGTTCCGGGCGTGCCAGGCGACGTATCCCCGGACTTGTCCACCGCATCACTTGGGCGGCGGCGCTAGGAGATGATGAAGCGGGGCGGGCCATCACAGCGATCGGCGCCGCGGCGCCGATCGCCACCTCGCTGATCTCTAGGATGGCACTGTTCCGTCGCGAGTAATGATAAGGATCCCAAGAGACGGCGTAGTGGGGAGTCTGCACCTCCGCCGCGAGATCTTGACGTGGAGGAAACCACCGAGCGAGCGCGAACGCAACGGGAATCTCTGCCTCCGGCTCCTCGGCTAAGGACACCCTAATAGTGTCGCCGATGCCGTCTGCAAGGAGGCTGCCGATTCCGACCGCGGACTTTATCCGCGCATCTTCGCCATTGCCTGCCTCAGTGACTCCCAGGTGGAATGGATAGGTCATTCCCAGATCAGCCATCCGTGCGGCCAGCAAGCGGTAGGCCGCAATCATCACCTTCGGGTTGCTT
>JAMCRV010000021.1 GCA_023381555.1 Chloroflexota bacterium | reverse complement strand
ACTACGTGGCTTTACCTATGGGCCGGGTGCTTGCTGATCCCTCGCTCGTGTCGGCAGATGGTTTCCACCCGTCCGATGCTGGCTACAGAGAGCTGGCACGCAGATGGTGGTCAGCAATCTCTTCGATCCTGCCGCCACGGTCGAGCGCTTGATTTTTCGCTGCTCACCCCGGTGACGGTCACCGAAGAAGAGCATCTGCGCCTATACTCCAGTGGTGATGACTATACCAGCAATCGACGTCCGTAGGTCCAGTACTCATCACGTGCCTGTCTTGCTCGATGAAGTCGTGCAGTTTCTGCGGCCATACTCAGGCGGTCGTTACGTCGATTGCACTCTGGGCGGAGGTGGACATTCCGAAGCTCTCCTTTCTGCATCAGATCCCGATGGGCTTCTTCTGGGAGTCGACTGTGACGATCGGGCTCTCGCAGCAGCCTCAATGAGGCTGTCCCGCTTTGGTGCGCGCTTCCAGGGGGCGAAAGCGCGTTTCGCAGACCTCTCGACGTTGCTCTCCACCGCGGGGTGGACAAACGTGGATGGAATTCTCGCTGATCTCGGCTTTTCCTCAGACCAGATTGATTCCCCGGGGCGTGGCTTCTCTTTCCGGCTCGATGAACCCCTTGACATGCGGCTCGATCAGCGCTCATCGGTTGCCACAGCCCGCGATATTGTGAATCGTTCATCGGAGGATGAGCTAGCGGAGCTCTTGCGCCAGTTTGGTGAAGAGCCGTTCGCCAAGCGCATTGCCCGCGCAGTGGTAGCGAGACGGCGTACAGGGCCAATTCAAACGACCGCTGAGCTCGCACGTATCGTGTCGTCTGCCGTTCCGAATTCTTCGCGCAGCAAGATCCACCCAGCAACGCGCACCTTCCAGGCGCTCCGGATTGCCGTCAACGACGAGCTCGGTCAGCTTGCTGCGCTCCTGCCTCAAGGTGTACAGGCGCTGCGCCCTGGAGGCCGGCTCGCGATCATCAGCTTCCACTCCCTCGAAGACCGTATCGTGAAGCAGTTCTTCTCTCGCGAAGCCAGCACTTGCCTCTGCTCCCCAGAAGTTCCCATCTGTTCGTGTGGGCACCGTCCGTCACTGCGAGTAGTCACAAAGCACCCTTGCATTGCCTCAGAGGCGGAAAGGCGGCACAATTACCGATCAAGGAGTGCCAAGCTCAGGGTGGCAGAGCGCTTGTTACCAGAGAGAGGAGACCGAGTCGATGGCGGGAGTGACACTGTCTGACAGAATTGCGCCAGCCTCAAAGCGCCGCAGCGCGCGGGCTCCCGCTGTGTCTAGACTGTCCTTCTCGACGCAGAGCGTGTCGGGTTTACACGTGGCTCTACCTTCGGTTGAGAACAAGCAGTGGATGCTCGAGCAATCGGTCTTTGCCATGCGATTGCTGGTGTCCCTGTGCACCATCGCCTTCATCGCACTCGTCTACCTCTCTGAGGTGAACCAGGGTGCACAACTCACCAACACGATCAACGTGCTATCCGATGAGCAGCAGCGCCTGTTACGAGTCAATGGTGAAATGAAGGCTGTCATTGACCGCGACTCGTCCCTGACACGCATTCAGCAGGAAGCCAGCACCCTCGGTATGGTGCCGGTAGACCCACGTAGCATTACGTACATAGACGTGCGCGCTTCCTCAGATACGGTGGCGCGCCTGGTAGCTCGCTAGCCAGGAGTGGGTAGTGCAATCGTTTCACGGTATGCGCGTGACTATCTTTGGCCTCGGACGCCGGGAAGGCGTGTCGCTCGTCCACTTTCTACATCACCGAGGCGCCCACATCCTGGTCTCAGACCAGCAGCCTGCGGAGCGTCTCACCTGTCAACTGCAGGATATCGCAGATATTCCGGTCGAGCTCGACTTGGGCGGACACTCACCTACGCGGATCTTGGAGTGGAGCGACGTCATCTTCGTCAGCCCTGTTATCCGCAGAGATCACCCTATTTTAGTTGAAGCCAAGAACAGGGGTATCTGCATCTCAAGTGAGACCGAGCTATTCTTTGCTGAGAACACGCTGCCGGTCACTGGAGTAACGGGCAGCGCGGGTAAGACGACCACGGCGTCTCTCATCAGCAGGATGCTTCAACAGGACGGAGTTCCCCACCTCCTCGGAGGAAACATTGGCAGGCCGGTTTTGGGGAAGCTGAGTCAGTTGCAGCAATACAGGCGGGTAGTGCTCGAGCTTTCGAGCTTCCAGTTGGAGCCACTACGTGCCAGCCTAAACGTGGCGGTCGTCACCAACATCACTCCTAATCATCTCGATCGGCACGGAACGATGGAGGCCTACGTCGAGGCGAAGCGTCACATTGTGACTCATCAGGCCACTAGTGACTGGGCTGTGCTCAACGCAGACGATGCCACGGTATCCAGCTTCGCAACGAGCACAGCGGCGCAGCTCGGGTGGTTCTCCCTCTCTCCGAGGGTTGCAAAGGAACGATGTGCCGCTTACGTGGATCACGATACCCTAGTGCTCCGCCTCGATGAGCGGGAAGTGCCGCTCGTTGCGTCTCACGAGCTCATTTTGCGTGGATCACACAATGTCGCCAACGCCCTGGCAGCATCACTCGCAGCGTATGTCTCCGGTGTTTCTCTAGATGCGATCCGGCAGACACTGTGCACCTTCGCGGGAGTTCCACACCGGCTTGAGCTAGTGGCAGAGTACCGCGGCGTACGGTACTACAATGATTCGATCGCGACCGCTCCCGAGCGCGTAATCGCCGCTATTAGGTCGTTTCAGGAGCCCCTCATCGTCATTCTGACTGGTCGAGACAAGCACCTGCCGTGGGAATCAGC
>JAMCRV010000038.1 GCA_023381555.1 Chloroflexota bacterium | reverse complement strand
CCGGTCGCAAAGTCACCGACGACGAGATGGCCACACTTGACGTCCAGCATCACGCCTTCCACGGCGAGTGGAACTACACCATCTCCCCCCGCCCTTCCCCTGCGTTAGTTGTTTCTTGACGACCACTTAGTAGCGCTCAGCGCCAGACAGTTCGCGAGCGGTTTGCTGACTCGGGCATCACACTCGCTGGCCTCGGCACGACCTTCGAGTTTCACAGCATAGATCCTCAGGTTGTCCGGCAGAACATCGAAGGCACGAAGCGCTATCTCCAGCTGGCTGCAGACGTCGGGGCAGAGGGCGTCAAGGTCCGACCGAACGGGCATCAAGAGGGCGCTGGGGTACCCCGTGAGCGGACACTAGAGCAGATTGGACGAGCGGTACGCGAATGCGGTGAAATAGCTCAAAATCTAGGACTCGATCTTCGCGTGGAGATGCACGGCACAGTTGCCGACGCCAGCGATATGCGCCAGATCTTCGAGGTCGCAGACGGCTATGCCTGGGCTTGCTGGAACTCGAACCAACTCGACGTCAAGGACAAGTCGGTCCAGCACGACTTTAATCTCGTGAAACGATGGATCCACCTCGTCCATATCACACGGATCTGGAATCCCAGCTACCCCTACGCAGAGCTCTTCGGGCTGCTGAAAGCGCACGGGTACCAGGGCTTTTGCCTCGCTGAGATTCCTGCAAGCAATGATCCCGTAGAGATTATGCACTACTACAGAGCCCTGTTCAACGCCCTGGGTGGATAGTAACCTCCGGCACGCTCTTGATCGGAGTGCAACCACGCGCAAACCGTCAGGGGCAGCCCGGAGACAGCCCAGGAGAAGTAGCTGGTTCATTGCGATGTCTTTCAGGACGTGACGCTCTGAAAGACTCCAGAGCTGGTGCGATCACTGCGCGTGTTGCTTCCACGTCGCGCGCCATCTGTTGGAGGAGTGCGTCGACGCTCTCAAAACGAGCCTCATCGCGGAGACGCGCCGCGAAATCGAGCGTCAACCGGTACCCATACAAGTCTCCTGAGAAATCGAGTAAGTAAGCCTCGACGCGCTCATCGGCGCCTTCAAACTGCGGGCGAATACCGACACTCACGGCAGCAGCGAAAGCGCCTGCTCTTACCCAAGCAACGGCAGCGTAGATGCCACGAGCTGGGATGATCTTAGCTGGGTCGGGAGCGAGATTGGCGGTCGGATAGCCCAGGATTCGTCCACGCTGGTCTCCGTGTACCACAACCCCACCGAGTCGGTACGGTCTGCCCATCAGCGTTGTGGCAGCATCAACCTGCCCTTCACGAAGCAGTCGACGTAGCGCATTGCTCGAGACGTCGCTACCATTCTCACCGATCCGGGGCACCACCACGGCAGTGAAGCCGAGCCTGTTGCCGAGCTTCTCGAGTAAAGCCACATCACCCGATCGCTGACGTCCGAAGCGAAAGTCCTGCCCCACCCATAGCTCTCGCAAGGGCACGCTCCGCATCATGCTGGCAACAAACTCTGTTGGATCCTGATGCGCAAAATCCAGAGTGAAGGGCACCACCAGAGCCACATCGAAGCCATAGCTCTCGAGAAGAGCGAGACGTTCCTCGATCGTGGTGAGATAGCCGAGGAAGCGCTGACCAGGAAGAACTGTCCGGGGGTGTGGCCAGAAGGTAATCGCCATCGCCCGCCATCTCGAGCGTCGGGCCGATGCCACCACCTCCCGCGCGACGAACTGGTGTCCTCGATGAACACCATCAAAGTTACCGATTGTCGCAGCAAAAGGGGGACCAGAAGGAATCTGGTCCCCCAGCCACACCGTGTGCACAGCTCGTCAGTGAGATGCGGCGGGCACGGCAGCTGCCTTTGGCAGCGCGGCACGCAACGCGGCGAAAACGCCGTCTAAATCGGCGCGGTTCACCCAACCCAGGTGGCCCACCCGGATGATCTTGCCGGACAGGCTCTGCTGACCACCTGAGATCACCACGCCGTGCTCTTCGCGGACAAGCTTCACGAGTTTCTTGCCATCCACACCCGCAGGTAACCACGCGGCCGTCACGACGGCGGAGGTGTGCTCAGAGTCACCCATCACCGCGAAGCCAAGCGCCGTGAGCTGCTCCCGTGTATAAGCCGCCAGTTCACGATGTCGAGCAAATACCCGTTCCATGCCTTCTTCATCCATGAGGCGGATGGCACGTTCCAGAGCAAACAGCACAGACACCGCTGGTGTCGTGTACGTTTGACCATTCTGGGCGTACTGCCGGGCCTTGGCGAAATCCCAGTAGAAACGGGGGCAAGTCGCCGTCTCTGCTGCCTTCAACGCCCGCGGGCTAGCCGAAACCATGACGACGCCCGGAGGCGACATCCAGGCCTTCTGTGAACCCGTGATGGCAACATCGATGCCCCAGCCATCCTGGTCGAACGGCAGCGCGCCAATGGAGCTGACGCCATCTACGAGAAGAAGAGTCCGGCCATTCACGGCCTTGGCAATAGCGGCGATGTCGTTCGTGACGCCCGTTGATGTCTCATTGTGCGTCACGAGCACCCCCTTCACCTCAGGATGCTCATTGAGCAGGCGCGCCACTTCTGCAGGGTCCGCAGCTCGACCAAACTCCACCGCATACTTGATGACATCAAGGCCGAAGGCCTTGGCGATACTGGCGAACCGCTCGCCAAAAACGCCGATGGAGACCGCGAGAATCGGATCTCCGGGCGAGAAGCAGTTCACCACGGCCGCCTCGAGACCACCGGTACCGGAGCCGGGAAACACATACACGTCGCTCGTGGTCTTGAACCATCGCTGCAGGCCGCTCGTGATGGTGCGGAGGAGGGAGGAGAACTCGGGACCACGGTGATCGATCATCTCTCGACTGCCCGCCTCAAGGATGGT
>JAMCRV010000092.1 GCA_023381555.1 Chloroflexota bacterium | reverse complement strand
CACCAGCCGTTCGCACACCTCCGCCCGGAGGATCAGGTCGCTGATGGCCTGCGCGGTTTCGTCTTGAAGCTGCCTGGACACGCGGTGCTGAGCAAGCTCGACTGAGTTGAAGATTGCCTGCGCGGCCTCTCGGCTGTGCGCGCTCTGTTCAGACTTGGACATAGGTGCGGTCACGATGGTGCCATCTGGCCCGTCTGCCGCTGCCACCATCTCTTCGGCTGCGTCGATGAGCTGTCGGAGCAACTCCTCGGAGGAGTCCAGGCTGTTTTGACGGTTCCTTAGCTGCTCCACCTGGCTCTGCATCATGAACTGACGCATCTGAGCTTCCTGCGAAGCCGAGTAGGACCTCTTTACATCAGCGCGGGAATAGCCTTCCAGGTTGCTCTCGACCTGCCTGAGCTGAGCGGTCGCGTCGCGCGCACGCTGGGACACTCTATCGATCTCGGAGGCGGTCTGCTTCACCAGCATCGCCAACTCCTTCCGCTGCTCCTCTAGGTCCAAACGCTTTCTGCGCAGATCCTCGACCATCGAGGAGAGGCGGCTGGGACTCTCTGTCAGTGGAGTGTTGTCAGGCATGCCAGTCACCCCGCAATCTCATCCATCTTGATCCAGCCATGCCGGATGGCATAGACCACCGCCTGCGTACGGTCATTGACGGCTAGCTTTCTAAGGATGGAGGTGATGTGGTTTTTCACGGTCTGGTCGCTGATTCCAAGAGCCCTCGCGATCTCCTTGTTGCTGTTTCCCTGGGCAATGTAATCGAGAACCTCGATCTCTCTATTGGAGAGGGGCACGAACAGCGGCTCAACATCCACTTCCGTGGATGAGAGCTGGTTGAACTGTTTGAGAACGCGGGAGGCCACCAAAGGCTTCGAGAGAACGCTCTCGTTAATCAGGTACTCCCCCTGGCTGACTCTCCTGATGCTATCCATCAGCTCAGTCGGCCCGAGGTCCTTGAGGAAATACGCGGCTGCTCCTACCCGGACCGCGTCGAATAGCTGGTCTTCGTCGTCGTACGCGGTCATCAGGATAACCGCTGTGTGCGGGAGGGCGCTCTTTAGGGATCGTACGATCTCCACCCCGTCGGGGCCCGGAATGTTGACGTCGCTCAGCACCACGTCTGGAGCCAGCTCCGCTGCCATCCTCAGCGCTTCCTCACCATCCGCTGCCTCCCCAACAACTTCGATGCCGGGCTCAGCGTCCAGCGCAAAGCGCACCCCTTGCCTGAAGAGGGGGTGGTCATCCACAACTAGTACACGTATGCTGTTCTGGCTGGATGTTTCTAACGTCACCGGAATACCACACGCCTCATAGGCCGGAAACTCGTCCGATATGCTCCGCTACGCGCTTTCGAATGGCACCGCCAGCGAGATACTGGTTCCCTTTCCAGGCGAAGAGCTCACGCGCAGCTCTGCACCGATCAGCTCGGCCCGCTCGCGCATACTGATGAGGCCGAGATTCCTGGAGCGCCGGTTGATTACCTCCCCGGGATCAAACCCACGCCCGTCATCTACCAGGGAGATCCGGAGCGCTACTGAGTCAGTGCTGCCCATGAGCGTAACGTGGGTCGCGGCGGCATGCTTCTGGATATTCTGCAGCGCTTCCTGAATGATGCGGAACACCGCCACTTCCTTGGTCGCTGATAACCCGCCGTGAAGGTCCGGCAACACAGCATCCACCTCGATCCCGAAGTGATCGTGGTAGTCAGCGAGATACCGCCTCAGTGCCTGGAACAGCCCCATCTCGCCCAGAGCCGGAGGGCGAAGGTCGAAGATAAACCTCCGCACGTCGGTCAGCCCGTTTCGAATGTCCTTTTTCATCTGGGCCATCTGACCTCTCACGGCCGCGGGGTCGCGGTCCAGCAGCTTCTCGAAGTATTCGAGCTCGAAGATGGCATTGGCAAGGATCTGCGCCGGGCCGTCATGAATCTCCCTGGCAAGCCGCAGCCGCTCCTGCTCGAAAGCCTGGATGATGCGGTCGTTAAAGGCGACCTGTAGGGCCTCATCGTCCTGCGCTCGAAGTAAGTCGGTTGCCAACGGTCTCTGTTCGTCGTTTGCCACCTTGACCACCGGACCTGAAGAGGCTGAGAGGACTGGTTAACGCTCCGCGAGTATAGCATCACGAGCTATCAGCAGCAAGGTTAGCTGCACCACCCTATCTCGAAATGTTACAATCGAACGGGCAAGAAGCGAGCAGTCAGAGCAAAGTCTCCTCCTACTCGCTCCCCGCTACTCACTACTCGCCGAAAGCCGTGATGCGTATAGCTCGCTCTGTGGACGAAGGCCGGGTGATGTTGCTGTCCCGGCGAAGCCTGGACCAGCTCGCGGCGACCCCTGCCCTGGCCAGGCGGATTCTCGATACCTTCGGCGAGGTGCTTACCCCGCTGCAGGTTGCAGAGCGGATTGTCTCTGCTGTACGCGTCGAGGGCGATGCGGCCCTGGCGCACTACTGCCGTCTCATCGATGGGGCTTATCATCAACCGCTGCGAATCGGCCCGGAGCAGATGCGGGCGGCCCTCGGGCAGGTGTCCGTCGAGCTGCGAACCGATTTCGAGCTGGCGGCCGAGCGGATTCAGGATTTCCATCGCAAGTCGCTTCGTCGATCGTGGTTCGAGACCTCGCCGTGGGGGGTATTCGGACAGGTGATCAGGCCGCTGGGTCGAGTCGGCCTCTACGTGCCCGGCGGAACCGCTGCGTACCCCAGTTCGCTCCTGATGACGGCCCTGCCAGCGAAAGCGGCGGGCGTAGAGGAGATTGTGGTGACCACTCCTGCCGCGAAGGACGGAACAATTCCGGCAGCCGTCCTGTTGGCGGCGGATGTAGCCGGAGTCTCGGCGGTATACCGTGTGGGCGGGGCGCAGGCCATCGCCGCGATGG
>JAMCRV010000061.1 GCA_023381555.1 Chloroflexota bacterium | reverse complement strand
CGCCGCGTCGACGAGAGCTGTAAGCGCCGGTGGTCAAGTAGGCCACTGGCCGGGATAGAAGTGTGCCACTCTACGCCGATGCCTCCGGTTGGGCTGTCGTGCCCTCCTCAGTCGTGTGGCCTTTGATCCTCCAAGACGGTCCCTTCAGGTAGAACATCTGCCCGTGATGCATCAAGCGATCGATGATCGCCGCCGCCAGACTGACGTCCCGCGTGATGGCCGACCAGTCACTCAGACTCTTGTTCGATGTGATGATCGTCGGTCTTCGTTCGTAGCGACTCGCGATGACCTCATACAGGGCCGGACCAAAGCTCGACTCGGTCGGGATATAGCCTAGCTCGTCGAGGACCAACACGTCACAAGCCAGCAATGGACGTAGGATTCTCTGGCGTCCAAGAGGCGTGATCGCTCGGGTGAGCTGTCCAGCGAGGTCCTGAGCGGTGACGAATCGGGCAGTGTAGCCAAGCTGGACGAGTTTGGTGGCGATGCAGATCGCCAACATGGTCTTGCCAAGCCCCGGTGGGCCAACCAGGGTGAGCGTGCTCGCCTGCTCGACGAAGGTTGGGTCGAGGTAGCGTAATACCACCTGGCGCTTCAACTCGGGGCGGAAGCGAAAGTCAAACTGCTCGATTGTCGCGGCGTAGGGGAATCCTGCCTGACGGAGGCGCTTTTCGGTCTGGGCACTCGCCCGAGCGGCGATCTCCTCCTCGAGCACTCCGACGAGGAACTCCGAGTATCCTAACTCCTCGCTGGAAGCACGCTCGAGCCAATTCGGCAGCGCCTGGGCGGCGTAAGCCAGATGCAGCGTGTCCAGGAGAACCTTAGGGGCAGTCAAGAGCGTCGTGGTCGGAGTCACGAGCGTCATCGTGTCACCTCCGCCAGTTGCTCGACTCCTCTAGGCACGGGTGAAATCAGGCCAGCCCCGCTCACCCACTCCTCGTAGCTGCTCAAGAGTCGGTCGACCTCGGATTGCTTCGGCACACCAGGCAGCCCAAGCTCACCAGCATCGTCGGGTCTGGGCGCTTCGAGCATCAGCGCCACGTAGTCGGACCGATAGACGCCCGCGAGTTCGGCCTTGGACGTCGCTGCCAGGAACGCCGTCTGGCCGAAGCGCTGGTAGAGCTCGTGGAGCGCGCTGATCTCCACTCCCAGGCAGTCTCGTCGACGGCGTGAGAGTCCGGCGACAAAGCTCGTCGCGCTGCCACCCAACTCCAGAAGAGCCTGGCGCTCCAGCATCATCCGAGCACGAGGCTTCTTGCCAAACAATGGTGAGAAGTGCTCGGGCACGATCACTCGTCGGTGAGCGCCGTCTGGCGCGCGAGTGTGCTCGGCCAGACAGAGCGTGTCACGCCAGATGACGATGGTCTGCCGATGGAGTCGCACACTCACCGACAACCCAACGTTGGCGACTGGCACCGAGTAGACATTGCCACGCACGTGGACGAGAGCTTCACGATTGACCCGCGCGCTTTCGATGAAGCCGTAGTTGGTGGCTGAAGCTGGCAGAGGACTACCCTTGGCTCTTTCAGCCTCCAGTCGAAGAATGGGCGGCTCCCTGGTCGCCGAGCTTGGTCGGCAGTTGGCCGATCTGAGCCAGTCCAGGCATTGCTGATCCAGGTCGACATCGTCGACGAAGGAGCGACCGACGAGGAAGTTGCCTTTGACCCACTTGACCAGGGATTCGACACTGCCCTTCTGGTTACCCGCTCCAACCGCGCACGCCTCGGAATGGAAGTCGAACTCGCGCGCGAATTGCAGGAACGTCGGATGCCAGATTGGCTTGTTGTCAGGATCCCGACCGATCGTGACGGTTTTCATGTTGTCGAAGACAAGCACCCAGGGCACGAACCCAAGAGTCAGGAAACACTCGACCAGCAGTCGGATCAGCGTCTCCTGATCCATGCGAGTTGTCCAGCGCACGAAGGTCCAACGGCTGTACTTCAGCCGACAGGCTAGGAAGTAGCGAGTAGCTGGCTTCTGCTGGGTGAAAGGGAAGTGACGCACCTCACCCCAGTCGACCTGAAGATACTCGCCAGCCAAGCCCTCGAAACCGATCGGCACGTCGGCGAGCAGACGATCCTGCTCGAGGCGAATCTTGCGCACGTGGTCGCTGAACACCGAGCGTCCGCCGGTGTAGGGATGATCGGGATCGGCGCGTGCCAACTCGAGCATCCGCACGATGGTCAGCTTCTCACCCAGCCACTGCTTGATCTGGTCCGCGAATGGATCGACACTCGACCTCCGATTACGCTTGGCTGGCTTCTTGTCGATCGGCTCTCGAAGCACCCGAGACACGGTCACTCGACTCAGTCCCAACTCGCGAGCGATCTCCCGCTGACTCTTGCCACGCTTGGCTAGTAGATGAACTGCACTTCGCTCCAATTGCCGTAGCATCCTTTCTCCCCAACGCCTGGCTGGGGATAGCTTACGGCATCGACTCATCGGCCTACTTTTATCCCGGCTCCTGGCCTACTTCATGGTCGGAGTTTACAACAGTCGAGTTCTAGGACTACTTCGCACTCACAGCCCCGTCCTGGACGGGGCTGTGATGCGTTCCTCGAGCCCAAGCTCACCTCTTGCAGTAGCCCAATCCCTGACGGACAAGCACACAGGGCACAGTCGGCGTCAAGCCGAAACACTCGTGGACAGCAAGCAGTCCGACTCTCCGCCGATGCGGTACCTGGTGGTCCTACGACCTGGCTCGATCGAGATCAACTGATCGCGGTCGGCACCACGAGCTCTGCGGCACCGATTCGGCGCTAATCCTCGCTTGTCTCAGATCGAACTGATCCTTGTCACCGGAAAGCCTGCGGATGTCTAGCGCACTGCCGAGACAATTCTCTCCATCTTGCCTGCGAGGTAGTCGGGATTGCGGCCCAGTCCATAGAGTCTTCGGCTC
>JAMCRV010000039.1 GCA_023381555.1 Chloroflexota bacterium | reverse complement strand
TCTTTGGCTATACACCTGGACAAACAGTGCTCAATGACATCGACCTGCACGTGCAGCCAGGGGAAGTCATAGCGCTCGTGGGCACCACAGGGGCGGGCAAAACCAGCCTCGTGAATCTCATCCCGAGATTCTATCGCGCCACTCGAGGGCGTGTGGAGATCGATGGGCACGACGTGAACGCGGTCAAGCTTGAATCGCTGCGTTCCCAGATTGCTGTCGTGCTCCAGGAAACCTACCTGTTTGGGGGGAGCGTACGCCAGAACATCGCCTTCGCCCACCCAGAAGCGACGTTTGAAGAGATCGAAGCGGCAGCGAAAGCGGCGAACGCGCACGATTTCATCGTACGCTTGCCGGATGGTTACGACAGCGATATTGGTCAAGGAGGTGGCAAGCTTTCACGCGGCGAACGGCAGCGTCTCGCTATTGCCAGGGCGATCCTTGCCGACCGTCCGATCCTCATCCTCGACGAGGCAACCTCGGATGTCGACCGGGAGACAGAGGCGCTGATTCAGCTTGCCCTCGATCGCGTGATGCACGGCCGGACGACCTTCATCATCGCCCACCGCCTGGCAACGATTCAAAAGGCACATCGCGTGCTCGTGCTCGAACACGGCCGGATCATCGAGCAGGGCTCACACGAGGAGCTGCTAGCACGTGGCGGAACGTATGCACGCCTGCATGCCCAGCAGTTTGCCGAGCCCGCTGCCTGAGCAATCGCTGCGCCGGCTCTTGCTGGGCCCCGTGATGTCGTTATGCCCTTGAAACAGGCTGTAGATTCCGACTTGAAACTGTGACAGCGCGGGCGAAGATCTGCTGGTCGGGCGCACCAATCTAGATGTCACTGGCGACAAGACCTACCTCAGCGCCGGGTCTGCCTCCTCACCCCCCTTGCCGGCTGAACGTCCCGACGGAGAGCTCGTTCTCAGAAGAACGGCGCTCCGGCTGTCGGAGGCTTCGTAGAGGGCTAGCGCCACATCGACAGCGATGCGCGCTGACTCGCCCGTGATCTCCGGGTCGCGATCTTCCTCAATAGCGGCAATGAGATCTGCGACGTGATACTCGTGCCCTTGCGGCACTGCCATCTGCCCTTCCGCATTGATGGCACCGGTGCTGTCCAAGTTGAGACGCTCGCCGCGCAGCTCAACAATCGGCTCAGCGCTCCCCAGGATGATGTTGCCCTTGGTGCAGTGGATGCCAATGTGCTGAGGGAGCTTCCCTCGAGAGCTACTCGTGGCGTAGAGCACAGATGCGAGTGCCCCACTGCTGAAGCGCAGGCTCCCGGCGATGGTGTCTTCTCCTTCGATGTCGCGGGCAAGATGATCCCAGAATCCCACTGCTTCGACCACTGGCTCGCCAATCAGCCAGAGCAGGAGATCGAGAGTGTGGATACCTTGATTCATGAGGCAGCCACGATCGTAGCGGAGCGTACCGCGCCAGGATGCCGTCTTGTAGTAGTCAGGCGAGCGGTAGTCCTTGCCGCTCAAGTCTGCATAGAGCACGCGTCCGAAATCGCCGCTGGCGAGCATTGTCTTCAGTTTCCTGTGAAGGGGCCGGGTGCGCTGCTGGAAGACGCACCCGAGCTTGATCCCGATGGTGTGCACGTTTTCCAGAAAGCTGTCCATCCGCTCGCGAGAGACGTCGAGAGGCTTCTCGCAGAGGATGTTCTTCCCGGCACGGGCTGCTTCGATCCCGCACTGGGCGTGCAAGCCGCTCGGCGTACAAACGCTGACGCAGTCGATATCAAGGCTCGACAGCAGCTCATCTATAGAGTCCGTGGCAAATTCAGCTCCGAACTCATCGCGCAGCTTCTCAGCCTTCGCCATATCCACGTCGCATACGCCAACGAGCCTTGCCTCCGGTGCATTCGCGAGCACTGCACGAGCGTGCGATGGTGCGATGACTCCACAACCGATAATGCCCCATCCGAGCGAGACGTTCCCCAACCGAATGCTCCTTTAGCTGCTGTCTGTGCTTCACCGTGCGCCGAGTATACGAGCAAGCGCTAGACTGCCTCACTCGATGAGTGAAATGGCAGTCACGAAGCAATCGCTACCCGGCCGTATTCAACTCGCTACAGCAAGTATGGCGGGCTGAAAGATACTGACGGTGATTGCCTCGCGGCCAAGCAGCTGCCGGATACGCTCCTCGAGTTCGGGAGTCCACTGCGTGCGTAGGGTTGATGTGTCGAGCCGGACGGTGCCGATGCTTGTGCGCACACGCACCTCCACAGTGTCTGAGCCCTTCGCGTTGCGTAAGGCCTTCGCCACGTTTTCGAGGCGGAGCCGGTCGCTCACGGGGTCCTGAAGCGGTGGCACGGTGATGCATAGGTGGTGCATACTGATCTGATCATCCTCAGCATACTGCTGCACGGTTTCGCACATGATCTGGAATCCTTCGCCGCGCTGCTCCAGCTTGCCTTGGATGAGGAGGATCCGATCGGTCTCCCATACGTCGCGCGTTGCATCAAAGACGCGGGGGAAGACGGTGACCTCGACCGTCCCACTCAGATCTTCGAGCGTGGCATACAGCATGGACTGTCCCGATCTCGTCGTGACGGTGCGAGTGGCTATGAGCAGGCCGCCTACCGTGACCTTCGATCCGGTGATGTCCTCGGTGAACTCGCTGGTGGCGATTACGTTGCGCTCGCGGAGCCGGTGAGCCAGCCCGTTGAGTGGATGCTGACCAAAGTACACACCGAGGAGTTCGCGTTCCCAGGTGTAGCATTGCTTCAGCGTGGCAGGGTCGTGTTGGGCAGGAGGAATCGAGAAGATGGTAGGGGCTGTCTCTTCAATCATGCCGAACATGCTCACCTTGCCTGCAGCGGCGGTACGCGTCGATTGTTGGGCGACGCTCACAATGCGGTCAAGCTGGTCGAGCATAGACTTCCGGCTGCCAAAGCGATCAAGAG